>JAEWVM010000258.1 GCA_023396615.1 Spirochaetota bacterium | reverse complement strand
TAAATTTATTCTCCTGTGGAGGAGGCGGTGGATCAGATGATAATGCTGGATCCGATAAAGCACGTTTCGATGAAGCGCGGTTCGATGAAGGAAAATTCAGTGAATAAAAAAATTTAAAATATAAATTTTATAATTATTTTAAAAATGTAAAAAGGAGAGGTTATATGGAAATAAAAATAGTAATTGATGATAAGTTATTAAATCGGTTGAAATTGTTAGTTTCAAAAAAAAGTACGAGATTAACATTGCTTGTAATAACCTTTTTATCCGCCGGTTTACTTTATGCTACAGATGTTGTTAAACCCAATACATTTAATAGTGGCGATATAATTTCGTCTGCACAAATTAATGAAAACTTTGATGTATTGTATGCTAAAATTAATGCTCTTAAAGGTGGTTCAGGCTCTCCTGCGGGTACTATTCTTCCTTTTGCGGGAGATAAGACAAAACTGCCAGATGGATGGCTTTTATGCGATGGTTCAGAAATAAGCAGATCTGACTATGCAAACCTTTTTAATGTAATAGGTGAAAATTATGGATATGGGGATCAGTCCAACACTTTTAATTTGCCTGATTTGAGAGGAGTTTTCCTTAGAGGGCAGAATGATGGTTCAGGGAAGGATCCTAATGCGGATACAAGAACTGCATTAAAACCCGGTGGAAATACAGGCGATTTAGTAGGAAGCTTTCAGGGAGAAGCTATCGGACCTCATAATCATGTATACACTGATTACTATACTGGTGATAGTGAAGCTGTTATATCTGGTTCAATTTCTTCTAATTCTCAAGCTGCTGACTCCGGAGACGGTGCATATTTAAGATACTATAATAATTCAACAAAAAATTCGACCGGTTCAGAGACAAGACCTAAAAATGTATCAGTAATATACATAATTAAATACTGATAAATATAATTATTTGCATTAACGAGACACGATTTGTTAAAAATCTGATATAATTTTTAAAAGATTTCAAATTAGAAGAATATATCAGAATGCTGCATGGTTAGAAATATTGCAGAAAACTTTGAGCATTAAATGCAACGAGTTTTCTGCAATTGAAAAATATTAAACAACATTGAAACTGCCTTGATTTTCATTAATATTTATTAAATGGAAAAATAAAAAACAACTAAATTTTAATTGATTTTAGCAATCAAGTATTGATTGTATTTTAAATGCATCTTTTCATGCGATGTATGATCTTTTTTTATCGCATTAAATTTTTACGGAGGCAGGTTTTTCCCGGGATTTTCCGGATAAAACATATAATTTTATGGAATCAACAATTCAAAAAATAATAGATACTCTGAATGAGCTGGTGCCGGTTCACATGAAAACACCTGAAGATTATGCAATTGCAAAAGGTGTTGTTTCTGTATGTATCATCGATGAAAACGGTCAGATTTACGGGAAACTATGGGGCGAAGATAAAATAAGATGCAGAGACTCCTTTAAAATTGCGTGGACAAAGGCAAACCAAGTTTGGATTACAGGATATAAAACAAACGAATATGAGAAACTTGTATTTGCGGATAAAGTTGATCATGGCAAATACGGAATAAACATGCCGGATTTTATCGGGTGGGAAGGCGGTCAGCCTGTAACTTTGAAAAACGGAATTAAACTTTCCATAGGATTTAGCGGATTTAGAGGTGTGACGGATTTAAGTATTGTTACTGAAGCAATTGCCAAAGCAGGTTTATAAATTATTTCATCAGTTTTATCTTCGTTGTGTTGGTTGTCTACAATATCTGCTGAAACTGTTATCTTTCTCATTGAGCTGAAACCGCTTTCCGCGGCAGAAAAAAATATAGAGGTGATTATCATGACCACAGGCGCTTATCTTTCACTTCGCTTTATTCCAGCCATATATAAAAACAGGAGAGTTGAACAATGATATACCGTACACTTGCCGGAGAAAAAGTATCACAGCTCGGTTTCGGCGCAATGCGTCTGCCGCAGACCGGAGGAAAAATAGACGAAAAAGAGTCAATACGAATGATTCATCATGCGATTGACTCCGGAATCAACTATGTTGATACCGCCTGGGTATACCATAACGGTACCAGTGAGGATCTTGTTGCAAAGGCCTTCAAAGGCGGGTATCGGGAGAAGAGCTTTGTAGCGACAAAATCTCCGGTTTGGCTTATTCAGAAGGATGAAGACTTTGAATATTATCTCGACAAACAGCTTGAAAATCTTCAGGTAGAATGCATTGACTTTTATCTGCTGCATGCCCTTAACAGCGGAACATGGGCTACATGTAAGAAGCATAACGCGATTGATTTCTGCGAAAAAATGGTAAAGAAAGGTAAAATCAAGCATTTCGGTTTTTCGTTTCATGATGCTCATCCGGTATTTATAGAAATTGTTAACGCCTATAACTGGGAATTCTGTCAGATTCAATATAACTATCTGGACAGAAAAGAGCAGGCCGGTCTCGACGGGCTGAATTATGCGCGTTCAAAGAATATTGATATAATTATAATGGAACCGCTTCGCGGCGGAAATCTTGTTGAGCCTCTTCCCGAAACTGTTAAAGAGCTGTGGAAGACTGCCGGAAAACAGCGTTCGGCGGTAGAGTGGGCTCTTGGTTGGATATTCAGCCGTAAGGACATCGGTGTTGTTCTCAGCGGTATGAGTACTATGGAACAATTGGTTGAAAATCTCGCGATTGCCGGTGCGAACGGACCTGATTGCTTTACAGCTGAAGAGCTGGTTCTGATTGATAAAACAGAAGAACTTTACCGTCAGAATACCCGTATCGGCTGTACGCAGTGCGCGTATTGCATGCCATGCCCTTCCGGTGTCGATATTCCCCGTAATTTCAAGGTTTGGAATGAATTGTATATGTTCGGCAAGAGCGAAACTGCCCGCGGTGCATGGCAATGGATTGATGCCCCGGTTCGTGCTGACAAGTGCACAAGGTGCGGTGTCTGTGTAAGTCACTGCCCACAGCAGATTGCAATTCCTGACGAATTAGAAATGATGGTAAAAGATTTTGCTGGTTGAAAAATTTCAGAATAATCATACCTGCTCGAAGAGTCCTGAGCCGAGTCTTTTAATTTAGAAGGTGGAACTGTTGCAAGACTGAGGATATTCTTCAAGATGTTGCAGATCCCGGTCAGGCTCCGGTTGTGATATTTGCTTGAAATAATGCAAGCAGCGTTGCCAATTGACCCGATGTATTTTTATTTCAGGAGAAAAACAGATGCTTGATATGATTCCTAATCCGGTTCCTCTTTCCATTCTCGCAGTCAGCATAGTTATGAGTATTCTCGCGTTCAAACACGAACATCTCATGCGGAAATGGCTGCTGACTCCTTACGACATCAGCCGTAGCGGATCATACCGGACTTTCATCACGAGCGGATTTATTCATGCGGATTACCAGCATCTCTTTTTCAACATGTTTACTTTCTTTTTTTTCGCATTTCCGCTCGAAAACATCATGGGACCGGCGAAATTTACGGTTCTCTACTTTGCGAGCATGATAATTGCGAGCATTCCCTCATATCTAAAGAATAAAAACAATCCGCGATACGCGTCACTCGGCGCTTCGGGAGCGGTCAGCGGTGTCGTGTTCGGATATATCCTATATGATCCGCTGTCACGGATTTATATTATGTTTATACCTGTCGGCATCCCCGCTTTCATATACGCTTTTCTATATCTCGGATATTGCATCTATGCTTCGAGACGTCAGGGGGATAACATAAATCATTCCGCTCACTTCTGGGGTTCTCTAACGGGATTTCTTATAACCGTCGCGTTTGATCCGGATGTCATCGTCAGGTTTATTGAGCGCGTTCAGAGTTTTATTTAATTAAGGAAAAGGAGAATGCCAGTGAAAATAAAATCGTTATATTTTTTTGCTACAATCGCGTTAGTTGTTGGTGCCGTTCAGATTTACGCAGCGGATACGGCGCCGTCATTCAAATGGAAAACCGGCAAAATTGAAATCGGAGACAATATAGCTGTTATGAATCTTCCCGGTGATTTCAGATATCTCGATTCGAAGCAGAGCAAGACGGTCATTGAAGATCTTTGGGGAAATCCCAAGGGATCCGCTGACGGTGTTCTCGGTATGATTTTCCCTTCAAAGATGAATCCGGTAGCCGATGACAGTTGGGGGATCGTTATCACTTATGAGGATTCCGGATTCGTCGAGGACGATGATGCTGACAAGATTGACTATGAGGAACTTCTCTCTACTATGAAGGAGGAGATCAAAGACTCTAATCCCGAGCGAAAGAAAGCCGGATACGGTTCGATCGAGCTTGTCGGTTGGGCGACTCCGCCGCATTATGACAAAGCATCTCATAAACTATTCTGGGCGAAGGAACTCAAGTTTGAAGGCAACAACGAAAACACTCTCAATTATAACTTCAGAATTCTCGGACGTAAAGGAGTTCTTGTACTTAATGCTGTTTCGGGAATGAAACAGCTGAAAGACATTGAATCTAAATCCGCTCCGCTTCTCGCATCGGTAAACTTCTCGGATGGTAACCGTTATGCTGAATATGTTCCCGGCAAGGACAGAGTTGCGGAGTTCGGAATCGCCGCACTTATTGCCGGCGGAGCCGCGGCAGCAGCAAAGACTGGCCTTTTGAAAAGTCTGTGGGTAGGTATTCTCGCTTTCAAGAAATTTATTATTCTGGGTCTGATTGCGGCTGGCGGATTTGTCAAAAAATTCTTTTTCAGCAAGGAGTAGTTTAACTTATTTTGTTCATTTTGTGAAAGCATGGGGAGATAATAAATCTCCCCATGCTTTAGAAACAGGTCATAAACTTCAGTATGTACTAAGTCCCGCATTTGAAAAACATATTTGACTTTCCTTTTTCCATCAAGTATGCTATATTTAATTATCAGGCAAAAGCTTTTTGATTTTGAAATTATGTGTTGGGACTTTGAAAAACTTTATTTTGGAATAAGTTTAATGAGTACATTTTTATGAATCAGAAGAGTAAAAACAAAAAGAAGCCAACTCTTGCTTTCATCAGTTTTTCACTAGATGACTATAACCTTTCACTTGAAAACGCGATTCACAATTATGCAAAAACCGAAGATTTCAATTTTCTTGTTTTTTTGACCTCATATGCAGGACATAGCGAATCAATCGAGGGAATAACCAATAATATCAATAGGCTGATAACTCAACACAGTGTTGATGGTCTTATCATACCTTCTTCCGCTTTAAACAGTTTTTTCCCATGGAACTTGGTTCTCGCGTTCATTGAAAGCTTTCATCCAATACCTGTCGTTTTAATAGGCAATGAAGCAAAAAATCATCCCTGTGTAATTGAAGATAATAAGGGTGGAATGACAAAATTAATGCGTCATATGATAGAAGACCATGGATTCAGAAAAATAGCCTTTATCCGCGGACCATATACAAGTCAGGAAGCTGAACAAAGGTTTTCCGCTTATCGCGATGTACTGGTTGAATACGGAATTGATTATGACGAAAAGATTGTTGTCTCCGGTGATTTCGATTTCAAACTGAGTGCAGATTCCACTGTGCACGCACTTAGTATTCTTATGGATGCAGATGTACGTAAACTGGACGCAATTGTATGCTCCAGTGATAAAATGGCCTATGCTGTGATAAACGAGCTTTCGAAGCGGGGAATAACAGTTCCAAATGAAATTGCCGTAACAGGTTTTGACAATTCAGAAATTTGCACGATGATGTTTCCTACAATGACAACCGTAGACCAAAACAGAGAAGAACAGGCGAAAACTGCAGCAAAAATGTTGCTTAGAAAACTGAAAGATGACAGCTATTCTGAAACTGAAGAAGTTCATACAAATCTTATTATAAGACGTTCCTGCAGTTGCTTTGCGCATCCGCAGGAAATTCTTATGGAAAATATAATTAATGGAACGGACAACAACATCATTGCTCAGACGATTCAATATCTACATCGCGACAAAAAACTGGAAGAACTCTGCATAAAACACGATTTTGACTGGAAGAAGAATACAGACTTGATTCTAAATGAGTTTATAATAATAGGTTCTCAAAAAAAAGCGAATCTGGATCAGTACTTAGAAATGATGATAATTCAGGATATAAGACGGAATGGAAACTATGACGTTTGGAGCTATCTCCTTTCGCGCTTGGGTGTTATTACATTATTTTTTCCTAATGTCGCACACGGACAGCATTACAAATTCTTTTATTCCATAACTCAGATTGTTGCAACAACAGCAAAGACCATGAATCTGATTAAATTCATGGATCTCCGAAATGAAGAGTTCCTGTTGCATTCAATGATCGAATCGTTTATTACATGCCGTGAGTTTACACATTTTTCGGAAATACTTTCCGAATATTTGCCTAAACTCGGAATGAATAGCTGTTATATATGTCTGTACAACGAGAATGACAACAGTGAAGCAAATCTTCTCTTTGGATACAATTCTCGTTTACAGAAGAAATTTATGACTGATGGGAAATATTTCCCGTCTTCCCAGCTTGTTCCTAATTTTATTGATCTGTTTGAGGAGCGGTCCACTTTTATAGTTAAGGATTTACTTTCGCAAAACGAATTTTGCGGATATATTCTTTTCGAAAGGGAAAAAATAGATTCCGAGATACAGACTGAAATTTACGGAGGTTTGGCAAATCAGATCAGCACCGTAATCGGCCAGATAAACATGCACAAAAAAATCAACGATTATTCGAAAAGTCTTGAACTCAAGGTTGAGGAAAGAACTCATCAGATCAGAGAAACGAATGAACGTCTTAAAAAACTTGATTCAGTAAAAAATGATTTTATAGCTAATATTACACACGACTTCCGTTCCCCATTGACGGTTATTCTGAACATTGCGGATATCGAACTGAATTTTACGAAGGACTCTCCATGCAAAAAACATTTCGAACTCATTCTGGCTTCGGCATACAGAATAAAGCATTTTATTGACAGACTTCTAGATCTTGCAAAACTTGATTCAAATGCAGCGCAGCTGCATGTGACAAAGACAAATCTTCGTGAATTTATGAAAACCATTTTGGAATATTACAAAAAATCCATATCCGGTTCAAATATTAAGATTTCAATAAACATGCCGGATATAACAAGAGATGATCTTTATACTGATGAGGAAAAACTTGATGAAATCATCAGTAATATAATTTCTAATGCCCTGAAACATGTTGATTCAGAAACCGGTAAAATTGACATATCCGTTGAATATATAGATGATGAATTCTGCCAAATTTCAATTTCCGACAACGGAACCGGAATCAGCACTGAAAACCTAGAGAATATTTTTGAGCGGTTCAAGCAGCTGGAATCGGGCAGAAACACTCGTTACGGCGGAAGCGGAATAGGTCTTGCTTTTGCGAAGCAGCTCACGGAATTTATGAAGGGGAGAATATGGGCCGAATCGGAGGGACTCGGTAAGGGTTCGGTTTTTCGCATCCGCCTTCCTCTCGGCATCGTTTTTAAGGACAATGAAATCGTATCAAAATATGAGCGCTCATCCATCAACCATAACATGAGGAAAACTCTTGCGGGTTATGAAATAAGCCAGAAACTTCAGAAGGATACATTAACAGTTGAGCTATCAAACAAATACAGCGAGAGGAGAACGGATATACACGATTCAATAATCCTAATTGCGGATGACGAAGCTCAGATAGCTGATATTATCAAGAGCTATCTTTCAAAAAATGGATACAAAAATTTTCTCATTGCAACAGGGGGGCATTCGGCGATGAAGGCTCTTAAAACATATTTGCCGGATATCATAATATGTGACTACAATATGCCGGAAATCAACGGAAACGATATTTTAAAACGAATTGTAGATGATCCAGCAAAAAAAGATATACCATTCATATTTCTTTCCGCAGTCGCCGATGAAAGACTTATTGATGAACAAATGATAAACGGCGCAAGAGAATACCTCAAGAAACCAATTGTTGAAAAAGAGCTTCTTTATACTGTTAAATATTATCTTGAAAAATATTATGAACAATCCAGCTCAAAAGGAAAAAAAAGCAATAATTTAAATATTTTCAATCAAACAAGCGAGAATGTTATGGAATACCTTAATAAAGTATTTTCATTTAGAGAAAGAATTGAATGTTCATTTATAATGATGAAAGTTGTATTTAAGGATGAGTCATTCTCAAGTGAAAGAATAAAACAGTATATTGAAGAAACAGCTGTTTTTTTGTCCGAAACACTCAGAGGCTATGATATGTTCGGAATGGCCGGCGATGATACATTCCTGATTGCACTACCGCATACGAATCTTTTCAGTTCAAAAATTTTTGCGGATAAGCTTGTAAAACACTCAGAAAAAATTTCAGAAAACATGCCTGGCACAGCACAGTTTTTTATCGGTATATCTTCCCTTTCATCAGATAAACTCTCGCTGGAAAAAGAACTCAAATGCGGTTCTATCGATAATCTTTTCAATATAAAAGATCCCCGAAAAGCTGATTGGAAGATTATAGATGAAACAAAAAGGAATATGGCGTCTAAGCTCAGACAATATGCGCAAGACGCGCTTAATAAAGCAGTCTCAAGCAACAGTCAAACCATAATCCATTCTTAATTTAGGGTAGTTTGAGAAATGTGCTGTTTTTCTTTGAAGCTTTCAAGAAATTTATCATAATAGGTCTTATCGCGGCAGCGGATTTGTTAAAAAGTTCTTTTTCAGCAAAAAGTAATTTAATAGATGCGAATCAGCAATCCGAGACCCTAGAGCCTGTTGAAATATGAGCGAGTTCATCGGTACATGCCGTGAACACCGCGGAGGAAATTATCTGAGCGCTGAAGATGATCTGGGGTGAATGCTAATAATTTCTCAAGTCCTGTTTCATATATAGTAATGGCAGAAGATGGTTGAATAAAACTTATATGGTTAAAGTAAATATTCTAAGCAGTCTTCCGTTTCCTACGGGGGCAAATAATATTCCAGTTCCATCAGGTCTTCCGGGTAATTTAAAGGTACTCAATTGGGCTGGATTTACCGGGGCAGTTTCGTATACATTCGATGACAGTACTTCATCTCAATTAGATCATTATACTGAAATGCAGGCACTTGGTATTCCTATGACATTTTACATGCAAACCAATCGGATAAGCATGAACCCTCCGGATTTGGCAGCACTTTGGTCTCAGATCGTCAAAGATGGACATGAGATTGGTAATCATACTAATAATCACACAACTGTTTCAGCGGCAAATATCGATATTGCGACTGATTTTATTCAGAATACATTTGGTGCTGATGTTTATTCTATAGCGTATCCCTATGGAGATACTTCATACGTTCCATTAGCGAAGACGCGTTTTTTTATCGGTCGCGGTGTTGCAGACGGAAATATTTTGCCTAACGACAGCACAGACCCTTATAATCTTAAATGTGATATTCATACTTCAAGCGGGCGAATGGATTTTGCTGTCGATTCAGCGCGTAGTGTCAAAGGATGGAGAATAATTCTTGTACACGGCTTCACGGGAGGCAATGACGGTGCATATCAGCCGGTGAATTATGATCTGTTCGCGGCCGGCGTTGTGTATGCTAAATCATTAGGCGATATGTGGATTGATACTGTGACCAACATCGGAGCATATTGGCGTGCTCAAAAAATATTATCTTCAGCTAAGCCGGTTGTTTCCGGTAATACAACTACGTGGAATTGGACTTTGCCGGATCATTTTCCTCCAGGAAAATATTTAAGGGTTACGGTTGACGGCGGTACTCTCTATCAAAATGACAAGGTTTTGGAATGGGACGGTCATGGATATTATGAAGTCTCTTTAGATGCCGCTTCGCTTACTCTTGCGCCTTAGATCCCAATAATCCGCAAATTCAGATTTTTTTAGTCCTATTGGACTTTTTTTGAGGAATTTTTCCCTCATTTTCTCACTCGAATTATGTCTGAACAACAGATATGAACCAAGTTTGCTCCCCCAAATCCGTGTCAGGTTAAAGCCTGACACGTTTTATCTGCTCTGGGAACGATGCTTTGTTTAATCTTAAAACGGACATTTCAAATTTACATTATAATTCAAATTAACTGGAGGATCCCGTGAAGTTTAAAAAAGTAAAGATGCGGAAAATTTTGCGCATGCCGTTTCTGCTGTCACTCGTAATAGGAATAACTATTGCATGCGGAGGAGGTGGTGTCGGTAATGAAACCGGCGACGAAACCGGTTCAAATGAAGTTTACTCTGTTCTCAACAATATTGCTCAGTTTAATTATCAGAACGGCCTTACAAGTGCTGATGCGATCAGCGAAGAATATCTTCTCTCAGAATATAAAGACTGGTTCAACAATTACGTTGTTGACGGCGGAGATAATACTTTCCGCGTCAAACGTGACGCTTCATCGGCATACGATACAGTATCTGAAGGAATGGCTTATGGAATGCTGATCGCAGTTTACTTCAACGATCAGAAAACCTTCGATAAAATGTATGCGTATGTACGAAAACACCTTGTCCCGGAAACAAATCTGATGCATTGGAAAGTATTGAGAAATGGAACAGATATCAGCGAATTTAAAATCCCAGTTCCTCATGGATGTGCATGGTTACTAAAAAGTGATATCAGCTTAATTGATGATGAAAAGCGTCATTATATCGCTGCACCGTCTTTGGATGGAGAAAAAGTTGAGCCGTCAGTCGAACCTAATTGGCAGGCGATGGCAGATAAAGAAAATATCGGAAAAACCGCCGATGATCCCGACAGAGTAAATGCGGAAATTGTGAAAAGCAGATATGTTAAAGCCTCTTCATGGGATAGAGGAAGAGGGTCTGCTACAGATGCCGACCTGGATATTGCAATGGCTCTTGTTATTGCGAGCAAAAAGTGGCAGAATAAATCATACGACAATATGCCGAAACCAGGATTCGATTACCGTGAATATGCAGCTCGAACTATTAAAGACATTTTAACAGCCAGACAGGGAAGAGGCGATTTAAAAGGGAATTATCTGACTAACGGTACGGCATGGGGCGGCCAAGAATGCTGGAATCCAAGCTACTTCATGCCGGCATGGCTCAGATCATTTAAAGATTTTCTTAACGACAATAAAAACTGCAAACAGGTTATAGATGTATTCGGATCAGTAAATACCGTATCATCTTATGCTAAAAAGTGTGATACAGTCCTCAACGCGATGTACGTTGAAATGAAAAAGATCAGCGACGATGACAAAGGAAGCGGTCTGTTTCCTGACTGGTGCGACACACGAGGAACTACCCCTGTTAAACCTCTAGGTGCAAGTGACAGAAGGTATTTTTTTGATTTAAACAATGACGGTCAAATTGATGACAGGGCAACATCTGATGCTAAAGGCAATCCTGTATGTGACGCAAACGGAAATATTATTTATAATAATCCTGACGGCGTAGTTGATTACAATGACGGATGGGATATGCTGAGCACTAACTTCTTCTATGATGCTGTGAGAGTGCCGTGGAGACTCGCAACAGATTATGCATGGTACGGAAGTACAGAAGCGAAAGCGATTCTTGAGAAAACAGCTAATTTTTTCAAAAATAGATACACTGAAGATAAACTTTTAGGCGATGGTCCAAACGGCAAGATATCAACTTGTCTTTATGACGGTTATTCAAAAGACGGAACTGATTGGAGAAAAGAGGATCGTGACGGTTTTAACAAAGAAGTTGCGGCAAAATATTATTCATCAGCATTTGTTGCGATGTGCGCTACTTCATCGCTGATTCTGGTTGATGATACTGAAAATGCGAAAAACTGGATTGATGCAGTTATCGCAACAAAAGATCCTCAGCAGAATAATGGTGTAGTAAATCAATATACGTATTATGGAAACACTCTTCGTCTTCTATCACTTCTTTTCATGTCAGGAAAATTTGTTAATCCTGAAACGAAAGTAGCGATCAAAGGGGTTCAAAACAATATGTATATGACTCCGGCGGACGGCTTTCTTTACACTGATGCAGTGAAAGGAAGTGCAACTATCGGCGATCCTCAGAAAATGGGAATGATAAGTCTTGGCGGTGATAAAATTGCACTAAGATCATCAACTGGTGAAATTATTAGAATGTATGCCGAAGATCCAAATTATTATAACATGCTGGTAACTGATGCGGATCCTTATTCTGAAGGGATTGTCATTGATAACTATGATATAAACCCAAATGCGATATTTTCTTTGTTTGATCTGATTCAAGGGAAAGTAGGCTCAGCTGATTATGAAAAATATACCGGATTTTTAAATGAAGCTATTAAAAGTCATGTATACAGTTCAAATATTTCTCCCAGCAGCGGCGGAATTACTCCGATGATGGTAAAAAGCAAAAATCTAGGCATCACCGACAATAATGGTTTAATAAGACCACAGCTTAAATTTAATATAGAAGTTATTAAAAGATAACTAAGATTTAAAAAAAAATAGAGAACAAAAAAGCTGCCCTGTAGGTGAAGGGCAGCTTTTTTAATACCGCATGATAAACATTGAATTTCATAAAATAAAAAATATTAATTTACTATTCTGCATTACGAACAAGAAGCATCTGAAAATTGCTAGTTTTCGATTCCGATCTTAAAGATCTGTCATTTCTGCTTATTGACCATACATGTAAAGGATAAGATGCATCAGTTGTAGAAGTCGCGTAGAAATACGCAGTACCGGATTGAGCATTTAAAAATCCCTGACTTGACAGCCATGCTGAAAAAGTCAAAGTGCTGCTGTAATCAATTATTGATAGAATCTCATTCACTGCCGGAACTCGCCAATTTGTAAAACCGCAATTTCCGCTTTGTATTCCGGCATTCAAATCATCGGTATATTTAAGACAGTCTTTCCATGTCAACGGGGATGTGCTTGGATTCGCATCTTTTAACCATACTAGTCCTGTCATATTATCTGTTATTGTTCCATCACTATTAATGCAGAAATGTTTAACCGGAATAGAAACTCCCTTTTGATAGAATCCATCCTCGCCTGATGTTGTATTATTTGTTTGACCGGTTGATTGAAGCTGTGATCCGGAACGCACAGGCCACCAGTATGAATCAGCCGTATATTGGTTTGAGTTTTTTTCAATTATTGATATCGAATAATTAAAATAAACACCCCAGACCTTTGATGCAGATGCCGGATCAATTGAAGAACTCCAGCATTTTAATTCAGACGGCACCCCGGTAAACCCGCTTTTTAGAAGCCAATTTTGAGCTGGTTTACCCCAATTCTGCATGCTTAAAAGTTCACGCACATTAGGCAGACGCCAATCAGTTTTTCCGGCATAACTCAGATTTTCACTTGATGATAGTGAATTACTCCAGTCATTTGCCGCACCATGAGGCACAAGGTTTTTTATCCACACCAGACCGGACATTTTATCAGTGATCGTTCCATTTCCATTATCTGTAAATCGCGGATTCAGCCAGGCTTCGCCGCACTGCATCGATCCATCTTCACGCGGATCAAGAGTATATCCGCTGATATTTCCTGCACCGGTTTTGTAAACCGGAACAGCACGATATAAATCGACATCATAAGTCAGATATGATAAACCGTCCGCAGTTGTTACAACTACAGATACGTGATTTGAACCGGTATTCACTGTGAGTTTATATGGAACTCCCGATTCTGCAGCTGCTCCATTAATTTTTATTTCAGATCCGCCCTGAACTGCAGACGGAAGAATATAAACTGAAGAAACATTCCAGGGAATAGGGGCATCAAGATAATCGTAAAATGTTTTAGAAAATAACGGCTGAAGATTTCCATGGGAAACTACAACTGATGACAATCCCGGATGAATTACGGAGGTAATTGCAATCACGCACTCAGCAGCAAATCCTCCATCACGCGTGACAGCACGAACTTTTATATCACCGGATGTATTTCCTGCACTCAACACTCCGTTGTCAGAATCTATTGATGCCAAAGATGAACCGCTTACTATTGACCATGTTACTTTTTGGTCTGACGCATCCGGCGGAGAAAAAGTCGCATGCAGATTAACTGTTTTGCCGGAATAAACAGATTCAAAAACACCTTTATCAAGTGTTATTCCTGTAACATAAATATGCTCTATATCATCAAACAGATCTTTATATGCACTTCCGAGGCCTCCGCCGCATGAAGAAAATACAATGCAGGCAAACAAAGAAATGATTACTCTGCATTTCTTTACGATCACCATATCAAATACCTCAATCCTGTCTGAAAAGAAACAAACATCATACGTTCACCGCCGGACGGAATAATTCCTGCAGTGCATTTCAGATGAAGTGATGTGCGGTAATTTACATTAAATAAAAACATGCCGCCTATTCGGAAAACAGGATCGGCTGCCCGCCGTTCTCTCTCCTCCTGAATAAGAGAAATATTATTTAGTCCCGTATATTTTATATCAGAAAAGATAACACCTGCTGCAAATTCCGGCTCGATACTCAATTTGCCGGCAAGTTTATACGGAATTGAAAAACTTATCATTGCTGGAATTAGAATAAGACTTTCACACTTGCGCGCATCACTCTCTGAACTTCTGCCTTTCATATAGAGAAAAGCTGTTTCGACACCAAGAGCAGAGCCGGGGAAGGGTGTATTGGTTAACTTAACAGATAGAGCCATTCCGTAACCGGGATAAACCATTTTCCCGAAATCACCTACCGGAAAGATGCATGCAGGCATAACATCAAATTCAAGTATACGCATCTCCGGAAAAGGAACCCGCTCTCTTAAAGATTCGGTACCTTTATCATCATAAGACACAATGAAAAATGATTCTTTAACTGCATACTCCGCCAGATAGATTCCGGTTTTTTTCTGATCAGAAATACATGATTCTTTTCCGTCAACAATCCTATAAATCCTGTAGCCGGCAATCTTCCCATCGGGATCAGACGATTCACTCCAGCTCAGATTATATCCGCCGCTTGAATTTCGCGATACGGAGATATCTGACGGAGGATCCGGAGAAATATTCTTCGTAGTAATTTTAATTTCATTGCTCGGAGCAGATTCATACCCTGTCATATCGACACTGGTAACGATGACAAAGTAGGTTGTATTGCTTTTAAGATTTTTTATTTTATGTGATTTATTATCTGTAACACCAGCTAATGAATATTTATCATTGACTTTGTTTTTAACATACAGACGATATTCTTTCACCTGATCATACGGAGGGAACCATGACAATGTTATTGAATCTGTATCAGCAAGGCCCTTCAGTCCTGATGGGTTTTTTTCCGCTATAAAAAGAATATCTGTCCTGCTGACCGAAATCTCAACCGGTTTCAAAAAATCCATTCTGAAAATATAATTTGTCCGATCCTGTTCAACAAGATAAGCGGTAAAAGATGTGCCATCCCTTTTCTGTACGTAGACTTTGCCGATATTTATTTCCGCAAAATTTATACGCATCACATCAATGCGTTTTATTTCACGAACCCTGTTGTCCTTATCGCGGACGGAAATAGAATCCTTTCCGTCATTTAAAAGCTTGCCATTGATAATTGATCCGTCTTTCAGATAAATATAATCAGCGGAAAGATTGACGAAAACAGTCAGAGATAAACAAGCCAGCACAATCAATGTGTATTGAAACGATTCAAGCACAAAAACAGTTTTTAAAAAATATCCCAAACGGAAAAAGATTGTTTTCATTGAATTAATAAACACTATTCACCACTTATAAGTTGCCGCCGGAATTTTCCGTTCATTTTTCCGAAATTCATCTGATAGTTTTAAGTCCCTGGATTTTACGGGCAGGGACGACAACTACTCCGCCGGTAGTTATAAATCTGACATTCTCTGCACGGGAAATTGTCGCACCGATAAAAATCTTTCCGTCGAAAAGCGTCATCTGTTCAACACGTCCATATCTCTCTTTGATCTGATCAAGATTCAAAAGATTGGAAGCTTCATCATAATTGCTTTTTTCATTAAGCTGATGAATCCTCTTGCGCTCCTCATTGTCGATGAGCCCTTTCGGTGTAATACGAATTTTGCCGAATTCTTCAAGCATTGCATTTTCAGATTTGCTTATATCGCTTAGAACTATTGCATCTGTAATCGAAGCGCTGGACCCGCTGCCGATCAGTTTCTCCTCTCCTGACAATATATATTTCACTGAAACAGAGCCTTCTCGAACCGCTACTTCGGTTTTCCCGGAAGTATATTTAATTGAAAAAAGTGTTCCCCTAACGCTTACGGATGCATTCGGAGTTACAACATCACATCCGCTTCCCATTAATGATGCAGTATTAAAATATATTTGACCATTAATAAGATTAGTTACAGTTTTCCCATCAGCAGAATTTATCGAACATTGCGAGTTCTGCAGAAGTGCGATCTGATGTCCGGAACTTCTTATGACAACTGATGATTTATCGCCTGTCTCAATAATGTCGGCATTTTTCAGATCAGTAAGGTCAGATGCTTTCAGTAAAGTTCCACTGCGCATAATGTTTACAGCACCGTCAGACATAAGCATCTGAGCAGATTCATTTTCATTAAGATTCGGCAATACGGTAAGCAAAACGGCTGCAGCTGATACACAGAATATCAGAGCAAAGGATCCGTACGCAATGCGTGCACTCTTTGTCATGGAAAAATTAAATCCTAAACGTGAAAATGCATATCTAAACGCAACAGCAATATTTACAGATGACAATTCCGGATTTTCATTTCTTAAAATGCGGGAATGAGTTTTCCGCATTGAATGATTAATTCTCATTCTGGTAATAAAAGACGTTCGGTGATTGAGTTTATATTTACCTATTAAAGCGGCAATGCTGTCAAAATATTTCATAACAAATCCTCTATGTTTGCAATTCCTCTTTCTCTCAGCTTCGATCGCACTTTGTCGGAAATCCGTCCATACCTGTAAACTGCCTGTTTATAGCTGATCTTCAGATACGCGCAGGCTTGGGTAATGGAATAATTGTAAACGGCTATTAGATCGAACAGCGCTGCATCACGATCCCCCTCTTCACTGATGATTTCATCAATAACCTGAGTAATCATTATCCTTGCGTCACGGAAACCGTTTACATAACCAATGCTGATATCATCGAATAGAGCTTCAACATCAACATCCTTGTGATGTTTTTCCCGATAATATTCATACACGACATTCCGGAGACATCCGAACAGCCAGCTACGCGGCTTTTCGATCTCATCAACCTTTCGGTACATGATTGTGAACACCTCCTGACAGATATCCTCAGCGTCATGGAAATTGCTTACCTTCGAAAGCACTATGTTGAAAACCAGCGCATAATACGCATCATAGTGCGCATTAAACAAATCAATTTTCTGATCAGAAAGGCGGTCGGCCATAAAGAGTTCGTTCCTCTTATAATAATAAAGTGATAAAAAATGAGAAATATTCCTAAAAAATAATTCTCATTTTAAAAAAAAATCGGAATCATTAATGCTCTAAAAAATTCGGTAATATTTAATTGCGTATACATTCCGTCCATACGGTTGCCTTTTATCAATCATTTTTTACCTTCAATGGGCGGCGGGTTTTCAGTCACTTTAGCAATATCAATTATTTTATTCCGATAAGCTGAATCATATGAGGGATGAAATCCCATGAATAAACTTGTTTATTAACTCATATTTCGAGATTTATGGGAACACGTGCGGGATTGCTTTTTAAATAGTTTCGCTCTTGCCGTCAGATTTAAATGTTATACTTTTCTTTTCAACATCAGTACCAAGCGGAGAATCCTTTCAGGAGTACTTCTTGAATAATGATTCTATCTGATCCTTTGAAAGTTCTATAGCCGTCATTCCGCAGTTATTTATATTCTGTCTGAATATGCGCGCGAGATTTTCCGCAATCATAACATAGATTCCATTAACTTCTAAAGCCCGCGGTGCATGTTCTCTTGAAGAACCCTATTCGAAGTTTGAACGCGTTACGATTCAGCCTTATTTTCTGCTGTAAAGCGATGAATTTGATATGCATACTTTTATCGCGGCCGCACTCGCAGAGCGCATCAGTTCAACTGTTCCGACCTTACTCATACGTCCGTGCCGGGAGTCGGCTTTTATATTCCGATTAACCGCCGCTGCCATATAAATAATTGATTGACTGATTGTGAAAAAGTGTTATCAGTTTTGTGCGCGCGTTTTACCGCGCGCGATTTTTGTATTACGGCGGAAACGAATGACTGAAGATAATTCTTTTACGGATGAAGATTTAAGCCGCATCAGACAAAAGGCTTTCAGTTCAGAGCTGAAGGGGCTGATTTCAAAAGTCACACGGGAAGTTCATTCTGAAGATTCCGTGAAGAAACCGGATCCGTTATATTCGGCATCAAATGTTTTTTACCGGGCGTTGAATAGACCGTATCTGAATTCAGATTTTATTGAAGCTAGGGAATTCCGTATTTTTTCGGAAGAATCTCATGCATCTTCTGAAATATACTGCTATGATTCTGAAAAGTCGTTATATTCTTCGAATTCTTCTAAATCGATTATACCTACTAAGGATTTTTTCCGCAAACTTCGCAAAAAAAAGCCTTTTGAATATCCCTTTTCAGGTTCAGTTTTAAAAATATTCCCTTTTTCGGATTTTACTGAATTATTTGATAACGAATGTTTCCCGCCTTTTGTTGTTTCTCCCGGCAGTGATTTCAGCAAGCTCGCTTCGATTGATGAACTTATGAGGAAAATTAGATCCAGGGCATATGAATTGGATTTTTCGGCTCTTTCAAAGATTATGATTCAGCTTACGGATTATTATGATAAGATTTTTCTCATTTCTCTTTCTGATTCAGAGAAACTTCCTGAATCATTGTTTCTTTTAAGCCGTATAAAATCCATAATTAAATTGAAATGCCCCGATGTAGAAATTATAATTTCCTCTCAGCGTAAAATGGTATTATTCGCCGAGTCTGCCTCGGCAGAAAAAGCGCTTTCTCTGGCGGTTGAAAACGAAAAGGTTGTTTTTGAAGAAATAAAAAACATCCGAAACGAAATATTTTCAATTTTCGGATGAGAGCCGATGCCCGTAAATTTGTTATAAGTTAAATTATCTTTTTTTCTTTCAATGCCAGCCGAATTGTATCAAGCTGATTTACATTGTTTATTACTTTGATGATATGTATTCCGTCATCTGAAAGTTTGACAGGTTTTGCTTCAGAATAATAACTTGCCGCTATTTTCCCATGAACTCTTTTAAATTTGCAGAAGACCCGAACTTCCGGATGAAGAATCTTGTCCGGGTTATATGAATCAATCAGAGCAAGCTCTTCCGAATTAAGTGCGCAGATATCGTTTTTCTTGAAAATATCTTCCGTGCAGTTAAGAAGAGAAGGCATTATGTTTATGAAATTGGCTACAAGTTCGTAATCGAATATCGTATCAATGCTGTTTATTATTGCGTGAACGGCTTGAATTGACGTGAAAGATTCTTTCCGGAACGGTCTGACCGTGGTAAGCGCGTCATAAATATCGCAGATTGAAATCAGTTTCGGAAATACCGGAAGATTTTCATACGGGAGCTGATAATAGCCGTTGTTGTTGAATTTTTCATGATGAAACAAAACTCCCTGCTGAATAATAGGGTCGGTATTGTTTACGTTTTTTATCATCTCGTAGCCGAGCTGGGGATGGCGTTTTACCTTTTGAAATTCAGAGACGTTGAATGCTCCTTCTTTGTTGAGCAATTGTTTGTCTATCTGCTTGTGCCCGATATCGTGAAGATATGCTGAAAGTGTTACGGAGCGCAGTTCGTCATCGTTGAACTTTTTCATCCGCTTGGCAAGCACTGCCGTCATGAATCCGACGTTTACGGAATGGTTATAAATATAATCATCAAAAGAGCTGAGTTCTTTCAATAAGTCAATTTCTTCTATTTCGATTGAATTGAGTTCCGAAAGAACTTCATCAACTACCTGTTCGGCCGCACGGTAGCCTGATTTGCTGAGTTTATTTGTTTTTTCAACTTCATCCAGAATTGTTTTGGCGTTATTGTAAACAATATTGACGCGGTAATGCGGAATTTTGACTTTTTCATTTGAAGAATCGTAATAGAGATATTTTCCGAATTTAGCCTGAAAGCCGTCAATCATCTCTTTGGTGATTGCAACCCTTGCTTCAAGCACCTTCTTTCCGTCTTCAGAAAAAAGAGGATTAACAAAACTCGATCCAGGTGAAAGATATAAAATATCAACTTTCTTCATGCTTTTACTCTACACTAATATTGATTAAATTCAAATAATTATTCTTACTTTAGTCCGGATTCGAAATTGTTTTGCAAAACATAAAGTAGTGAATCATATTTAAATTGTTTAATAAATTAAAATTTTCGTGTCAAAGCATAAATTGTGCCATTTTTTTTAAAAAAATTAACGGAAAAAATGAGTTATTCCGATTATATATATGAAGGGGGAGAACAGCGGAAAAAATCCATAAGTACCTCATTTATACCTAAAAAGATTCAAAAACGCAAATATATCCATAAAACCGCCAAAAAACGCCAATAAACGCCTTCCAGATTCAGTGCTCTGACACCGAATAGTTATCTGTAACTGATAAAATGCTTCCGGATGATGGAAGCGGATAACTTTGGTGGTATTGCGAAATCGGCTGAAGGCGGATTTTCCGCCAGCCGGTTTAGCATTACAAATATATTGTACGCAAACTGGGATGTTCTTTGAAATTCAGACCGGCATTAAGCCGGAATACTTTTGGTTCTAACGGCATATATAGCGCCCGGTAAGGAGATCGGGTGAGAATATACAAAGGAGTGTATATATGATTATTAACCATAACATGAGCGCGATTAATGCAAACCGTGTTTTGAAATTCAAACACTGGGACGTTAACAGATCTACTGAGAAGCTTTCTTCCGGTATGAGAATTAACAAATCAGGGGATGATGCTTCCGGACTTGCAGTATCAGAAAAAATGAGAACTCAGATTCAGGGTCTTCGTCAGGCTGAAAGAAATGCTGAAGACGGCATGAGCTTTGTTCAGACTACAGAAGGTTACCTTGACCAGACTTCTCAGATTCTTCAGAGAATACGCGTTCTTGCAGTTCAGTCTTCAAACGGTATTTATACTAATGAAGACCGCCAGCTCATACAGGTTGAAGTTTCGGCTTTGATCGATGAAGTTGACAGAATTGCGTCTCAGGCAGAGTTTAACAAATTTAAACTTCTTCTTGGTGATTATTCCAGAACAAATCCTAAGGCTTCTATGTGGTTCCACATCGGAGCTAATATGCATCAGAGAGAAAGAGTTTACATCGGAACTATGACTGCTGAGGGTCTTAGCCTCAAAGAAAAAACCGGTGAATTCTTGGCAAATCTTTCGACTGCTGACAAAGCTAACAGAACAATCGGTGTTGTTGACGAAGCACTTCAGAAGATTGCAAAACAGAGAGCGGATCTTGGAGCATATTACAACAGACTTGAATTTGCTTCTAAGGGTCTCATGAATGCTTATGAAAACATTCAGGCTTCTGAATCCCGTATTCGTGACGCTGATATGGCTGAAACAATGGTTGATCTTACTAAAGATCAGATCCTTGTTCAGAGCGGCACTTCAATGCTTGCTCAGGCTAATCAGAAAGCGCAGACTGTCCTCCAGCTTTTAAGATAATCGGGAGTGAAGGCGAACAATAGAACATCCCTTTTTGAATAAACTGTATGTTGCAAACCGAAAGTATTTTTTCTGAATAAATAAAAACCGGCTCATTGAGCCGGTTTTTTCGTGTTTTACTTGTTTTTCAATTCTTCTATTCTGAAAGGTTCTCCGAATTCAATCATATGTCCGTCGGGATCATAAAACCTGAAAACCTTCTGCCCCCATGCCTGTTTTACTATTCCATGAATAATTTTTACTTTGCTTGCTGTTTTCTCATAGAATTCTTCAAGTCCATCTGTTTCAAAGTAGATCAGAATGTTTTTTCTGCCTTGTTTCTTTAAGCCTGAAATTTTAAGTTTACTGAAAACCGTCCGTAGAATGCTTATCGCTGAATGTAAAACCAGCCGGTTTTCAAAAAAAACGATTGTTCCGTAATCATCTATTATTTTCATACCAAGAATTTCTGAATAAAATTTCTTTGATTTGCCGATATCTTTAACGAAAATTATGGTATTTGCAAAAATGTTTTTCACCGGCAGAGCCTCATTATGATTATTCAATAGTTATCTTAAGCCGCTTTAATAAAACTATTATTTAAAATATAGCAAAAAATATCAACACAATATTCTAAATAGCATTTTAATTAATCTTTATTATTCCTTATGCCATTTGAGACTGTTTTCAGACAGCATGAAGCGGTTTTTGCCGTTTGTCTTGGCTTTATATAAAACATGATCTGCGAAATCGATAAAAGCTTCTGCCATGTTATGAAAATAGCTCTGAGGTATGGGTTTAGGCATTTCGTTGATATCAAAATCAGGTGAATCAAGAAGTCCGACTCCGATTGAGCATCTGATTGTGAGAGGTTTGCCGTCGGCGTTTATGGGATTATCTTCAAGCTGGCGGTAGAAACGGTTAAGAATAATCTCTACGGAGTCAAGATTTGTCTGCGGCAAAAGTACTGTAAATTCGTCACCGCCGTAACGGCCTACCGCATCAGTGTTTCTGGTCGCTTTAAGCAGAGAGCGTCCTATTAGCGCAATTGCCTGATCTCCCGCGATGTGACCGTGTTCGTCGTTGATATTCTTTAAATTATCTATATCAACCATCATCAGAACGAGAGGGTAGTTATTGCGGAATGCTCCCCGAAGATCACGAAGCAGACACTGAAAGAAAAATCCTCTCACATAGACTCCAGTCAGAGGATCGATTGTCGCGATCTGATGCAGCCGTGAATTGTGAATTGCAACCGCTGCCTGATTTGCGAATACGCTTAGAAGAGAAACATCGTCTTCAAGACTTATTTCTCGGTCTACATAAACGATTCCGACATTATAATCGGCGACTCTTAGAGGTATGGCCGTTCTGCCGTTTTTAACGTAAACGATTCCTTCGTTAAGAGCCTTTCCTATGATTTCAGTTTCATTTCCTTCAAGAAAATCTTTGATATGATGTTTGGGATTGAAGCGTCCTGTTGCCGCCTGAATTATAAGACCTGCCTCTTCATCCATCATCGCAAGAAATGAATCTTCATGCTGTTCAACGTTCATCGAGTTGTTGTCGCCGAATACAGCTAAAAATGAATTTCCGACACCGAGAAGACCCATTATCTGAATCAGAATTCCGTTAAGAAGTTCTTCTAAAGGCTGAATGCGGTGCAGATCCGGCGTTACATTCAGAATATAGTTCAGGCTTTCGCGGCTTTTGCTGATTTGCTTAATTGAATTGGCGGATTTGAGCCCTACATCAACCCATAACAGAAGCCTGTCCGGTCCCTCGCTTTTATCGAAGTATCCCTGTATGTCCAGTCTGCGGAGCAGTTCGCGCGGGGGATGTTCTGATGCGTATCCTGTCTGAAGTATTATCTGGATTATCTTATTTTTCTTGCGGAGTTCTGCGACAAATTCTTCGCCTGTCATTCCGGGCATAAAATAATCGAGAAGGATTAAATCAAAAGATTTTTTTTCAAGTATTGCCAGAGCCTCCGCTCCTCCCGGAGCGGTTGTAACGTTGTGTCCTTCGCGCGAAAGTAAAAGGCGTGTTGCTTCGAGATATTCAAGATTGTCATCTACCAGAAGAATTTCGCCGCCTTTTTCAGAGCTGAGCTTATATTTTCGAGCCAATGTGATCCTCCTGATTTGACTTGAGATGAATAATAAACTTTGTACCTGCGTTGATGCCGTTAGTTACTTCGATGCTTCCGCCGAATTCTGCACACACTATGTTGTGAACCAGAGTGAGACCGAGTCCTGTTCCCACGCCGAATGGTTTTGTCGTGAACATCGGATCGAATATTTTTGTTAAGTTTTCTTTGCTTATTCCGCTGCCGTTATCGGTCACACTCAAAATGACTTCGCTTTCCGTTTCGTTAATACTTACTTCAATTTTTCCGCTTCCGTCATTCGGACATGCTTCGATTGAATTATTGACAAGGTTTGTGATTACCTGAGAAAGCCTTCCCGGAACTCCGTTAATTTCTATGTAGTCCCTTTCGCAGGTAAGTTTAATTTCGCACTTGCTTTGTTTTAGGGAATGGCTGAGCAGGAGCAGTGCTTCGCGTATTACTTCTACAGCATTAAAGTGGAAACGGTCTTTTGGATCAAGATCGCGCGTTTGCGATTTGATGCCGTGAACGAAAGCCGCTGCTTTCTCTGCTGCTTTTTCTGCCAGATTGAGCGAGTGTTTAATTTCTGCGGCGATTTCGCGGTGGTCATCATCGCTTACATCTGGATCGCCTATTGACTTATCATATTCTTCGGTCAGTCTTGATATTTCCGAGAGAGAAGTGCGGATCGATGCTACGGGAGTATTCATTTCGTGAGCTATGCCCGCAGTCATTTTTCCGAGCGAGGCCATCTTGTCAATGACGAGCATTTTTTCCTGATTTTCCTTTAGTGAATGATAGGCCTCTTCGAGCAGTTCCTGTTTGGTTTCGAGATTCTGCAGAAGAGTTTTGAGCTGTTTATCTTTTATAACTTCCTGCGCCAGCAATATGCTCAGGAACGAGTTTGATACAAGCTGGCGGATGTTTTCAATTATTTCGGCAGGTTCATCCAGCTGAAAGACGAAATATCCGATGATTTCTTCATAATTCAAAAGAGGTTCAATGACTAGATTTGAAGAATTGTCTATTATGAATTCTTCAGGTAAAATTATATTACTTTGAAATTCTTTGCCGTCAATATCCCAGAATGTTTTTCCGTTCGGCAGATAATAGAGGACAATTTTTGATTTGGAAAGTTCTTTGTCGCAAAATAATGAAATAAAAAAAGATCTTACTCCGAATTTGGGTAATTCTCTTGAGATGTGATTTAAATAATTCTTCATGTCAATCAGCGGAGAAAAATATGAACTGAACAGAATGAAAAGATAATCTTTTTTCTGTGTTTCAAGCCGCTTTGCGGCAATCATGTTTTTTTCGGCTTCAATAATCATAAAACGTGCGCTTTCAAAGAAGGATGCTGCTGAAATTTTCTGAGTGCTGTTATAAATTGAAGATTCAAGAATATCCGTGCTCCAAAGTGTCAGAAAATTATGCCATCCGGTAAACACTTCATCACTGTCATTGTTTTCTGCCGAGGTAAGTAATTCTTCATTAAAAGTATAAAGCAGTTTTGTAATATCATCATTCTTCATGAATTCTTCAAAAAGTTTATTTAGAATCTGAGGATTTCCGGGCGTGGTAAAAACTGTATTTTTAATAAGTTCAGGTTTTGAGTTTTTGACTGTTATGCAGTCTTTTTGAGAGATATAATTCTTTAATATACATCCGCATGAATTTCTCACGATAAGTTTTGCCGGTATCAAACGGCGTTTTTCAACTTCTTCTCCTGATAGAATAGAACGCATTGCTTCAAGTGCGCTTTCTGCCATCTCTCTGTGCGGCTGCTGAACCGTTGTCAGAGGCACGGCATTGCATTGCGACTGATCCGTGTTGTCGAAACCGCTAAGTGAAATTTCGTGCGGAACTTTTATTCCGTTTTTTTTAAGTGCATCGTAAGCTCCCAGTGCGCTGTCATCATTTACCGCTATTATTGAATCGAAATCAATTCCTGATTTTATTAATTCTTCAACAGCTTCAATTGCCAGATCGTATCTATATGATACATGACGAATCAATTCATCATTGACCGGAAGACCCCGCTTAAGCATTTCTTCTTTGAAAACAGAAAGACGCAAATGAGCTTCTTCGTTGTTCTCAGGACCGGCAAGAAACAGCACTTTAGCCGCTTCATGCTCATCAATCATGTGGCTGACGATTTGACGCATTCCTTCCTTGTTATCAAGAAGAATGGATACGGCATCGTCCAGTTCGACGCCGATGCTGACAACAGGTATAGTCGAAAAGCGTTTAAGGAATTCCGACAATTTATCTTTTCCGCAGCTTTGAGACAGAGATGCCGAAAGTACTATCAATCCGTCGATTCGTTGAGTTGATGCCAGGTCGTAAATTTTATTCCATTGCCTGTGCAGAATGCTTTCGTCAAGAAGGACTCCGCCGCAGAAGGTTATCATTTCAATGTTTTTATTGCGGGCGGCATTAAACAGATGGCGCCACATGGTGTTATTATAGGTACCGGCTATATCAAATGTCAGAAATCCTATTGTATGCTTGCCCGCTTTTGTTCTCACTCTTTGGTGCCCCGGAATAATCAAGTTTTTCCGCCTGCTTATCGGCGTGCAGTAAACTGAAGCCTGATTAAAATTGATTCCTGAATGTATTATTAACTATTTTAGCGAATGGGTCAATTATAATTCTTAAAGTCAGGGCAATAAGATTCCCTGATTTCAGAATCAAGTTAACATTAAAATGTATTAGAGAAAGATCCGGTAGATCGGATAAAATGCTTGACAAAAAGTATACTAAGAGTATACTAGATAAACGAAAAGTAGAGAAAATATGGTGAAGGTAATAACAATGAAGTCAAGACGCGAAAAGGAAAAAGAATCACGAAGGGAGCTTATTCTTGATGCGGCTGAAAAAGTGTTCATCGAAAGAGGATATGATTCGGCGACTATGGATGAAATAGCAGCTTCGGCAGAATTTACAAAAAAATCTGTTTACAGCTACTTTCCAACCAAGGATGAACTTTTTGCCGCGGTGATTTTGAGAGCATCCGAAATCCTTTTTCGGATATTCAACGAGGTAGTTGTTAATAATAAGACCGGATTGGATAAAATCAGTGCAATCGGCGATGCCTATGTTCATTTTTACCGTGAATATAATGCGCCCTTTAAAATTCTTTCAATGCGCCGGTTCGGCGGTGTTGAACAACCCGGAGAATACAGGGTAAAAATTGAGAAATACTGGTCGGAAGTTTTTTCGCTGATGTCGGACAGTTTTGTCGAGGGGCGTAAAGACGGAATTTTGAGAAAAGATATAGATCCGGTTACGGCGGCTTTGTATGTTATGAGTGCATCAAACGGTGTTCTCGATTTTGTCGCGTCCTGCGGTGACTCACTTGAAAAATATTACAAGGTGAATGCTGATGAATTTATAAAAACATCAATGAAAATGATCGGCGATGCAATTATTTCTGAAAAAATAAAAAACGGAGGAAAAAAATGAAGATATTGGTTTTGCACGGAAGTCCGAAGGGAGAAGAAAGTGTTACAATGCAGTATTCCAAATTTCTTATGAAGAAATTTCCGGAGCATGAATGGGCTGTTGAAAATATCGGTTCAATGATTAATGTTATTGAAAAAGATGCCGCCCGCTTTGATGCACTTATTGATTCTGTCCGGGAAGCGGATTTTATTATATGGTCGTTTCCGGTTTATGTTCTGCTCGTTCCTTATCAGATAAAGCGTTTCATTGAACTTGTTTACGAAAGAAATTCTGTTGATGCGTTTAAGGGAAAATACGCAGCGGCGATAATGACTTCGATTCATTATCAGGATCATATCGCAAAGAATTATATTCATGCAGTCAGCGAAGATTTGGGAATGAATTACTGCGCTTCGTTCACTCCCGAGATGAATGATTTGATGAAGGAAAAAATTAGAAAAGGGATTGTTACTTTTGCGAAAAACATTTTCAGCGATTGTGAATTGAAAAAACCTGTATCACGTGCATTTAACACATTGAAGCATAACACATTCGTTTATAATTATACCGACGCACAAAATCCGGCGAGTGAAACAAACGCACGTGTGCGGATTATCTACGATTCAACCGGAAACAATTCCGTAAAAGAAACCGCTTCTCAAATTACTGCAAGATTTAGTAATGCTGTTGCAGGTGATCTCGCGGAGGTTAATATAAAAGGCGGATGTCTGGGATGCCTAAGATGCGGATTAAAAGGCGAGTGCGTTTACGACGGTTCTGATGATTACCGGGCGTTTCATCAGAAAATGATTATGGACTCCGATATCGTATTTTTTGTCGGTGAGATACGTGACCGATATTTGTCTTCAAGATTCAAGCTGTTCTTTGACCGCAGTTTTTACAGAAATCATATGCCGAGTTTGTCCGGAAAGCAGACGGCATGGGTAGTGCTTGGCGAACTCAGCGCAATTCCGAATATAAGACAGTTCATTGAAGCATATTCAGAAGTATCTCAAGCGAATATTGCCGGAATAATTTCTTCTGAATCAAATGATCCGCAGGCTTTTTCAAAGGATATTGATTCGCTTGTTGAACGCGCCGCTTTCTTTCATGAAGAAAAGTTTATTGCGCCGGATACTTTTCTGGGTAACGGAGGCAGAAGGATTTTCCGTGATGAGATATGGGGCTTTATGCGGATTATTTTTTCTGCTGATTACAAGTTTTATAAAAAGAATAAGATGTTCGATTTTCCGACAAAAAAGCTCATCAATAAAACAGTTATACCGTTTGCCGCTAGGCTTATGCGTATTCCAGCGCTCAGAAACGGCCTGAATAAAAATATGAAGAAGGGTATGATTGCCGGGCTATCTAAAATTGTAAAAGAAGCATAATAGAATCTGCATTTCACTAAACTCTTGATTTTAAGAGTTTAGTGAAATTGTATGATGCGCTTAGATGAATTAAAAAATTACTGGGTGTTGTTATTTTAAATCAAAGCCGGTGAATGAATAGAAAAGCTCGGTTCCTTCAAAAACAAACTGTTCTTCTGCAGTCACAATGACTGCTTTATTTTCATAAGGGCTTTTAAAATATCCGCAAAGAAATACAGAGAGAGCTTTAACTTTTTTTTCTCTCTTAATAGTTTTTGTTTTATTTCCTTTTTTTGCAATAACCGAATATTCTGATATTGCATCATAAAATTCAGCTTTTTTTTCATTTTTTACATTTAAGCTGAAGTCATAGGTTTTGCCATTAAGCTGAATGGGGAGTTTGTTAAAAGAATCTTTGCTCATAATTATTCCGTAATTGGTGAACGCTTTCATGATTTTCTTTTTTTTATTTTTGTAAGAAAAATCAGAAAAGGGTTTTTCGTCAGAATAGTCGGCATAATCATTTGAGTCATCAGCTATACGCCATACGTTTTTATTTTTTGAAAAATCAAGTATTATGTACTCGCTGTGTTCAATGACTAAGCGCAATTAATATAAACTTCTAACGGTGTTAGAAAACCAAGAGTTTTTCTCGGTCGGTTGTTCAGCTTATTTTCAACCTTTTTTATTTCTTTATTAGAAATCAAGGCAA
>JAEWVM010000256.1 GCA_023396615.1 Spirochaetota bacterium | reverse complement strand
CCGAAGATGTGCGAATAGGCGCCGTATACGCGCTTAAAGACATTGGTGCAGTGCAGAAGAAAGATCTTCTTTCTGAAAAATTAAAAACGGCTGATTTTACCGTTGATTCGAACTTTACAACAGCACTAATTGAAACTCTTGCAGAATTTAAAGCAGTTGAACTTTTCACTTTTGTGAAAGAAAAATTTTCCAACAACACAACAACCAAATCATACCGCCTATCTCTTTTGATTTTTCTCGGAAAAATTAAATCTCCGGAATCTTATGATTTTCTTCTGGAAATATTCAAAGACTCGAATGAAGACATCGATATTAGGGGATATGCCGTAAATTCGATATCTAAGCTCGAAAGAAAAGATGCCGCTCCTGCAATTTCTGAGGTTATCCGCGAAATAGAAACATACCCGTTTGAAAAGAAAAAGCGTTTTTATCCTTTGTATATGTACTCTGTGACATCACTTGTCAAACTTGGAGATTCTTCCGCATATGACAAACTCGAAGATTCACTTAGAAGCGACAATACGGGTGTCAGGATTCAGGCGATCAAACTTCTTAAGGAATTAAAGGATAATCGGGCAATTGACATCCTCAAATATAAAGCTGAATTTGATCCGAGCACGAAAGTTCAGGCAGAGGCATTCAGCGCTCTGAAGGAACTTGGAGTTGATTATAAAAAAGTTCTTGATGAAAAGACGGGAAAAGATACAAAAGACAAAGCTGAAAAAACAAAAGACAACAGCAAGGATAATCCATCGAATGAAAAATAGCTTCGAACAGAGAAACCCATGGGAAAAGTTCAAGGAGTTTGCCTACCTTTTTCTGTTCATTGCGGTTTCGACACTGCTTTCGACAGCAATAATGGATGCGGTAAGTTTTCCTTTTACTGTCTTCGCATTAAACAATAAAGAAAGCTTCAACAGAATCTTTGTTCTGATAACACTTTCCCTTGTGCTTTTTTTTGTAATTTATTCTTTATTCAGAATAATCAATTATTACAGAAAGTCTTCCGTAAGCATCATTCAGGCCGCGGTTGATTTTTCTAAACGCGTCTTTTCGGCACTTGCGGCATTTTTATCGGTTTTAATTCTGATAACATTTATCCTTGTTTTCATTTATCTTCTTCTAAAATACAATTACAGAATTTTATACGAGCTGCAAAACTGATATGCCTGCACTTTTTGACAAATATTTTCTGAACCTTCCGCAATTCGACAGATTGAACGATTTTGATTCATTTTGGGATAAATCAATCGATGAACTTAAAACTATACCTTTAGAAGGGCAGACCAAACCATCCAAAAAACATGTAAAAGATTTTGATTGTTTCGACATCAGCTTTAAAAGTATTTTTAAAGCAACAATAGAGGGTCGTCTATGCCTTCCTTCAGGAAACTCCGATTCTTTCCCGATAATCATTTTTCACGACTATAACTCAAAAGATTTTTACAATAATTTTAAACTGGACCCGGCATTTTCTTATTTATTCATAACGCTCAGAAACCACCAGCATATTGAAAAACACGACCCGGCAGAAAAGCCTCAAATAAAAGGAGAAATACTTACTCCGAATTTTCTTGCCGAAAATATTCACGACAAAAGCAGGTATTATTTAAAGGGATTGTATCTTGATGCGCTTAGATCAATTGATTTTTTGAGACTTAACAGAAAGATCAACTGTTCAAATATCGCAGTAATAGGCAGAGGTCTAGGTGCCGCATGCGCTATATTCGCTGCGGCATATTCAAAACGGATAAAAATTATTTCAATAGACGCACCTGCACTCTGTTACTTGTCTTTCAGCCAGAATCATTCAAAAAGCGACATCAGCACTGAAATTAACAGGGGTATTGCTTCCCAGAAAGATAAAACTGCTGTAAAAAAGAATCTTACATATTTTGATTCACTTAATTTCGCTGATAAAATATCTGTTCCTATTCAGATGATCGTCGGATTAAAAGATACACAGAATCCCGCCCAGGCTGCATTTGCCCTTTTCAATCATGTAATCGCAGACAAAACGGCTGAAGTATATCCGGACTCGGGTTATGAAACAGGTTCCGGGAAACAATGGGATAAGGCGATAGAATTTATAAAAGAAAACCGCAGTACTATTTAACAATAATCACGATTAATTAAGGAACAAAATAGCCGCCCCATTCTGTTCCGCTCTGCCCGTTCACATCAACTTCAATTCTGATATCCGACCACCAGTTTTTGAATTTCTTGGAACTTTTATATGTATCATAAACAAGTGCATAGCGGTATTCTTCAGAATTTTTTATATCAGAATAGAGCTTTTTGACAAGATCCGGTCTGTTCGCGGCAATTATCTTTCCGCCTGTAGCTTCTGCAATATTTCTGATTTCATCGGAAGGTGTTTCAAAACTGATTACATTTATATTAATAAAATGATTTCTCGCATAATTTATTATCTTTGAAATGCTGTATTTTGAAAAAGATTCATCTGACGATTTTCCGTCTGTTATAAAGATTACCGAACGTCTGTGTTCATCATCAATAAGATCATCGATTGAATTATAAAGAGCTTTTCCGATATTTTTGCCTTCAGCATAATCTTTCTGCCTGAGTGCTCTTAATGCGCGAAGCCTGCTCCAGTCAAAATCATTGGAAACCGAAATGTCAGAATTAAATGAAACAACCTTAAGCTTATCATCTTTCTTCATTTCGCGTAAAAATATATCCGATACCCACGAAATCTCCTCGTGATATTGCTGCATTGAAGATGATCTGTCAACACACAGAACGGTCTTGGCTCTTTTCTTAACGGATAAAAAATAATCAGTATAAAAGCTCTTCATTCGGGCATTGTCTTCTTTTACGACAAAATTATCTTTTGAAAGTGAATATACGGGAGAACCGTCGCGGTTGCGGATATTCAAGTAAACGGCGACAGACGGAAAGTTAGAAGTATCAATGGAAGAAATTTCTATATCAAGATTGGAATATCGCTTACGGAGAGGAATCATAACTTCGACGGTCTCTGCCGCATGGTCAAGAGCATACATTACCCCATCACGGTCAAAACATACCGAATTGACTCTGACAAATGATTTATCATCAGCAAATTCTTTTACCGCGATGTTTTCTTCAGTATCAGGATTATAGAAAATAACACCTGACATATTATCGCTTATCACAAGATTTCCGTTATTTTTGGAAATTCCTTTGGGGGTATCAAAAATATCAATCGCTATATTTTTCACAAAATTGCCTGACTTATCAAATACGGCAATTCTACGGTTTCCGGTATCAGTTACATAAATAGTATCGGCAATTACGGTTATGTCAGTCGGAGAACTCAATTCGCCTTCATATGTTCCGTTTCTGCCGAAAGAAAAAACGAACTTACCGTCTTTTGAAAATTTCTGAACCCTGTGATTTTCTGAATCGACAATAAAAAAACTTCCGGAATCATCGAATGCGCATCCCTGCGGTCCATGAAACTCCGCGTCGCCGCCGCCGGAAGAACCGATTTTCATTTTAACTTTGAAATTAGAATCTACTATGGCCACCGAGTCATTCTTGAAATCAGTATATAGAAAAAATCCGTTATGAAAGTCTATGCCGTATATTTTTCCGCCGAAAACACTCTTGTATGAATCGATATATTTGCCGTTCAGGTCAAACTTGACTATTTTGCCTGATGTAAATGATGTGATATAAAGATTTTTTTCTGAGTCGCATACAGCGTCCATCGGATACGAAAAACGTCCACCGGGAACTTCCCTTGATTTGACTGTTCTGATGCTGTTAAATTCATCAGTAAAATTTCTTTCGGAAAAGTCCGCAGAAGAAAGAAAAGAAAGAACATCTATCTTGTTTTTAACCGACGGCGAGTCGGAAATATCGGAAAGCTTTTCCCATTCATTCATAGCTTCATCAGAATAACCAGCCATGCGGTAAGCACGTGCCAAATACTCTCTGGCCGTATGATATTCCGGATATACAGTCACGGCCTTTCTGAAATATTCAGCGCTTGCAAGATAATTCATTTTATTGAAAAGAGTCAGACCTTCTCTAAAATGAGATTTTGCGTTTTCGAAATCACCTGAAAAATCAGAATGAAGCGAAACTGCTGTCGAGACCGAAATAATAGAAAATATGACTGCGGATTTTAGGAAATTCATGTTTTTTATTTATAGTTATCGGAGAATTTGTCAAGTACATAGAGGCAGTAAATATAAAAACCGGCTTTCGCCGGTTTCATTTTCAATCTTTCATTTTCGTTGAAACAAGAAATAACAATCCGCCGAGAACGGTAATTCCTATTCTTATTGCCCAGCCGATTGTTTCGCCCCACATATCGATCCATATAAGAATCTTTGGAACAAAACCTATAAAATACATTACAATTGAAGCGATACCGAGCAGAAATAAAAAACCGCCCGCAGATGAAATTTTAGATTTCATTTTAACTCCTTATATTCCGAAACAGCTATCTGCGCTGTGACTGAATCTTGCTTACGGCATCCGCAGTCATTTCATCATCAGGAAGAAAATCAAGCGGATCAAGAGGAATGTCGTTTAAGCGGACTTCAAAATGAAGATGAGGTCCTGTTGAACGTCCGGTATTTCCTGAAAAAGCAATAATCTGACCCTTTTTTACATAATCCCCGACCCTGACTAAAGTATATGCATTATGACCTGATTTTGTAATAAATCCGTTTCTATGCTCGATAATCACGCAATTTCCGAGTCCGTCTACATATCTTGAAAGGATAACC
>JAEWVM010000216.1 GCA_023396615.1 Spirochaetota bacterium | reverse complement strand
GGATCTAGCTGATTAAACATATCAAACAGTTTCCTGCAACGTTTAGAATCAATACCGGAATCAGATACAATACTTTCTGCAGAAATGGTAAGAAACCCGTCAGAATCGGTGAAACCCGCAATTTTTTCTAAAAAAAGCAGTTCTTTTTTATCAAGATCAAGCTCGCGAATCTGTTCAACAAAATGTTCATAAAGGGATAATTTATGTGATGTAAGACTTTCCAAATATTGCTGTTTGCGGTCCTCATCAGCCGAATAAACATCATCTTCCCCATCCATCCCGGAGGCAGAATCAACACCCATCGAAAGAGAATAAATAAGTTCGTCATTTTTTTCACTGCTTACGGAATCAACTTCTTCCAGAACAGGATTATTTTCGAGTTCAATCTGGATCAACTGAGAAAGCTCAAGGGAGTTCATCTGAAGCATCTCAAGCGATTGCTTGAGATTCTGCGTCATGGCCAGCTTCTGAGTCTGCTTTAAAGATGTTTGTAATCCTACTGCCATATCCACCACTTAAGTCAATATAGCACGAAAGTACGACATTGTCAACAAACCTTTGAAATCAGTTTTTCCGCTTATTCCGCTCATGGTATTTCTTGTATTTCGCAAGTATTAAATATGCGGCTGTAACCGATAAAACAAATGCCGCGATATACGATGAAAGAACTTTGTCCTGAAATGAAAGAATATCATAATAAGCTAAAATTCCTGATATTAACAAAGTAATCACGCTGATAAAAAGAGATATAAGAAGATAAATCTTCCGCCCGAATTTGAACAAAAAATTAATAAAAAATCCTGCAATAAGCGATAGAGACAGATGAAACGGTATCATGAAAATCAACAAACCGATCATCATGCTTAAATCAGCCGGTGAAGCAAAAAGAAAACATGGAAATAAAATAAACAGAATAAATAATCTTCTCATCAGGTACCTCAAAAACATACCAATCCAAAGCAAGCCGTGTGCAAGTCTTTTTTACTTACGCAGAAGAAACTTATAATCCGGACATGAAAAAATACCAGGACCTTTCTCTACAAGCGTCTCAGGGTCATAACGTTTCCATTTTATTACAAGATTCTTCCCGTCAAATGACCACGTACCGGTCTCACCTGTTTTTGCAAGCTTGACTGTGCCATCGGCATATAGACCGACCTGGCTTGTCCAATGCCTATGCTCACCGTAATACACACCTGCGATCTTTTTTGCCGTAGATGCATCAGGTTTCGGCAAAGGCTTAAGCCGTTCTTCCGCAGTTTTATCAACCGGTATCGCGAAATACTCTTTCGATAATACCGGATAGCCTCCATTTGTGCCGTCGATAATCCATTTTCTGTAATGACGCGCACTTTTCTCCTCTGCCATTTTATTAAGATTAGCAAGAAGCGGCCCTTCCATATCTTTTCTTTTTTTAGGGTCATCATCTGTTCGTATCATTACCTTTGAAGAGGGTGAATCAAAAGAATAAACGGTTCCATAAAAAGAATCTTCTTCCATCTCATTCGGGTCTGTCTTTTTTTTATCAAGCATACTCATAAGATCAAGCGCATTGTCAACGGCGTTCTTCTTTTTATCACTTTTTCTAATATAGTAATATGAACCTTTCGCGTATTTTACATTGGTATTGATACCGCCGGATTTCACCTGTTTAAGCCAGAACCCGTTAAGTACAGCGTATAAGGTCTTATCGGTTTCGCCCCAGCGGACACCGGCATTACCCATAATACCTCCGACTTTATTCGTTCCCTTCCCTTCGGCGGTTACCGCTCCGATATTATAGCTGTTTTGAACATATACATCATTACCCCCGAGCCCACCTACGTACAGATTTCCTCCCTTTGAGGAAATTCCTCTGACATTTCCGGCATTGTAGCTATTTATAATCATAGCATTATTTCCGGCAATACCTCCAATATCGATATCGGCTTTTCCTGATGCTGAAACTGAAATATTACCAGTATTATAAGTATTAATAAATCCGTATACTCCGCCGAAAGCAAAGGTGTTTGAAGCAAAGCGGGCGTTTTCATTACTTCCGCCTAATCCGCCGACTATTATTTGTTCAGACGTTTTTGCATTTACATTTATATTCCCTGAGTTGTATATCTTCCCTGTTTCAACAAATTTCTGATTGAATCCGGTTAAACGCGGAGAAGATATACCGACTCCGAACAGCCCTCCGACTTTAAGAAATCGGATATTGCCTGATGCAGAAATAGTAATTGCTCCGGTATTGTAAACATTTGAGCATTCATTATTCACGAGAACAGCAGAAATGCCGCCTATACAAATTTCCTCCCCTGAGGCTTTAACCGTAATCGAACCTCTGTTATAACAGCCTGAAATATTTTTAGCAGGCTGTGTGCAGACTCCTGAAACTTGGAGATTACCGGGTTCTATTCTACCTTTCCGGTTTTTCAAACGCGAATCGATAACATCACCTTCAAATAAAATAGATCCTTTGTTGGACGAATTTACCAGAGCGAACCTGCATCTAACGGCAAGTCCTGCCACAAAGGCGTCGCCTTTGCCTTTTACTGTTACAGAAGCCTCGCTATGGCAGTTTTCTATTTCATCCGCTTCTACCGCAAGCGCTGCCGCGTAGACTTTAAGCGTGAGTTTTTTTTCAACACCATGATAGGTTATCTTTGATCCTTTTCCTATCGTCAGGTTTTTTATTGAACCTGCAGACTGAAAAAGAGCCAACTCTATTTCGGCATCACCTGTATCCGAACTGATATTCGGAGGCGTTGTTCTGTCGCTGATATTCAAATTAGATATAACATGTCCGTCTCCGTCAAAAAATGAACCATTGGATTTTATTGACGGAAATTCAAATTTTGAACCGTTCATATCAAGATCTGCTGTCAATTTAACGTAGTTTTTAACAAAGGCATGATTAAGACCCCTGAGCCCGTTTTTCTTTCCATATGCAACCATGTCAAGATTTGCTTTTGCGAGTTCTCCGAAATACGCAAGTTTTCCGGCACTATCAATAATAAAAGGATTAGTTTCACTGTTGGGCTTTGCGGGATTTAAAAGTTTGAACGCATATTTTTTTCCGTCCCATTTACGTCCGTCGGCAGTAAAACTGTTCTCTGAAAATAGAGTAAAAAAAACAGCAATAATTATTACAAATTTACAGAAGTGCCAAGAAAATAAAAATTTCATTTTTAACTCCGGAGGGATCATATTACATCAGATATTTTGCTGAAATATTAATATATAAGAACCATAGTTTAGGAATAAACATTGGAAAACGGGTTTTATTATTAATCAAATTTATATCCTGCAAATTAAGGCAGAAGCAGTAGCGGCAATACCCTCGCCCCTACCGGTAAACCCGAGTTTTTCGGTGGTTTTGCCTTTTATGGAAATCCGGTCACGATCAATTGAAAGATCCTCAGACATGGCTTTTTTCATTGAATCAACATACGGCAGAATTTTCGGTTTTTCACAAATCACAACTGAATCAATATTTATAATACTCCAGTTTGCTTCAGCGAGTCTGGCAGAAACTTCTCTGAGTATTAAACGGCTGGAAATATCTTTATTTTTGGATTCATTATCAGGATAAAGCATTCCGATATCACCAAGCGATGACGCGCCGAGAAGCGCATCAACAATAGCATGAATTAAAACATCAGCATCGGAATGACCGAGCAGACCTTTTTCAAAAGGAATTTCGACACCGCCTATTATACAGGCACGGTTATCTGCTAAACGGTGAACATCGTATCCCGTACCGACTCTTATATCAGAGATTGAATACATCGGCAAGGGAGCTCAATTTTAATACATCTAAAACTTTTTCACTTACATTGCTCATCTTTAAAACCCGGCCCTTTTTCTTCTGAAGTTTCAGAAGACTGATTAAAACACCAACACCGGATGAATCGATATAATCAACACCGGAAAGATCAATTTCGATATCTTTTTCCGAATTCTGCCCAAGATTTAAAAGTTTATCTTTAAAATCCTTGATCGTCATCATTTCTATGTCGCCTTTTACAACAACAATGGTGCTGTCGGCAGAATCAGTAATATTTATATCCATAAAAACCTTCCGAGCCTTCTATTTAATTTCCGTATAGAATATTTATATATTATCATAAAGTCAATATAAAAATCACAGTATCCTTTCTATTATTGCTCTTGCGGAAATTCGGTTATTAAAAATATTTTTTTCGATTTTCACTATTAAATCAGCTTTTCGTTTTTCATGAACCAAACGCAGGGTATCTTTCATTTTCCACCCGATAAAATCGACATCAGAAGAACATCTTATCTTCGCATGTTCCCCGAATTCCTGATACGAGTCCGGTATAAGCGACTGGCAAAGAAAAACAGGCTGTTCATTGTTCTTTCCGAATGGAGAAAGATTTTTCAATTCATCAGCGAAAACCAGGCTGATTTCTTCTTCCCGGATCTCGCAATCATAACGGATTGGAGAATCTGCAAATTCAAAATTAATTCCTTGATCAAACTTCTTCAAAAAATCTTTGAATGAAGACTCGCTTATTGAAAACCCGAAAGCCGATGGATGACCTCCGAAACGCACAAACATATCAGAAAACTTTTCAGCATGAGAAAGAATGTCCGTATTCAGAAAAGATCTGGCTGATGCCTTAATTATCCCGTCCTCTGCTTTCACAGCAGCAACAGCAGGCTTTTTATACATTTCAGAAATCCTTGAAGCTATTATTCCTGTTATTCCCTCGGGTACATCTTCGGAATAATAAAGGACAATATTCTCATATGAATTATCAACACATTCTTCTGCGGATTCAATAGCTGTTTTAAAATGACTCTTTCGTATCTTATTTATATCACTGATTTTTTTATATAATGACTCAGTATCGATTCCATATAGATAATCGGCTGTCAAAGAAGACTCGCCGAAACGGCCGGGAGAATTCAATAAAGGCGCCACAACCCAGCTGATATAAGCTGAATCAGCAGTTTTATTATGACTCCTAAGCCTTATAATCTGCGGAAGATCAGACTTCTCAAACAGAAGTAATCCGCTGAAAACTATTGATCTGTTAGCATTCAAAACAGGGACAACGTCCGCAACGGTTCCTATTGCAGCAAAAGGAAGATTATCAAACAGAAAGTTCATTATTTTCTTTGATGACATGAGAGAAGAAAATATAAATCTCGTCTTAACATCAGCAATTTCAAGAAACTCCAGATAAAGTTCTTGCGAACGGCTCTTAACGTTTATCAATGCCGATGAAAACATTTTAGACATAATAATATAATCAGCACAATCATAAACAGTTTTGTCTTCAATTGATTCAGAGACAATAATATATTTTGACAAATCCGGCGGAAGCTTGCTGATTTTTTCAAAAGAAAGATTTTTGGAAGAGTACAATTCTCCGTTTGATACAAAAAGAACTTCCTTATCATAAGCAGGAAGAAAAGAATAAAGAAAAGCCGCGCACAAAAGAAGAGCAACTCCGCAACCTGCGAGTTCGCGAAACGGGTATTTCGAATTTTTCATTTTGGGATTAACGATCAAAGCTTCAGGAATATCTTCAGAAGGATCGTGATGATCACAGATGATAACCTGCATCCCGAGAGCAGCGGCATATTCAATAATCTCATTATCGCGGATACCGCAGTCCAGAGTAAGAATAATCTCACAGCCTTTCTGAGCGGCTTCTTCAACAGCCCTTTTATTTAAACCGAATCTTTCATTTCCCTTAGGAAAATCATATGAATAATCAAAACCTATTTTATCAAAAAGATTCCGGACTATTGTCAGCGAAGTTAAACCGTCTATATCGGAATCAGAAAAAATATAAATTTTTTTCTTATCCCGGAGGGAAGCCTTCAGCAAATCAACGGCTTCCTTCATCTGATATATATCGAAAGGAGATTCGGAAAAAAGTCTGTCGCGTCTCAAATATTCACTTAGCACATTATCATCAAAGCATCCGCGTGCGGCCATTAAACGCCGGAAAGGAGCACTGTACTTTTCAGCATTACTGGAAACTAGTTCCGGCTGTGAAATCTCTGCTGCAGACATTCTATGAATTTTTGTCCTTTTTTATACGTTTCTGAGAAAGATATTTCGCTCCGTCATTCTGACTGGGAGAAAGAATTTCAACCCTTGCATCAGGAAAAGAACTATAAATCTCATTAAACGATGAAAGAAGATCAGCGATTCTCTGGTCCGCCGGTTCATCTTTTCCCAGAACGAGACGCATTACAGGAGAATTGTCGATATATAATCGAAGTGATTTCGTTTTAAAATATGAAGCAATTCGCATGGATTTAATCATTGTTGAAAAAAGGGCTTCTTTTTCGGAATTATCGGTGAGAGAATAATGTACTTTTCCTAAGAGTGTATCAGAAAAATCCTTTATCAATATACCTGATGCATACTGATCAGTTTTCTTAAAAACCGCTGCAAAAATCTTAAGCGAACTTTCAACAGGAACAGCTGACAGATCAGCCCCTGCAAAAAGCTCAATTTCATCTCCGCTCATATCAGTTTTCTTTTTTATAACAATTTTCTTGCGGGATTTATCAGGTTCATACTTCATCAAGAGCGTACGGGCTTCTTCAATGAATTCGACCACATCCTTAACATCCGTTCCGGCCGAAACCGCTATCTTTTCAATGTCCTTTCCATCGGAAAGCATCGCTAAAACTTTATCAATACTTAAAAGCATGGTTCCCCCGTCAGCATATTTTCAAAGGACTGCGCTCAACAGCACTTACTACCTTAACACCAGAAAGAGCATTATTTGTCAAGCAGTCGCGAATATCGCGTTTCATAAGGTCGGTAATCTTTTTCTCGGTAGCGAAATGAGTTGCGTCAATTATCGCAAATCCGTTAGCTTCGGCGAAATGAGCCTTATGAAAAGTGACATCACCAGTTATAACGCAATTTATTCCGTTTATTTCGCTTTTTTTTAAAATTTTTTCAGCTTCCGAACCGCCTGACCCGTTTAAAAATGCGGCTCTATTCAACTGCATAGATTCCATTCCGCAATAGGAAAGCCTTTCTATACCCAAATTTTTTTTAATGCATTCAATCAGCTCCGAAAGCGTCATTCCGGAAAAATCAGAAAAAGCATAATATTCATCATCGTAAACCGTACAGATTTTTCCGAATGCTGATTCTGCAAGTTCTTTGAGGTATAATTTATCCGCACATGTGTGAAAAGAAACAATTGAAATCCGTTTCACAGCAGCTTTTAGAAAAGCACTCTGAAGAGATTCTGAATAATCAAATGATTTTACCGTTTCAAAAAAAAACGGATGATGAGTAACTATTAAATTTGCAGAATTAGCTACGGCCTGATCAAGTACTGAAGCCGAAAAGTCAAGAGAAGTCATAATCCCTGCAAGTTCTTCATCACCGAAAAAGAGCTGTTTTCCAGAATTATCCCAGTCTTCCTGAATCTCCGGATGAAATATTTCAACAAGCTTTTCATAAAAAACGGATATCTTCATAAATCTCCGATAAACATTGAATCACCGTAAGAAAAAAAACGGTAATTATTTTCTACGGCGATACGGTATGCGTTCATGATATTTTCATATCCGGCAAACGCTGATACCAGCATCAACAGAGTAGATTTCGGCGTATGAAAATTCGTAATCAGACAGTCTGCCGATCTTACTTCATAGGGAGGGTGAATAAATATTTCCGTTACACCCTCACCCGGCACATTTTCACTATCTTTAAAAGTCGATTCAAGAACACGAAGTGAAGTAGTTCCGACAGCGATTACTCTTCTGCCGTCTTTTCTCGCAGAGTTTATTTTTGAAGCTACAGATTCACTTAAAAAATATTTTTCAGAATGCATCTTATGCAATGAAAGATCTTCATGCCTGACCGGGGAAAAAGTTCCCCACGATACAAACAGAGTCAGATAGGCACATTCCGCACCCTTATCATCAATTTTTTGAATTAAATCTTTTGTAAAATGAAGCCCTGCTGTCGGAGCCGCAACTGCTCCGGCTTCTTTTGCATATACGGTCTGATATCTTTCCATATCGGAATTTTCTGCATCCCTGCGGATATACGGCGGAAGAGGAACTTCCCCTATTGTGCTTAAAATATCTTCATCAAAAGAAACGGATGTTTCTATTTCAACATAGTCACCGCTGCGGCCGCGCACAGTAATGGATACTGATGAATCTTTTTCAGATACTAGAATTTCACCCTGATTAAGCTTTTTTGTCCGGTTTGATATTGCATACCATATTTTATCACTAAGCCTGAAAGAAAGAACGAACTCGACCCTGGCTCCGCTTTCGCGGATGAAATAGAGTCTTGCATTAATAACTTTTGCATCATTAAAAATCAAAAGATCACCGCTTCTCAAATATGAATCAATATTAGAAAAGGTATCATGTTTCAATACGCCATTTTTCCGAGACATCACAAGAAGCTTAGAGGAAGAACGGTCAGGAAGGGGCTTCTGGGCAATCAGTCTTTCAGGAAGGTCAAAATCAAAATCATTAAGATTCATTTAAAACTCGCACATAAGCAGGGTTATATCATCATCAATAGGTTTATTGTCCGAATATTCGGACATATCAGCAAAAAGATTTTCTAAAATGTCATGGGATGTTTTATCCATATGATTTATAAAAGACTGTGTAAGCAGATTTTCTCCGTACATCTTACGCTCTGCATTTGTCTGCTCAATTATACCGTCAGTAAAAAAAAGCAGTTTATCGCCCGGGCTGTAATCAATTACAAATTCACCGTATTCAGCATCATCAACTATACCGAGAGCGACACCTTTTACATCTATTTTTTCAAATATTCCCTTGTTTTTCCGCCAGAAAAGCGGATACGGATGCCCCGCTTTCGCCATGGTAATGAGCCTGTTCTTAACGTCAACCACAGCATAAAAACATGTAGCGAAATAGCTGTTTACCATCAAAGAAAGATGTCTGTTGAGTGTTTTAATCAGAAGCGCCGGCTTATCGGAAAAACTTTCGGAATAAATCGTAAACGCGCTTTTCAAGACTCCGGTTATCATCGCAGCACTAACGCCATGCCCCGAAACGTCCGCAATCAGAAATGATACGAGAGAATCATTAATCTTTCTTACGTTAATAAAATCTCCGCCGACTTCTATGCACGGTTTATATAGATAACTACGTCTTATTCCTCCGGGCAAAGATTCAGAAGAATCAAGAAAATCAGTTCCGATGAAAAGTCTCTGCATTCTTGCAGCATGCTGAAGATCTTTGGATATTTCATCAAGCGCAGCAGTTTTTTCGCGCAGGTTTGACTGCGAAAATGTAAAATTTGTGACGATATTCCTGAAGCGTTTGAAAGTTTCATGAAGACAATTTGAATAAAACTTATTCGATATGCTGATATTTGCGGCAATCAACGGATCAAATGCGTTCTTGGAAAGCTCATACACAACCGATTCTTCTACGCATTCTACAGTAGCAGAACGCGGAAGACGGTCAATCAGGGCAAGTTCTCCGAAAAAAGACCCCGCCGGAAGATTCCCTAGATTCGTATTATTATCCGACCAGATAGTGACTTCTCCGTCTTTTATAACGAACATCGAATCGCCGGTTTCTCCCCTGTTGATAACGCGGCTGCCTTTGGAGAATTTTCTTTCTACCAGAAGAGGTATCAATTCGGCTATTTCATCCCTGCTGAAATTTGCGAACAAAGAAATCGATTCAAGTATTTCAAAAAGCGAAGTTTTTCTCATATTAGCTAAGATCAATACCCTCTGCCAGAATATCAACAGAAATTTTTACTATTTCCTTATCATAAAATATACCGGACTTTTCGTTCAGCTCGCGTATGGCAACTCCTGTTCCGAGTGAAGGTCTGTACGGTCGGTGAAAAGAAATCGCCTCAATAACGTCGGCAATTGAAATTATTTTCGCCTCGATGATTATCTCATCACCTTTAAGTCCTCTCGGATATCCCGATCCGTCAATGCGCTCATGATGCTGATATACCATCTCGGCAAGCGGCCATTCAAATTCAATATCTTTCAAAATATTATAGCCTGCAACAGAATGTGTTTTAATCAGTTCAAATTCCATAGGTGAAAGTTTTCCTGGTTTAGAAAGAATTTCAACCGGAATGGCGATTTTCCCTATGTCATGTATTATTGAAGCAATTCTTATTCCTTCAATAACATTCTGCGGCATTTTCATTTTTCTGGCAATAGCCTCAGCAAGAATAGCTACTCTTCTCTGATGTCCTGCGGTATATGGATCTTTCAACTCAACCGTATGAGCTATAACGCTGATCATTGATTCCATAGCGTCATTAAGTTTTAGAATAGTTGACTGAAGATTTGTGGCGATTTTTTCCTTTTCAGTATTATCTACTACTTCGGTAATTATAATATCAAGATCATCACTTTTAGAAATAACTGAATACAGAAGGACACTTCTTATTTCACCCGAAAAATCATAAAAATATGCCGGAAACTCAACAATTGATCCTTTCTTAGAAAGCTCTTCCTGCCATTTAATCTTAAAATTATCGCCGACCCAAAATTCATCTTCATTCAGTTTCTTCAGTGATTTCGCATCATATCCGAAACTGCGTGAAAATGATTCGTTGATATGAGTAATTTTCCCCGAACTCATTTCCATTATGAATTTCGGATTTGATGACAAATTAAACAGACTTGAAAAGGCATCATCTTTTATTTTTTTCAACGAAACCACCGTAAGTTCATTTTGCCGGCTTGAATTCCGTACCCGGCAAATGTCATTATAATCGAAAAAAATAATAATTCAATACAAAATAAGACTTTATGAACGAAAAAAGAATCAGTACTTCATAGCATCTTCCGGCTTAATTATAACAGGTGCAAAATCGGCAAAGGAAAAATCACTTTCCCTGACGCTCATTACCTTTGCGGAATCACCGACAATTACATAAATGAAATTTTCAGGTTTTATATATTTTTTTGCGGCAGACATAACTTCATTTTTAGTTAGAGCTCTTATTTTTTCAGGATACGACGTATAATGATTATCAGGATTTCCGCTATAATCACTTCTGGCATACGTACTCACAATGTCTCCGGGAGAACGGAAATACGATGGTAAAGTTTCGATAAGCATATTTTTTGCACTTTCGAGTTCAGCATCAGTGATGCCGTCTTTGAGAAATTTATTGATTTCATAAAGACATAATGAAACTGCCTTCGCGGATGTTTCATTTCTGGTAAAGAAATCGACATAGAATGTACCCGGATAGGTATAATTCGATTCTGCATGAGAGTAAATACTGTAAGTCAGACCGGCATCTGATCTGACGGCACTTCCGAGACGCGAAGTAAAACCTCCCCCGCCCAAAATTATTCCTGCAATACTCAGCGCATAATAATCCGGATGAGGTCTTTTAATAAACGGCAGACCCATACGGATATACGACTGAGATATCTTCTTATCGATAATAAGGCATTTATTCGGACTATTGACTGAAACAGATGGAAAACTTATGCCGTGATTTGATGTATATGTATTTGCTGAAAATATTTTTTCGAGTCTTTCAGTCATTTCTTTTTTATTAAAATTACCCGAAACATAGATGATCATGTTTCCATTTTTAATTACAGCTCTGTGATGATCTATTAAATCTTTTTTAGAAATTGCGGCAATAGATTTTTCATCGGCAAGACCGGCAATTATGCTGCCGGAATACATTGCCTTCGTATAAGTTGCCTCAAGAAGACTTTCAGGATTGTCAAAGCGGTACTTCACATATTCCGAAGCAATAGCTTTTTCTTTCACAAGAATTTTCTCGTCGAAAGAGGGATTAAACAGCATTTTCTCTATCATAGTTAATGCCGTTTCAGAATATTCGGATAGAAAATCTGCCGAAAAAACAAGAGAATCATTGTCAGAATTAAATCCGATATTTATTGAATAACGAGCCAGCAGATCATCGAGTTTTTCAGGAGAATATCCGCTAACGCCTCCTCTTCGCATAAGAACAGAAAACAGAGAAGAAAGACCATCCTTGCCTTTTGGGTCAAGAATCGACCCAGATTTGATAATAACACCCATGCTTACCAGAGGAAGTGTTTTATCTTCTGCGATATAAAGCTTTATTCCGTTTTTAAGAATGATTCTCGATTCTTTTCCTTCTGGAATTTTCCAATCAAGTTTTTCATATGATAAAAGCGATGGATGCACAGCAGTCTTATTCTTTGCTCCGGCATGCTGAACACCGCAGAATAATACTATTGCGGCAGTTAATAAATAAGCTGATTTATTTTTCATAAACTATTTCCCTTCCTGCTGAGATTTCGCATTGATAAGAATTCCGATAGTCTGTTTTTCCCTGATCATATATCTTGCTGCAGCAGCGGGGAGATCTTCTTTTTTAACGGAAATAATTTTATCAGTATAGTCAAACATGCCTCTCCATCCTCCCATTGCTTCGAATCGGGCAATCTGATCAGAAATCCGCTCAAGTGATTTTAACCCGGACAGATAAGAGAATCTTATTGAATTTTTAACTCTCTCCATTTCTTCATCAGAAGGAGGTGTTGTTTTTATTTTATCAATCTCCTCATAAATTATTTTCTCAACGGTTACAGGGTCAGAACCGGCAATAAGCGATGCCGAAATAATAAAATATCCTCCGTGAATCCTGAATGAGTTTGAAACATCAGCGTCTGTACATAATTTTTCTGAATCAACGAGACGCTTGTAAAGACGTCCGGTTCTTCCGCCCATAATACCTTCTATAACATCAAGCGCAAAAACATCATCATTCGGATAAGGCGGAATATGAAACATAATATCAATACGCGGCTCGGAATCCGCCCTCATGACGTATCGCGTCTCTCCTTCAGCCGCAGGCTCTCTGGTTACAACAGACTGTTTCGCCTTCACCGCTCGCGGAATATTGCCGAAGTATTTTTCAATATCTTTGCGGGCTTTTTTAGAATCTATGTTTCCGGAAAGAACAATCATCGCATTATCGGGAGTATAATACCTTCTAACATGTTCTTCCATTTTCGGTCGTGTATAGGACTGAATATCGCTCATATAACCGATAGTCGGGATTCGAAACGGATGAACTGTATAAAATCGCGCAAGTAGATTCTCATAATAGGAATTAATCGGCTGATTTTCATAGCGCATACGGCGCTCTTCAGCTACGACATCGCGTTCGCTGTAAAATTCACGCAGAACCGGATTCTGCATACGGTCGGATTCTATCCAGTAAAAAAGTTCAACCTTATTCTTAGGTAAAGTGACCAGATATGCCGTGAGATAATCACTTGTCCAGGCGTTAAGCTTGGAACCGCCGTTTTTCTGGTAAGTTTCCCATATTTCGTCTTTCTTTATATATTTTCTCTGTTCAGAAAGCAAAGAATAGATTTCTTTTTTCATTTTAACAATCCGGGCATCATCATCCATTGCACCCGAATCTTTTAGCTTTTGTATATTTTCAGCGATCAAATCCATTTTTCGGATATACGGAAGTTCCTTATTATAGTCTTTCGTACCGAGAATTTTTGTTCCCTTAAACATCATATGTTCATACATATGAGAAAGACCGCTTGTACCCGGCCCCTCATACATTGATCCGACAAAATAGTAAAGACGGCATGAAACAACCGCGACATCATTATTTTTAACAATAACAACCTTTAATCCATTCGATAGAGTAAAAGATTCAACAGGAAGACTTATCTTCTCTGCTTTCAATAAGGAAAAAAATGTTAAAAACGCGATCATGGTAATTTTGCGCATAGAACCTCCGCTCGTTTTTTATGACTTATTACCCTAACCGCGTCAATAAAAAACTGTTTCCGGACTGCACTATGCATGAAGGGTAAATTGCGCTTTACAATTTTTTTAAATCAGTGTTTCTGGAGAAAAATCGCCGAATGGATTAAATATGAAAGATTATGCCGAAATAAAAATCACTTTTTCTGAATCCAAAGAGAATAATCCATTATGTTTTTTCAGTGCCAG
>JAEWVM010000186.1 GCA_023396615.1 Spirochaetota bacterium | reverse complement strand
AACCAGTATAATCCCGAGTACGTAGTGCTTGCGAAGTATATGAGAATACTTAATGCCGATTTTACTGGACTGTTTCCTGAAAAAATTATTAACATTCATCATTCATTTCTTCCTGCCTTTATCGGAGCAAATCCTTATAAGCAGGCTTATGAGCGCGGTGTTAAGATTATAGGTGCGACTGCGCATTTTGTTAATCATAATCTTGATGAAGGCCCGATTATTTCGCAGGATGTGATAAATATCAACCACACAATGAATGCCGAAGATATGGCGCGTGCCGGACGGGATGTTGAAAAATCAGTTCTTTCAAAGGCGCTTAAACTTGTTTTTGACGACAAGGTAATGGTAAACGGCAATAAGACTGTGGTTTTTGACTGACAAAACTGTTGACGCTTCAGCCTTATTTCTGTACATTGGGCAATGAGGGGATGAATTGGTTTCGACTGCAGCTATTAGTCAGCAGTGGCACGCCGATTGACCTGGCGTATCGTAAAAACGGCGGGATTAAATTAAACGCAAACGAAAATTTTGCACTCGCTGCGTAAGCAGTGACGTTTTGGGGTCCTTCGCCCTCAGGGGATTTCAAGGCGTAAACTATGAGGGAGCAGCTGACCGTGAAGCTTCGGCGCGGAAGGTGGAAATCAGAAGACAGGCTTTGAGTAGGGTTGTTCATTCTCCGGCGATAAGCTTAAATTAAATGAATGAAACAAGCGTGTAGAAGTTGTTGGTTCATACTGTAGGACGTGGGTTCAAATCCCACCATCTCCAAAAGTTCTTGCAATTCTGAAAGCTTTTGCTTTTATTTATCGGGGGGACCGGTATGAAAGCAAAAGAAATGACAATTAAATCGGCATTTTCCGAAGAAGAATATACAGTCGGCGAGGTTGAAGTTCACTTTGCCGGATGGGAACATGCCAGAAAGCATCTTTCTACTTTTTTTTCAGGCGGAAAATGGATTTTCAGAGCGGCAAAAAACCCCGATAATCTTTTTCTTTCTGAATTTGAAAGAAATCATCCCGAGAGCGCAGACCGCGCAAATGTAATAAAAGCTTATTTGTCTGAGTTCTCTTCAAACATCTCTCTTTACCTTAAAGGAGATGTTGCTCCCCAGAGAAATGATATCCTTGAGAATCTGTCATTAATGAATTATTATGGCGCACCGGATCCCCTGCTTGACTGGAGTTTCTCCCCTTACGTCGCACTTTATTCTGCGTTAAGTTCAGATGAAATATTGAAGAAGCCTATTACAATTTTCTGTATTAATTCAGGCATTCTTGAAAATATTTGCAGGGAATTTCTTTATTCGGAAAAATTGAGAATTCCTGCCGAGGCTCCTTTCGGTGAATACAGAAGAGCGGATATATTTGATTCTGTATTTGACTATTCGCTTAAAGATAATTCGGGGTTTATTTTTCCTTTCAACCCTGTGCGTAAGACTATTAGTTTTCTTCAGAAGCAGGGATATTTTACTTTTAACGGCGGATTTTTGAAAGATTTTGAGTATTCGCTGATTTCTATGTGCAGATTTTGCGCAAAAAAGAATATCGCTCAAGTTGAAAATTTTATAAATAAAGTTACTATTTCCGCGTCCGCTTCTGAAGAAATAATGGACGATCTTTTTTTGATGAATATTACATCGCGGACGCTTAACAGCGGAATTCGCGGATATGCTAAATCCGTTAAAGAATATGCAAGACGCAGATTTTAAAAAAATTAAGGGATTTATCGGCAATGTAAACGAGTCCGATCTTACGAATGTGGATTCTTTTGTCGGCATAAACGCAGCGGTTTTTATACCATCTACCGGAAATTGCCTTTATTCAGTGCAGAGTAATCATGTGCATCCGTCATATTCCTTTTTTATCTGTTACGGCAAATCTATCAGTTTTTTTGACGGAGAAAGAAATGTTAAAGCGATACCTGGCATATTGTATGGTGTTCCTCCTTTCTTTCCCCATCATGAAATTGCAGAAGATACTTTCATTCGTTTTTTTGCGCTTATGATTGAACGCAAATATTTAGATAAGGAAGCTTCATTTTATTCAAAAACAATTGATCAGACCCGGCAGTTTTCATTTGAGCCGCCTGAAAGTTTTCTTCCGGCACTCAAAGAATATATTGCAGAACTTTCGGATAAGAATAGATTAAACAAAGAACTTGTAAAGGCGCTTGAATGCAGAATAACTCATATGATATTGCGTTCGTTTTTCGGGGTTGATTTGAATACAGAAAAAATATCAGACAGGTTTGACGTCGATAAAGCAGCTGAGTATATCAATGAAAAATATTCAGAAAATATAAGTGTTAGGGATATAGCATCCGTGATTGCATTGTCTCCTTCGCATTTTTCGCGAATATTCAAAAAAGAGACAGGACTTACTCCTCAGGAATATTTAATCCGTGTACGTCTTGACCGCGCTAAAAGCTTTTTGATGCGCAGTAGAAAAAGCGTAACTGAAATTGCACTGCAGTGCGGATTTTCAAGTTCTGCGCATTTCTCTTCAAGTTTTATAAAGCGTTTTGGAAAGACTCCGTCCGAATTTAAAAAATATTAGCTTTCTTCATTCTTTCATACTATCTTCCTTATCTGACATTTGTTTCTATTTGTGATTTTTCCAGAAAAATGATAATCTTATTTCAAATATGACATACTGTTGTCACTGCTGTAGTGTATATTTCCGCAAAAGGAGATTGTATGAAAAAAGAAATTATTGCCGACAAATCAAACATTGCTTTTTGCGGACTCTATTGCGGAGCGTGCAACTGGTTTTTAAACGGGAAGTGCGCTGGATGCGCGAAGAATGAGAAAGCAAAATGGTGCAAAACCCGTACCTGCTGTATTTCAAACGGTTATAGTTCGTGTGCCGATTGTACTGAATTTTCTAATCCTAATGACTGCAGAAAATTTAATACCGTCATAGGCCGGATTATCGGATTTGTTCTGCGCTCAAGCCGGATAGGATGTCTTAACTGCATTAAAGATATCGGATATGATGAATACGCGAAGAGAATGTCCTCAGAAAAAAATTATACTATCAAGCGTAATTCAGCTTACTCAAAAAACAGTTGAGAATTCATGCTCCAGAAATTACGGATGAAATTGAATTAAAAAACAATTGCAATATTATACCGCGTATGAAAATTTTCTTCAACGGAGGAAGCATGAAGCATACGCGCGTATTTTATTTTTCGGCAACAGGTAATTCTCTTGATGCCGCACGGATGATTTCTTCCGGTATTAAGGGATCGGAAATCATTTCAATGGCGGATAAATTCCCGAAGAAGCCGATAGGCGGCAAGAATGAAGCAGTCGGTTTTGTTTTTCCTGTATACTTTGAAGGAATGCCCAGGATAGTTAAACGTTTTATTGAAAACCTCAACATCAAACCGGACACATACTGTTTTGCCGTTGCGACTTACGGCGGAAGTTATATGAATACTCTTGGATCTGTTGATACTCTCTTGAAAACCAAAGGACTCTTGCTTTCTTATGGTTCAACTGTGCGTATGCCGGGGAATTATCTTACTATGTATAATCCTCCTTCAAGAGTAAGAGTGAAGAGTATGCTTGAAAAAAGCAGAAAAACCTTAATGAAAGTAACTAAGAATATTTTGGCTGAAAAAATCAAAATTCCGAAACAGCGTTTTGTTTTTATTTCTAATTATTTTAACAAAGTTATTTATACCGGAATAGGTAAATGGGAGAGAAATTTTCATGTTTCTGATAAATGCACCGGATGCGGAATATGTGCTAAAGTTTGTCCTGTAGATAATATAAAAATTAAAAGCAAACGGCCGGTGTGGGGAAGCGAATGTGAAAGATGTGTTGCATGCATAAGCTGGTGTCCTGAGAAGGCAATTGATTTCGCAAGAAAGACCAAAGGCAGAAGAAGATACAATAATCCAAATGTAAAATTGAAAGATATAGCCAGAAAGAAATGATATTTGGTTCAGGCTGATTAAGTTTTAATCAGCCTTGATTTCCGTTTGCATTCTTTGCTGCAAATACTTTGATGTAATCGCACCTTCTGCAAAGTTCTTCCGGCAGAAGATTTTTTGCGAATGATGAGCTTATGTTTGCTGCTTTGTCAGTTGTTAATATTTCTCGAAGAGTGTTTTCAGTAATATTTCCGAGAGCGGAACTTCCCTTCCAATCGAGACAGCATGGTACAACTCTTCCGTCGGATAAAATTCCAAAATGCGTTTTCATTCCGAGGCAAAACCCTGTTTCCTGAAACGGTTTGTCGTTTATATCGGGCCACTTGAAGCGGTTGTTAAAATGAAGATAAATTTTATCTGTGATTTTGATACTTTTATATTTTTTGTCTGTGTCTATCCTTTCTAAAAAGGTCATGTCAAAACCGGGGTCAATTATTTTAACAATGTGTTCAATTGATTCATTTGTTTCAGGAGAAACAAATGAATCCGCTTTGCTGTTTAGAATGTTCCAGTAACGGAAATTTATAAAAGGCTGGTCATCCGACTTTATTCCATCGGTAAATCTTAGAATTTCGTCAATATGCTTATCGAATATATTGGATTCAAGAAGAGCGTGTATTGAAAAATTAATCTGACTGAATTTACCGGGTCTATAAGATCTGCGGATATGATCTGTCAATGTTCCGTTTGTAGTAAGGCAAATCTTGAGATTGTTATTTGCTGCGATATCTGTGAACTCAGAAAAAAGCGGGTGAAATGTCGGTTCACCGAGAAGATGCATCGTTATTTCATCCGTAATTAAAGAAAGCTCGCGGCAGCATTTGTCAAAAAGTTCCATTGACATAAAACGCGCGCCGTTTTCGTTCGGCGCGCAGAAAGGGCAGGCAAGATTGCAGGCATTGGTTATTTCGACATAAACGCGCTTGAATCTTTTCAATTATTTCTGAACCTTTTTGGTATAGTTCAAAAGTCCTCCGTCGATAAGAATTTTTCTCTGGCGTTCTGAAAAATCCATTTTCAATGTGTAAGTTTTCCCTGAAATAGTAATTTGAACTTCTTTCGCACCGCTTTCAACAGCAGAGCGAAGATTTTTAATTTCGAACTCTGAGCCTTGTTCAATCGAATCATAATCCGCTTCGTTTACAAAATATAGCGGAAGGATTCCGAAGTTAATGAGATTTGCAGAGTGAATGCGCTCAAAAGATTTTGCAATCACCAGACGAACTCCGAGATACATCGGACAGATCGCTGCATGTTCGCGGCTTGATCCCTGACCATAGCTTAATCCGGCGATAACCGCAGTGTAAAGAGACTTTGACTTCGCTTCAAGTGAGCGTTTAGCAAAAGAAGCATCGACACCTTCAAAAACATAATTGGCGTATGCCGGAATGTTTGAGCGGTATTTGAGTCTGGCGCCCGCAGGCATTATGTGGTCTGTTGTTATTTTATCGCCGACTTTGAGTCCGATTATTCCTTTAAAAGAATCCATGAGAGGCTCAGTAAAAGGC
>JAEWVM010000020.1 GCA_023396615.1 Spirochaetota bacterium | reverse complement strand
AGAGGATTACGAAAACTGTTTCTTCTGTTAATGAATATTGACGACAATCATCCGTATCTTTTTTCATTTGTGATCTCTCTTTCGCTTGTGCTGTATATTATTTTTCGAACTCCGAGCGTTGATCTTTCAAGTGCAGATTTGAGTAATTCAAACGATACGATTCAGTTTATCGATATTGAAAGAATGAGCGCTCCCAAAAGAATTGTTAAAAAACAGATCAGTACAACTGAAGGAGAAGTCACAGCAGAAAGCACCGACCGTGCAATGGGAACAAATGACGACGCCAATGCAGTTGATATTTCATTTTATCCCAATGTTGCGCCGCCTAAGCCTGTAGGAAGACTTAAGAAAATATATCCGAAGAGTGCCCGAGAGGGCGGAATTGAAGCTACTGTAACAACTGAGATACTCATTGATATCAGCGGAAAAGTTGTAAACGTCAGAATTATCGGCATCAGGCTTTCAAAGTCCGTTCCTCTTGAAATGGGAAATGTCTATAACAGAGACTTTGCATCAGACGCAAAAAAGATTCTGTTAGGTGCTCAGTTTTCGCCGCCGATAGTTAACGGCAAGCGTTCTCCGATAAAGATGGAACTCCCTTTGAAGTTCAAACTTGAAGATTTATGAAAGGTAAAATGATGAAAAAAACTACAATTCTCATTGTAATCTTTCTTTTCAGTACAATGATTTTTTCAGCTGATGGGGAAATATTTTTAAGTGGAACAGTAACACTGCACACAGACGACAAACCGGTCACCAAGGCAATGGTTATGGTTTTAGAGACTGAGTCTAAGGCAAATACAGATGAATATGGAAAGTTTAGCATCAATCTTCCTTCTCCTGGAACATATACTCTCATTGTAGAGGCTGAAGGAAATCAGATTCATCTGGAAAAGATTGTCATAAACTCATCCGAGGATAAAGATATAGAGCTTAAACCTCTTCCGACAACAAACAATAAAGTAAAACATTCACCAAATGTAATACCGCCGAAACCTGTCGGAAAACTAAAAAAAACATATCCCAAGAGCGCCAAGGATGCAAAAGTTGAAGCTACTGTTGCAACAGAAATAACAATTGATATCAATGGTAAAGTAATTAGTGTCAGAATTCTCGGAGTAAAACTCTCAAAGACAGTTTCACTTGAAATTCAAAAACTTTTAAAAAATGATTTTGAAAAAGACACACTAAATATTCTGATGGGTGCTCAATTTACACCCGCAATAATAGATGGCAAGCGTTCTCCGATAAAGATGGAACTCCCTTTGAAGTTCAAACTTGAAGATTTATGAAAGGTAAAATGATGAAAAAAACTACAATTCTCATTGGAATCTTTATTTTCAGTACAATGATTTTTGCTCAGGCGAAAATATCCCTGAAAGGATTAGTAATTGATTCAATGACTCGTAAGCCGGTCGATATGGCAACTGTTATGGTTCTTGAGACCAAAACAAAAACTTATACGGATGAATACGGAAGATATAGTGTTTCTTTTCCATCCGCCGGAACATATACTCTCATTGTCAAATCAGAGGGCAATCAGCTTTATCAGGAAAAGATAGTCCTCAGCGCGCCTGAAGAAAGAAACATCGTTCTCAAACCTCTAAAAGTTCAGGGCGGCGCAATAACAATCAAGGGTGAACGCGACATCCAAAAAACTTCACGCTATACAATGACCGTCAGAGAACTCAAAGAGGTTCCGGCTTCTTTCGGAGATTCAATCAGCGCGCTTACTTCACTTCCGAATGTAAACCGAACCGACGGCTTCTTCGGTCCGCTTGTAATAAGAGGATCAGATCCTAACTATAACGGTTACTTTATTGACGGAATTCCAATATACAGTCCTTACCATTTCGGAGGTCTTCACTCTGTAATTAACAATAATTTAATGTCTGAGATAGATCTGTATTCATCAGCTTTTCCTGCACATTTCGGTTACGCTCAGGGTGCGGTAATAAATATAAACACTGTTGATGACGTTAAAAGGACAGGCGGATATGCCGACATCTCTCTCCTTTCATCGGCGGCTCTCGTTCAGACACCTTTTCTTGAAAAGTATTATGAAGACGGAAAAGAAAAAACCAGAAACAAAGGCTATTTTATTGCATCAGGAAGAATAGGATATATTTCTGTTTTTGTTAAAGCCGCTGAGGAAATTTATAATCTTCTGGGAAAAGATGTGAGCGCACCTCTTCCATATTACGGTGATTATCAGCTGAAATTTAAGTATTTTCTGAATGATCAAAACTCTCTAACATTTCTTGCTTTTGGAAGTTACGATAAAATTGACGCAACTCTAAAAGACGACTATTTAGATCCGGGCGATGATCCTCTTTGGGAAAATGCAAATTACTATGAGAACAAGTATTCTCATGGACAGGGTTTAACGCATACTTATACCCCGAATGATTCACTTAAAAATTCTATTCTGCTTTTCAATTCACTACAAATATCTGAAACTGTAATGCGGATTCCGAAATCATATGATTCATTGCTTTCCGAGGGAATTAATCCGAAAACCAAGCCGCTAATTACGGGTCTCAAAGAAAACATTTCCGTGGATCTTATAAAGGAACATCTGAAACTTAATGCCGGGGCAGAAATTACACACTATTATTTCAGCACCAGCGGGAAGAGTTTCAATCAAAAAAATGATCTGGATGAAAATGCGGGTCTTAATCCCGGAGAAACAGGCAATTTTGAACTTGTGGACCTCGGTTATAAGATTCACAATCAGACAGTAGCGGGATTTGCCGAAACTAAGATCAACGCAGGATGGATTGAATTCGTACCAGGCATTCGAGCCGATCATCTGTTTAGAACAAACTCTACAGTAATTGATCCGAGAGGAATGCTTGCAGTCAACTTGCCGACAAACACAACCGTATCTTTTGCAGGCGGAAGATATTCATATTTTGTTCAGACATCATCAGCTCTTTTTATAGTAATGCCGCATATTGCTAAAGCTGAATACATCGATCCGATGAGAGCATATCATTCATCAGCAGGCATCGAACAGAAATTCGGAGATGTAAGCATCAAGGCTGAAGGATTTTATAATGTCTTTAAAGACGATATCACTCTTCACAGATGGAATGATGACGGAACCGAAAGATACTACGCGAATGTCGGAGAACTCCGCACACGCGGAATAGAATTAATGCTAAAAAAAGACATCAAAGAAACTGAAAACGGATTTTACGGTTGGATCAGCTACACCTTTGACAAATCACAGTATAAAACAAAATCGATGACGAGTGATCCCGATTATTACGACCAGTGGGTTGATTCTTATTACGATATGACTCATGTCGTCAAATTGGTTGCTGCGTTTAAACACAATCGCCACACATTCTCGGCGCGTTACCAATACAACACCTCGAAACCTTATACTCCGATTGCTTCAGGATCTCAGGATACAAGCTATATTGATCTGGATGATCCCAGCCACGAACGCTGGGTGCCTGTTTCCGGAGAAAGGAATTCAAAGCGCTTTGCGTCAACATACAGGCTTGATCTAAGATATTCATATAAGCAGAATTATGAATGGGGATATTTTTCATGGTATGCAGAATTGATCAATGCAACAAGTTCGCTTGAAGAATTTCTTTCATGGGATTATCGTTATGACTATGGAACATCAAATCCGGAAATACGCAGACAAGGAATTCCCGTTCTTCCGAATTTCGGAGTAGAAATAAAATTCTGATGGAGATAAAGATGAAAAACATATTAACAACAGCCGCGGTCATTATTGTATTAAATGCCTGCACTTCTTTTCATAAAAGCGGAGTTGCGTCCGAACCGCTTGCCGGAAAAACCATTTCCGAAAATCTCGGACAAACCGAAGGAAGCGATTTAACTTTCAGATTTCTTTGGTACATGATCGGAATGCCCGATTTTGATTCTGCAATGAAAAGAGCAAAAGAAAGCAAAAAAGCAGATGCGGTTATCAATGCAGAGGTTAAAGAAACAAGATACTCTTTTATACTCTTTTCAGTCGACAGCATCAATGTCAAGGGTGAAGCCGTTAAGTTCGCACAGTCCGAACAAAAAGACAAAACCAAGGGGAAAAAATAATGAAAAAATTATATCTCATCATCATGGTTTACATGATTTCGGCGTGTACAAAAAATGTAAAACTTATTGATTACAAAGAATCCGCAAAACCGATGACATCTCAAAACTACGAAGTCATTGCAGAAAGCGAGGGGCTCAGTTCTTCTTTCAAGCTTCTGTTTTTCGCGAATCTTTCAGGTGATGAAGCTGATATCGCAAAAGCTGAAGAATATGCGATTTCGAGAGAAGCAGCCGACAATTTAATCGGCGTCAGCTATTATGAAGAAACAGTATATATTCTTCTCGGCAAAGTGAAAGCCTATTACGTTAAGGGAACAGCTGTTAAATACAAATAGAATGTTTATCCCCGAATAGAGGCTTCGAAACTAAACGCAGCCTCTATTTAATTTTAATTCCGACACCTTTGACAGTTGCCCTGTACGATACAGCGAACAGTAATAAAATCAAAAGCAATGTCATCATGGAAGGCAATAATCCGGGAAGAGAACCGCTTCCGATATAGACATACCGAGTATAAGAAATCATTACTGCAAATGGATTGTAAGAATCGATCTGCCGGAAAAGACCGGGCAAAGTTTCGATATTAAAAAATACTCCCCCGAGATACACCAGCGGCGAAAGAATCAATATTACAATAAAATTCGATTTCTCAACAGAATACATGTAGACTCCTGTGAGATAACCGGCAAGCGAAAGAATCAAAGACACAACGCCGATGATCAGCCAGAAAAATACAGGATTAGCAATTGTATAACCGGCGAACAATCCGGCCGCAAGATAAGTCATTATACCGACAAGGAAACCTCTCAGTGCTCCGGCAATGACAAAGCCCCCAAGCCTGCCAAGGGGTTTCATCGGAAAATAATTGAATTCCTTGATCGTGTCCTGATATTTCATCATTATAATTGAAAAAACGGGATTCTGATACGCCGAACTCACAACAGCGGAAAAGATGAGTCCTGGTGTTATGAAACTGATATAATCAAATCCCTTTACAGTCTTATCTCCATGTCCGGCGAAAAAACCGGCGAAAATTCCGAGAAAAAGAATATTGGAAATAAAAGGAGCAACCAGAGTCTGAACTCCTATAAGCATGAAACGCTTGATCTCTCTTATTACCAGAGTCTGAAAACTGACATAGTAACGTATGATTATTTCTTTTGAATTCAATTTCTCCCTCCTTTTTCTGTCAGCCTGACAAAAAGCTCTTCAACACCCGGAGATGAAATATTCAGATCATCAATTTTATCTTTTATCTGATTGAGAGAGGATATCAATTCCGGAATTTTACTTTTCGGAACTTCCAGAATTTTGTTTATTCCTTTATTCTCCCTGATCATCGAAGAATCAATAATTTGTGAGATATCACAATTAGCCGAAAGCTTAACAATTAAATAGTCCCCCGCCATTTTAAGAAATTCTTTTTTCGGTTTATCCGCAATCAAACGCCCTTCATCTATCAAAAGAATACGTGAGCAAAGCTCTTCAGCTTCTTCAAGATAGTGAGTTGTCAGAAGAATGGTCATCCCTTCTCCGTTCATTTCCCGGACAAAACGGTAAAGGTCATGCCGGAGATTTATATCAACTCCGGCAGTTGGTTCATCAAGAATAAGAATTTTAGGCTTATGAAGAAGAGCTTTTGCTATCAGCAATCTGCGCTTCATGCCGCCGGAAAGACTCCGAACGACTGAATTCATTTTATCAGACAAGGAAAGTCTTTCCGCGATGTATGAGATATAATCACTGTTATTCCGCATGCCGTAATAACCCGACTGCAGATTAAGAATTTCTCTAACTGTAAAAAAATTATCAACGGCGATTTCCTGAGGCACAATTCCTATCGCAGTTTTCATTTCAACTCTATTCTGGTCAATGTTATAACCGGCAATGCTGACATTACCCGAATCACGTACGACAACTCCCGAAATAACATTTATCAGAGTAGTTTTGCCGGCACCATTCGGGCCAAGAAGAGCAGCAAATTCGCCCTTCTGCAGTTCAAAACTTACATCATCAAGAGCAAGCTTGCTGTTTTCTTTATACTTTTTGGATAAATTTTCAACTTTAATCATTTGTTCTCCGGAAGCAGCATTCATTCAAGCAGTTAAAACCCAAGTTCTTCTTTAACTATTACAACATGCACGGATTCTTTTGGAAAAGATCTGTGAAGAACCGTGGTTACTCCGCATATCCGGTTTTCCGATGAACAGTCCGAACATTCACCTGTTACCGTGCATGGATTTTTTGTATCAAAACGGATGTTGTTCAAAACAGAAGCCGTATTCTTCTGCCGGTCAAGAGCGGAGATGAGATCATCAGTTATTTTTGTCCATGATGTAACAACTATTCTTGTTTTCGGACCATAAGTCATTCCTCCGCAGCGGTTACCCCACATATCGATGAAAGTCAGCTCCCCTGTTTTGGTCAGGGCATTGCATGATGAAACAAAATAATCCGCACCGAGCGCGTTTATCTGAAGAAGTCTTTTCTGTTCAGCGGAAAGCGTTCCGTCATTTCTGTCATATAGATTCGGGTATTTTTGCTTTGTAAATTCATCAAAAAATCCGATTTCTTCCAATGTTCTCGAACCTCCGAAACCTATTGACGATTCTAACGGAATAGTTTTCACAAGATAGTCAAGCGCGCCTTTTGCAGAATCGGCAACATGTACCGTAAAAAAATTTTTGCGCAAGGCCTGAGCCGTTTTTGATATAATGATGTCTTTGAGTTTATTTTTTTCTTTCATCAGCTTTCCTTATAATTATTTACATCGATGCACAGACCAATAAATGACAAAGACTCATTGATTTCGTCAATTTCATTTTTACTCAAAGGATTTCCGACAACTTCTGTTTCAACAATTTCAAGAAGTGATATCTCAAATTTTTTTGAAATTAGTATATTATATTTATCTTCGGCATCAGCAAAAGCGAGATTGTCATAAAGTACAATTCCTTTGGTTTCGTCAATATTATCTATAGGAATACCGGAAGGTAAATTTTTCAATACATAGTCTTTTGTCAGCTTACCAAGAGAATTAAGCATTATGCGGGATTTACCTGTTTTGATAAAAACAAGTTTCCGTTCATTTTCATATTTTTCCATAATAAGTTTTACAGTATTTTGATAAAGAACATTCTTAATTTTTTCGATAAGAACATCTCCGTCTATCGGCTTTATAATATAATCGTTTCCGCCGGCCTTCATTCCTTCCATTACATCATTTTTTGCGTTTTTTGCGCTGATAAATATAATTGGAATATTTTTAAAACGATCATCCTGCTTCATCCGGGCTGCCAGATGAAAGCCGTCTTCATCAGGCATCATTATGTCAAGAAGAGCAATATCAGCTCCATAAGCTTCCAGTCTTTTCCAGAAATCTGAAGCATTTTCAACGACCGTTGTCTTAAAACCAGAAAGAACATCGGAAAGAAGAAACCGGTTAGCATAAATGTCGTCGACCGCGAGAATTCTGATTTTTTTGCTATTCATCATTTGCACACATCCTTTCAATTAAATTTATAAGAAGTTGATCATCAACCGGCTTTGAAACATATCCGCTGAAACCCTTATCCATTATTTCTGATTTTTCTTCTTCCATCGCCCTTGCCGTAACTGCTATAACCGGAATGGAGTCGTATTGCTTCTTCTGACGGAAAAGACGGAGTGTTTCAAATCCGTCCAGTTCAGGCATCATGATATCCATCAAAACAATATCAGGTATCCATGAAGATATTTCATTTAAAAACATTTTTCCGTCAAATGCGAATCTCAAATCATAACGCGACTCAAGCATTAACGAAAAAGTCATTCGATTTATTTTTTCATCATCAACGATATAGATTCTTCGTTTCCCGGAAATCTTCGAAACATCAGCTTTATTAACGGTTTCGGCATTATTCAAGGAACCTCCTTCTCCGTACGGAAATGAAAAAACTACTTTTGTTCCTGCACCTTCAACACTGCTCAAAACGATACTTCCTCCTATAATATCAGACATCTTCTTTGACAGAGGAAGCCCTAGACCGCTTCCCGCATGCTTTTTTGTCATAGGATGACTGATCTGATAGAACTGATCGAATACTTTACTTATTTCCGACGGAGCAATTCCCTCACCTGTATCTTCAATAGTTATAACCGCACTTGCATTTTCTGCTTCTACCTTAATCTTGATAGAACCTTTGTCAGTATATTTTGCCGCATTTCCGCAGATATTCGTAAGAATCTGATTAACCTTCGAAAAATCCGAATTAACAGCAACGGGAACATTCTCTCCGATAATTAATTCAATCTCAATCTGCTTTTCTGCAATCAGTGTTTTAAGGATTTCAAATTGTTCATTAATCAGTTTTTTTAAATCAAACAATGACGGGTTGAATTCCATTTTGCCTGCTTCTATCTTGGCAATATCAAGAATATCATTAATGAGAAGAAGCAAGCGGTTGCCGCTTTCGTTTATCAGATTCAAACCTTCGCTTTGACGAGAAGAAAGATTTTCAGAATCCTTCTTTGCAAGCATCTTCGATATTCCGATTATTGCATTCAATGGCGTCCGAAGCTCATGGCTAACATTCGCAAGAAAACGGCTTTTTTCAACATTAGCAGCATCCGCGGAACTCCTTGCTATTTTAAGTTCTTCTGCGGCAAGCTCACGCTGAACAGCAACTCCGAGAGCTGACGCAAAAGAGGATAATATATTTTTTTCAGCCTCGCTCCATATTCTCTCATTCGCACAATCATCAAAACCTACAAATCCCCAGAACTGATTATTCAAATGAATCGGAATAATCATTATCGATTTAATTCCTTGCGGTTCAAGCGCTTCCTTAAGCTGACTTCCGAATGAGCTGACTATTCCTGAAAAAATCCGTTTTCTGATTCCTGCATTAAGAAGCTCGGGAACTGAATCTAGAGGAACATAAGTTGTATATGGTGATCCCATCTGAGAAGGAATACCTTCTTGCGCCCATTCGTCAGTCTGAGTTGAAAACAGATTACCGTCATCCGCGCTGTAATTTCTAAATAGATATACTCTGTCTACTCCCGCTGCTTTGCCGATTTCTTCAATACAGAATGGAATAGTTTCATCGACGCTATCGGAATAAAAAAGCTGTTCGATGCTCATCGCAACTGCAAAAAGAACTTTATCCTTTCGGTGAAGTTCAGTTTCCATTTTTTTACGTTCAGAGATATCTCTAAAAAAACCGGTTATCCCTATTGCTTCTCCGTCTGAACCGAAAAGAGCACTTTTATGTGTCTCGATCCATTTTTCTCCGGATTCGCTCACAATTAAATCTTCATGCGATTTCCTGCCGCCTGAATTAATTATTTCTTCATCATCCTTAAAATATAAATCAGCGGTGCTTTTTGTAAGAAATTCATCAGCAGTCTTACCTATAATTTCGGATTCATTAAGCCCGAAAAATTCAGTAAACATATTGTTTACAACTTCAAATTTCCCTTCTCTGTCTTTCATCCATGCAAGGAAAGGAAGATTATTAATCAGAGCTTTTTTCTTCTCTTTGCTCATTATGAGCTCAAACTCAACTTTTTTGGTTTCACTTATGTCTGCATGTGTTCCGACTATTCGAAGGGGTTTGCCGTCTGCAGTTTTTTCTACCACCCTGCCGCGGGTAAGAATCCATTTGTATTTTCCATTTTTGCATAAAAGTCTGTGCTGACATTCGTATCGCGGTGTTTTACCTTTGATGCATTTTGTCAGTGCACGGCGCACATCATCAAGATCATCCGGGTGAACACGGCGTTTCCATTCACCAATACGGTTTTTTATTTCATCATCCTTGTATCCAAGCATACTTTTCCAACGGCTTGAATAGAAAACAGCGCCCGTTTCAAAATTCCAGTCCCAGACACCGTCACCGCTGCTTTCAATCGCGAAAAACCACCTTGAATCATTATTGTTTTCAAAAGGATCCATTTGATCATTATCTCTCAAAAATTAATTAATTCAAGTTTTTTGCAGACAATGTCCGGGCGACTAATTAAATAATTATTGACTAAAAACACCTTCAGCGGACTTTTCAACTATGAATAAATTAACAAGCCGTCAGAGAAAAGAGCTTAGATCGCTCGCTCATCACATGGATTCGATAGTTAAAATCGGAAAACAGGGAATAACAGACCAGCTGATAAAAGCTATTGGAACAGCTCTTGAAGATCATGAACTTATCAAAGTTAAATTTGTCGATCATAAAGATGAAAAGAACAGCATGGTGCCCCAAATAGCGGAAAAATGTTCTGCGGAAATTGTCGGAACTATAGGAAATATTATCATACTGTACAAAGAAAACTCCGATCCCGAAAAAAGAAAAATCAAAGTTTAGAACTAATATTCAAGAGTCATCACTGACTCTTCCTCTCCGTCAGATCTCTCAAAAATCAAAATGTTATCGTTCATAAAAATGTAGTTAAATCCGTTTGTGTTAAGTCTCCAGACTTCACATTCGGAAAACGGAGAATATCCTTCATTCGCGGAGCGTTTTATCATTATTGAATCGTCGACATAAGCCCATATGTAAACAGATCCGCCTATCTCTGAAGGTTTGACTGGAGCGCAGAAAAATTCCGAACGGTCATCAAAAACCAAATATGTCTCACGATCCGCGAGAAATCTCCGCTTACATAATAGCTTTGAAAAAAAATCCCTTTTCCCTTTATCGTTCAAAAGCAGATATTCTTTAATCAGTTCAGTGTTTCGTTTTTCTGAAAATTCCGAATAAGCAATCTCAGTTGAAGATCTCAAATCAGAAAAAAAATACTCACGCAGAAAACCGAATTGAAGCTTCGCAATAAAGATAAATGCCGTGAAAACAGACAGTATCACAAGTATGATAATTATTTTGAGCGGTTTGTTTTTGCTGAAAAATTTCACTTATTTTTAAACTTCCTGGTTTTGTAATACTCCAGCTGATGCTGACCTGCTTTTTTCAAATAATCCCTGTATTTTCCGCAAATCTCCGGAAAATCCGCAGCTATATTATTTTTTTCTAACGCATCTGCATCAATATCATAAAGCTCTTCCTTTCCGTTATCGGAAAGAATATATTTCCATTTGCCGTCCCGAACAGATCTTTTTATTTCATCCCAATCCGTGTAAGAAAAAGCCATTCTTTTTTTATGCTTTGATACTAAGGATATTCCCTGAAAGTAATCCTGCGGCTTTATTCCTGCAAAATCAAGAGCTGTCGGAAGTATATCTACGTGGCTTGATACTCCGGGATATTCTATTCTGCGTTTAAAAATATTTTTTCCATAGATCATAAAAGGAACATGGACGTTTTCATCATACACATGAATGGCATGAAGATAATTTCCGGGATGCTGATAGAAAGCCTCTCCATGATCAGCAAAAATAAAAATTATAGTGTCTTCAAGAAGTCCGCCTTTATCAAGCGAATCAATGAGCTCCCCGAGACAATAATCTGAAAAATGAAGTGAATTCACATACTGCATCCACGTCTTTTCCTTTTTCCCCGGAGCTTTTGCTATTTCGCTTTCCGAATAAAGATAAAATTCCTTAAAAGGAAACGTATACGGATGATGAGGCAGAAGAGGAAATATTGCGGCAAAAAAAGGTTTATCTTTTTCTTTTTCTGCAAAATCAACAAGAGGCTTTATCATTGCTCTGTCATCAAGACTGTACGGAGTTATAACTTTATATCCGCCGGGTTGAAGCGTTTTAATATCACGGATGAAATCGACCTTTCTGTCTTTTAGATATCCGATATGATTAAAATTTCTCAAATCACCTGAATGCAAAAGAGCTGTTCTGTATCCGTTCTCTTTAAATATTTCAGGCGCGGATTTAAGGGGAATTTTTGAATCATGCATCGGTATCCACATCTTTTTCAGAGGATTATATGCTGAAGTAAAAATATTATAGAGAGCATTAACAGAAAGAGGATAATGGGCATAATGGCGGTTAAAGGTGATGCTGTTTTGAGACAGTTTTTCCCACACCGGCATTACGGGTTTTCCGTCAACTTTCAACCCGATATAGTTTTGTGCGGTAGATTCAAAAAAGTAAAAAATTATATTAAATTTTTTCCTGCGTATATTGAGACCAGGAACAATTCCCGGTTCGGTTATGGATTCGGAATTCAAAAAAAGTTCGCCTTTTGAATCATTCTTAATGAAAGACTCATCCTCGGGCTTTGTCATCATTGATGAGGCAAGAAAAATAACAGGATTTTTTGATACTGTACCGTAATCAGGATTTTCAAAAAGATTATCTTTGGGCGCAGACATTAGACCGAATGTAATACCGAAGAATACCAGCGGCAGAATAAAATACAATATCAGACTGTAAAGCATTCGCTCAATACGCTTAACAGTAAAGCAATAGACAGCAAACATCAGAACAAAAAGAATCAATGACAAATAGACGCCGTTTCCGATTTCATGAAATGCTGAATTTACTATTTCATTTGAATAAGTAGAAAGACCTTCCCCCAAAGCGGAAATCTGAAAATATTTTTCAAAGACGGAATAATAGCCTGCATAGAAAACAAAAACAAGCGCAAATGGAATAAATAGAAACGCTTCAAAGAGTCTTATCTTTTTCTTAAATACCAGCATAAAAGAAAAGGTAATAATGAATACACATGTTAGGAAAATAACATCATAAAGAATCGATTTTGAAAAATATACGGCAAAATCAGCATCGGAAAAAGATGCCGAAATAAGACCGAACAGAATTATTCTGAAGGCAAATACAGCAGAAGTGCATAATAGTAAAAATTTCGACGCACGAACAAACTGATTCCTGTATTTTCCGGCAAACATATCAAACTCCAGACTCCAACAATAGCGGATGCAGACATTTCTTCCGGCGAATACCTTTTTTACAATAACAAAAATTGTTCTTTATTACAGAATCGATTGACTTGATCCGATAATAGGAATACAAATCTGCCATGAAATTTTTAATTCATATCTTATTTCTATTATCAGTCACTCTTGTTTCCGCACAGGAATCATACGAGCCGCTTATTAGTTCCGGAAATTATAAAGATGCCTATACTCAGATTAAAAAGCGGCTCGAAGAAATATATTCATCAAAAGTCGATGACAAACGCATCCCGAATGATTTCATCAGTTTAGGATCAGCCGAAGAAAGAATAGACCTTAACAGGCTCTTTTCCGAAAGAAAAGCCGAGCCTTATTTTATTGAAAATAATCCCGAACTATTCAAGCTTCACCGGCTTGCCGGTTTATGCGCATACAATCTGCGCGAATATGATTCCGCCGTAAGGCATTATTATCAATGCTTCAAATTCAAGGAAATTGAATTTGTATCGGATTCTGCGGTTTTTTATGAACTTTCACGCGTTTACAAAGAAGCGGGATATTTCCGTGCATACCTGAACTCTCTAGAACAGGCCTGTTCTCTTGACAAAGCCAACGCAGACTACGCTCTCGAGCTGGGAAGGGCTCTTTATGCAGGACGTGACAAAAAACGCAGTATTCTTTATCTTGAAAGATATCTTTCGTTAAAGGGCGAAGCCGAGGACATTAACGACTACATTTTGCTCGCAAATCTTCACTCCGATATCAATAGGTATCTTGCAACAGCGGATTATTACCGCAAATATCTTGCTAAAAAAAACGATGATGCACCGGTAATTTTTGCCCTTGGTTTCATCTGCTACAACAATGTCGGATCACTGGATGAAGCTCTTAACCTTTTTAAACGTGCGCTTGAACTTCTTCCGGCCGATGACATTCTCCGCAGACACAAATGCAATGAATACAGCGGAGACATACTTTACCGCAATCTCAGATTTCAGGAAGCATTTGAAGCATATTCGCGTACCGTCGAATATGAAACCAAAATAGATTCGGCAGTTAAACAAAAAAAAGATGAAATTATTGATATGAGAAAAACTGCCCGTGAACTCAAGACATCTCTTCTCAAGCAGAAAAATTATGAGAAGTTCAAAGAATATCAGCTTCTGGAAAGAAGAATTGAAATCATGGAATACGAGCTCATTCAGCAGAATTACGAACGAAGAAAGCTTTCAAGCGGAAAAGTGCGCTGGAATTCGGCCGAAATTCTTGAGAAACTTGAAAGAAACGAAGAATCAATAAAATATTATCAGGCATCAGCGGATTTTAACTATAAAGCTCCTCAGGCAAGAGAGAGAATCATAAAATTACAGTTGAAAATAAAAAGAGGGTATTAAAAAATTGTACTACAATACGAGATTTTAGAGGTATTTGATGTCAGGTCATAATAAGTGGTCTACTATTAGAAGAAAAAAAGGCGCCATTGACGCTAAACGCGGCGCAATATTCACCAAGATAATCAGGGAAATAACTGTTGCTGTTAAAAACGGCGGCGGATCTGATCCCGAATCGAATCCCCGACTTAGAACCGCAATACTTAAGGCTAAAGAAGCCAATATGCCTAACGATAATGTCGAACGCGCAATACTTAAAGCCAGCGGAAAAATGGAAGGCGTTGTATACGAAGAAATCCGCTATGAAGGTTATGCCCCGGGCGGAGTTGCGATGATGCTGGATGTTATTACGGACAATAGAAACCGCACATATCCGGAAATACGCAATATTTTCTCCAAAAACGGCGGCAATCTCGGAGAAACAGGCTGTGTCGGATTTATGTTCGACAAAAAGGGTGTTATTACCATCGAAGCCGGTCAGACAAACGAAGATGAGCTCATGGAACTTCTTCTTGATTTTGACATTGAAGACATTTCAGCAGAAGATGACGGTGCACTTACAATAAAAACAGCGCCAGATTCATTCAATAATGTTTTTGAAACAATAAATTCCAAATCATTCAAAACGGCATCTGCTGAAATCACATATATTCCGCAGACAACAGTTGAGCTTGATGAAAAGAAAGCACAGCAGTGTATGCGGCTCACAGAACAGCTTGAAGATCATGATGACGTTCAGAATGTTTACGCCAATTATGAAATTTCGGATGAGATAATGGAAAAACTTCAGTAATGCGGGTTCTTGGAATTGATCCAGGTTTTGCTATAATCGGATGGGCGGTGATCGAAGACACCGCCCGAGTTATTGACTACGGCGCCATAGAAACTGATTCCTCTCTTTCAATATCAGAGAGGCTTTTTATAGTTTATACCGAAATTTCGGCAGTAATAAAGCGCTACAGACCCGACTCCGCGGCAATTGAAAAACTTTTTTTTGCGCGCAACACCACAACCGCGCTTGACGTATCAAAAGCAATCGGAGTAATATTACTGGCATTTCAGCAGAATGCTTTATGCTACAGCGAATATGCTCCGGTACAGGTTAAGCAGGCGGTAACAGGATTCGGAAGAGCGGACAAGAAACAGATGCAGTGCATGATTCAGAAAATATTTTCACTGAAGGAAACTCCACAGCCGGATGATGCTGCGGATGCCGTAGCTGTTGCATTATGCGGATCGATCGGAAACGGAATAGTCAAAAGAATGGCGGCAATCAGATGAAATTATTCAAAATTAATAAATTAATTAATTTTTTTAACAAAAATAAAAAAAATACAGAGACTAAAGCAAACGGTGAAGAAGAATTTCTTTATGAAATCGACAAAGAAGCCATAAACGAATACCCCCTTCTTTCTTTCACAGGCAAAATAAGACTTATAGAAACTTATCACGACCTTCATCATCTTGATAAAATCAAATCCGGAATGATAATCGGATTCGACAGTGAATCACGTCCCAGCTTCAACAAGGGCGAACATTACCCTATTTCCCTGATCCAGCTTGCTACAGAAACCGAAGCCTTTCTTGTCAGAATAAACAAGCTTAACTATCCGCCCGAGTTAACGCGGATTTTATCCAATCCTTCGATAACAAAAATCGGCCTTGGATTAAAAGGAGAACTTCGCGATATTGAAAAATATTCATCTTCAAAATGCGTATCTTTTGTCGATCTTGAAACAATCGCAAGAAAGCTGAGATTCAAACAAAGAGGAGTACGTGCTCTAGCAGGTTTTTTCTTTAAAGGAAGAATTTCTAAAAAAGCACAGAAAAGCAACTGGGAAAAGTTCAATCTTTCCGATTCACAGATACTCTATGCCGCAACTGACGCATGGGTTGTTTTGAAAATTTACCGCGAAATGATGAAACGGAAATTCATTTAAGCCGGATAATCACTCTTTTTCAAGAAAAACATCGGTTTCCTTGTCGACGTAGCTTCCATTGAAAGTATCGGTATATTTTTTATATCCGTTTTTTGAAACTGAGAAACTTATTTTCTCAGAATCTTCCGACACACTGCCTTCGCTATTATAAGAAATCGAAACACTGAAATATCCGTTTTCATCCGTTTCATCGGAATCCGAATCATATTCATCATAAAGCTTCACAAGAGCGCCTCCAACTGCTTCGCCGGTTTCATCATCAAACACGTATCCAGATACTTTTGAAAAGCGCATGTTTTCGCACGCGAAAAATGAAACAAGAAATAATAACATCAATACTTTCTTCATACCTTTTTGAGTCAGCCGGAGTATTAGAGTTACAATGACCTGTCTTTTTCTTGCCTTTTTATGATATATTTTATAGACTGACCGTACGGTTTGCGATGACAATTGGAGACTCTATTAGCAACATTAGGAATGATTTCGGGAAAATTCTTGTCGTTGATGATGACATTAACGTAAATAAGACTCTTTCCGCGTTTCTAAAAAAACTTGGTTACGATATTCTTAACGCTTTTAACGGAGCCGAAGCTGTTTCGGTTCTGGAAAAAAACGCGGACGTTGATCTTGTGATCACAGACCTGAAAATGCCGATTATGAACGGAAGAGAACTGCTCAGCATGATGCTTGAACGCTTCAATTCAGTTCCGCGCATCGTTCTCACCGCTGTCGGTTCCGATGAAGACATTATACATGCTCTAAAAACAGGCGCTTACGACTTTCTCACAAAACCCGTAACAGATTTCAATCTGTTAAATCACTCCGTAAAAAGGGCAATCGACAGAAAGAAAATCGGAGACGAAAAGGATAAAGCCAACCTTCAGCTGGAAAAAATGTTCGAAATCATTTCTCTTCTCAATCAGGGCCTCGATATTGAAGAAATTTTTGACAAAATAGACATATCACTGAAATCAGTCATTCCGTTTAACAGCATCACTCTAGTTTCACTTGATCATGATGAGAAATCCTTTCATGTAAAACTTTCACATTCAGACAAAGTATTACCGGCGAAAAGCGGTTTCAAGCTGAAACTTGATGAAACTGTTTTTCGCAACATTCTCAGGGCAAAAGACGTAATTATAGCCAATGACATCGATACATTTATTTCGAAATTAAATCTTCCCGAAGAATCACGCGAAATAATCAGCAAAGAGACTTCTTCAGCAGTAATAATGCCCCTTTTTGTGGAAAACTCAATCAAAGGCTTTCTTTTATTTTTATCCGAAGAACCCGAACCTTACAATGAAGATCATCTGCGCTTTTTGAAACTCATCGCGGGTCAAATATCTCTGAGCATACAGCGTGGAGACCTGACAAGTCAGCTCGAAATGCACACTAAACATCTCGAACACATAGTAAAAGTACGGACTCACGAGTTATTGAAAACACAAAAAACAACCATTTTCGCCCTAAGCAAACTCGCCGAAACCCGAGACAGCGAAACCGGCGAGCATCTTGAAAGAATGAGGAATTACTGTGTTCTACTTGCTCAGATAATGAAATACAGCGGCGAATATGATTCGATAACTTCAGAATTTATGCGGAACATTTATGATTCATGTATTCTTCATGATATAGGAAAAGTCGGAATTCCTGATGTTATTCTTCTTAAACCTACGGCATTGAACCATGAAGAATTTGAAATAATTAAAACTCATACAGTAATCGGATATAATGCACTTAATGATGCATCCCGAACACTCGGAGACAACTCTTTTCTTGACATGGCGAAGGATATAGCGCTTTATCATCATGAAAGGTGGGATGGTCTGGGGTATCCTGAAGGCAGACACGGCGAAAACATTCCGATTGTTGCGAGAATAGTCACAATCGGAGACGTTTATGACGCGCTGACTTCCAAGCGTCCATACAAGGAAGCCATCTCCCATGAAGAAACAGTTGAAATAATGCGTCAGGAAGCTTTCAGATTTGATCCGCGTATATTCAAACTGTTCCTTTACAATCACGAAGATTTTGACAGAATAAGAAGGCAGTTCGATTAAAATGAAACAAAATATCTCTTTCAAATTCGGCGGACCTTTAACAAAGGCACTGAAAATTATAATAATCGCGAATATCGCGATTTATCTAGCACAGATTCTTTTTCCGTTCTTCTCAACGATAGATCCTGCCGGAATTTTCGGAATAAGCAAAACCGGAATTTCCGCTGGTTTTTACTGGCAGTTCCTAACCTATGGCTTTCTTCACGGCAGTCCTTTGCATCTGCTTTTGAACATGTTTGCTCTCTGGATATTCGCCGGTGAACTCGAAAATTTCTGGGGAACGAAACGATTTGTCATATACTATCTGCTTACCACAACCGGAGCGGGGATCTTTATTCATCTAATGAACTTTTTCTCTCCGTACATGGATCCGAACACAGTAACGATCGGAGCTTCAGGAGCTGTCTTCGGAATTCTTTTGGCATTTGGAGTTACATGGCCTAACAGGGAAGTTCTTCTTTATTTTATCATTCCGATAAAAATGAAGTATTTCATTCTCATCTTCGGCTTGATTGAATTTTTCGGTACAATTCAGTCTTTTTCAATCACTGCAGGAAATATAAGTCACATCGGTCACCTCGGCGGAATTATTACCGGCATAGCAATTATCGCGGCATTCAGGTTCAGGTTACCTAAAGATATTTTAACAAAACGCAAATCAAAGCAGAAATTGAAAATAATAACAAGCCAGAACAAAGCAAAAGAAACAATTGACCGTCTGCTCGACAAGATAGCCCGCGAAGGAATGAGCTCTCTCACATCGGACGAAAGAAAGGAACTCGAATGGGCGAGAAAAAACTATTACCCTGATCCAAATGAAAAGTTTCATTGATTTATAATATAAAAAAGGCGGATTGAATCCGCCTTTTTTATTATAGTATGGTTTCCGTTATTTGCCTATCATTGATATCAATGATGCAAGCTTCGGATATACAAAAAGTACAACACCTGCAAATACAACCGATACCATCGACATAAGCTTTATCAAAATATTCAGCGAAGGTCCGGAAGTATCCTTGAACGGATCACCGACTGTATCTCCGACAACCGCAGCCTTATGAGCTTCGGATTTTTTTCCGCCGAAATTTCCTTTCTCGATGAATTTTTTAGCATTATCCCATGCACCGCCGGCATTATTAAGCATGCATGCAAGAGCAAAACCCGTAGTAAGACCGCCCACCAAAAGTCCGAGAACTCCCGCTACTCCGAAAAACAAACCTGTCGCAACAGGAACGATAATCGCAAGAAGCGATGGAAGAATCATTTCTCTCTGAGCACCCTTTGTTGAAATTTCTACACATTTACCATATTCAGGCTTCTGTGTTCCTTGTAGAATTCCAGGCATTTCATGAAACTGACGGCGAACTTCTTCAACCATTCTGCCGGCAGCTCTTCCAACAGCTTTCATCGTCATAGCGCAGAAAACAAATGCCATCATTGAACCGATAAAAATTCCGGCAAGAACCATCGGATTCATCAGAGTTACATCGAAAGCGGCAGTAAGATCTTTCATCGTTGCAAGTTTAGCCTGAACCGCAGTGATACCCTGGTCTCTCAATGAACAAATTGTTTCATTCGAAAGTTCAGAAGCATAAAAGCGGAATTTATCTATTGCGAAAAATCCTTCAGCTGATTTCGATGCGAATTTAGCCATCCATATTTTAATTTCTTCCATGTATGCGGAAAGAAGAGCCATTGCAGTCAAAGCAGCTGAGCCTATCGCAAAGCCTTTGCCTGTTGCTGCAGTTGTGTTTCCAAGCATGTCAAGCGCATCGGTACGCTGACGCACTTCAGGAGCTAGACCGCTCATCTCGGCGTTTCCGCCGGCATTATCTGCAATCGGACCATATGCATCTGTTGCAAGAGTAATTCCGAGAGTCGAAAGCATTCCGACTGCCGCGAAACCAATTCCGTAAAGACCCATATTTATATGAGAAAATCCGCCCGATAGAGCAAATGCGAGAATAATTCCGACTACTATTGTAATAACAGGAATAGCGGAAGAATACATTCCGACTGCCATACCTTCAATTATAGTTGTTGCCGGACCCATTTTTGTCTGTTCAGCAATTTTTTTTGTCGGAGAATATTCGTCTGAAGTAAAATATTCGGTAGCCTGTCCGATGATTAGACCTGCGGCAAGACCCGTTACAACTGCTCCGAAAATTCCCCAAGGAATATAACCGGTAAAAGCCATAACAGCAAGAGCGGCAAGAATAAGAATTGAAGATCCCCAGACTCCCGTATTAAGAGAGAAAAGAAGGTTTCGCATGCTGGCATTTTCTTTTGTTCTTACGGCAAAAATACCGGCAATTGAAAAGAAAATTCCGAGTGCTGCAACTATCATCGGTGCAGTAACCGCTTTAACTCCGCCGAAACCGGCAGCAGCAGGCAGTGCCGCTCCAAGTGCCGCAGTAGCAAGAATTGAACCACAATATGATTCATAAAGATCAGCGCCCATTCCGGCAACGTCTCCTACATTGTCTCCGACATTATCCGCAATTGTCGCAGGATTTCTCGGATCGTCTTCCGGAATACCGGCTTCAACTTTTCCTACCAGATCCGCACCAACGTCAGCTGCCTTTGTATAAATTCCGCCGCCGACTCTCGCGAAAAGCGCCTGAGTGGAAGCTCCCATTCCGAATGTAAGCATAGTTGTTGTGATAGCGATAAGTTTGCCGTCAAGATCAAGTCCTTTATCTACAAAAGTCAGACCAAAGAATTCAATTCCTGAACTCATGTTCCCCGGAGTATAAATAACCTTATCCAAAAAGAAGTACCAGAGTGCTATATCAAGTAGACCAAAGCCTACAACGATAAGACCCATAACAGCTCCGGATCTGAATGCTACTTTTAATCCGCTATTAAGCGAATGAGTTGCTCCCTGAGCTGTTCTGCTTGATGCGTTTGTAGCGGTTTTCATTCCAAGGAATCCGCAAAGACCCGAGAAAAAACCCCCGGTTAAAAATGCGAAAGGAACAAAGGGATTCTGAATCCCAAGAAAAGCAAGAACAACAAGAATTACGCATAAAACAGCAAACACTTTGAATACTGCTTTATACTGCCTGTAAAGATAGGCATACGCGCCTTCTCTAACGTATCCGGCGATTTCTTCCATCTTTGCGTTTCCTTTTTCAGAGCGCATCATCGCCTTGAAAAACATAAACGCAGAAAAAAGAGCGGCAATAGCCGCAACCGGAACGATGTAAATTAAATTTTCCATCATTTCCTCCAATAGACCTTTTTCTGTTTATTCGATTAAACGCAGAATTGTTTCCGCGAAATCTTCCTGGTTAAAATTATCAATCTGAAGCTCATTTGCAGAACGGGTAAATCCTTCGGCGCAATGCGGACACGAAGTTACCGTACAAACAGCACCCGATGAATGGATTTCTCTGGTTCTAAGTTTTGTAATTTCTCCGCATTCATCATCTTCTGATTTTCCGAAATAACCGCAGCAGAAACTCTTGTCGCGTGAATTCGTCGGTTCAACATAATAAATTCCGGCAGCCGCCTTAAGAATTTTACGGTGATGCTCGTAAATTCCGTTATAACGACCTAAAAAACACGAATCATGAACGGCTATATGATTGCTGATAGTTCTTTTAAGAAATAATTTTCCGTTTTCAACAAGAGAAGAAATGACTTCAACATGAGAATAAACTTTATAATCAGTTTTAAGCATACGGCTCTTAGCAAATGCCTTGTATTCTTTTTTGAAAACATTATAACCGTGCGGACATATAAATAATATTTTCGGAGTATGATTTTCGTTGATTGAACTGATATTTTTTAGAGCCAACTTTGAGAAAAGATATTCGTCGCCGTTTCGAAGAGCGTAATCTCCACAGCAGGTTTCGTCTTTTAAAACACCGAATGTAATATTTGCGGCGGACATTATAGAAGATAAAGCCTTAAGAGCATTTTCTGCTTTACCTGCACGGGCTTTGCACCCTGCAAACAAAAGATAATCCTGAGTTCCGTCATATACCGGAGCCGCAGAAAGAAAACTGCTTGAAGGTACATCTCCGCCGCGGGCAAAGACATTACCAGACTGTTCAATAGCATCAAACTTTCTTCGGATATTTCTATCAGGCATTCCCTTTAAAAGAACTGCATCCTTTTTTATCCGGGCGATTATCGAATTAAAATCAACAAAGACCGGACAGGTTTCGGAACAGGCTCCGCAGTTGACGCACGAGAATATTTTGCTGCTGCTGACAGAAGAAGAATCATTTGCGGTGATATTTTTCATCGATGAAATCAATTCTGAAGGAGACAGGCTGGATTCCGCGACAAATGCAGGACATGCCAAGTCACAAAGAGAACAGTCTATGCAAGAATCAGAATCAGAGAAATCTTTCGAAATAAAACTCTTTGAGTCAGAAAGATTTTTGATCTTGCATAAGTCCAAATCGTTTTTTGATGAAACCGGCAGAAGATATTTTTTTGAGAATCTTAGAGATAATGGATCCGTATGAAAAATATTCATCCACCCTTTTAGAAGAAAAGCTGTTCTGCCCGAAAACAAAACAGCAGTAAAAACTGCAAGAAGCGAAAACGAAGTCCAGACAAAAAAGAAATACAGATCGATCAGCACTTCTTCCGGAATAGATACAAATATTTTTGACAGCATTATGCTGAGAAAAGCCGCAGATTCATAAGATGATGAATCCATAATCGCTATCCTGACAGAATTCGAAAGGACAAAAAATAAAAGTATAACAAGTATCGTAATGTAAGGAAGAAAGCGGTATGCTTGATTGTCTGATAAAATCTTACGCCTGATTAAAAGTGCAAATGAAGACAATAGGCATAAAAGAAAACTGAGATCAGAAACAAAAAGCATCAGTTTATATAATATAGAATGAATGAAGCCGAAATCAAATGATGAACGCAAGATTGAATCAATGACCAGAAGTGCCGTTGATGAAGTCCCGAGAATTATTCCTACGGCGCAAGGGAAGATGAGAAGATAAAGATTTTTGTTATTGGAAATCCTGTTTTTAAGGATTCCGTATTTAAAAAAGAAAACTATACTTTTCTTGGTTACAAAAGCCTTTCTTCCTCCGTTTTTATTCCAGAAAAAAAAACTTTTCCGAATATTTAAAAAGAGATAAACCAGCGAAGACAAAATGATTAAAAACAATGCCGCTTTAAAAAATAACGGTAGATTAAAAAAAGGATCTCTAAAGACAAGGTATTCAGGAAAGGAATTCATTTCGAAAAGAAACACCTCTATTTAAATTTAAAAACTTTAAGCCACCCTTTATGTCAAGATAATTTCCGCAAAGCGCCTGCCGCAAAGACAGGCATTAAGTTAACATGCTTTTAACATATAAGCATAAGCGCTTAAAACTAAAGCATGCGCGGAACCTGCGAAGAATGATGATGAAGAATCGGAGTTGAACTGCTTACATCTATCAAATAACTGAAACGCGCTTCGAAATTCAGTATTTCATCCTCAACTTTGAAACGCCAGTTATAAATTCCGTTTATTGTATAATAATTGTCTTTCAGCTCCTGCATTTTCAATGTGTTTTCGTGCAGAGCGATACTCAGCTCTTCACGGTTGCCCAGCATCTCAAAGTAATTGCGCAGTTTTTCCGGAGTATTTAATACTTTATTCGAAAATGTCGGAATCAGTATTGCAGAGCTGTCATATAAAGAAAGCAGTTTATCGACATCTGAACTATTGATTGCCTGCATCCACTGATTAAGAATGTCTAATGGTTTCATTACTTTAACTCCTTAAATTGTATTATACTTTTGCCTTAGATTAACAAACTCAAGCGCACAACCCGATATAGAATAAACATCTGATTATATATCTCAAGTATTTTTTAACGCAAACAGCCTTCGGGCATATATCAGCACACTGCTTTTTCTGTCGAGCAAATGATTCCTATATAATTAAATTATTAAATCATATTTCAACCAAGATATAATACAGTTATAAATACAAAATTACTTCAACCTTAACAACAAGATATCACAAAAAAAATCATCTTGCCGAAAATATCAAGCACAACCCGGATAGATAGTTTATATTCCTTTCAGCAGACGGAGTTGACCATGACTATTTACGAACAGATACAGTGCGCGATCGAATTTATTGAAAACAATTTAAGCGAAAACATCAAATGTGCAGAAACAGCGGCCGAAAGCAACATGTCAGAAAGAAGCTTTAACAATTATTTCAACTGCGTTACCGGTTTTAGCTTCAAACAATATCTGATGAAGCGGAGACTCTCCCGTTCACTCGAACTTCTCTGCGATGATAGATTTCAGGTCGTCGATGTCGCGCTTGAATCCGGATACGAAACTCACGAATCATTCACCCGTGCATTCAGAAAAGAATTCGGCATTGCGCCGGTAGAAATCAAAAATAATCCGGCAAAAAAAACGGGCATAAAAACCACGGAAAAATTACAGCTTATAAAGGAGATGTATATGGGAGTCATTGTAAAAAAACTGCCGCAAATGAAAGCGCTTGCTTTCAGCGCGCTCGCGCCTCAATCAGAAGACAAGGCATTAGGAGCCATGAACGAATGGCTGAATTCAAAGAATCTCGGCGATTCACCGCGAAGAATATTCGGACACAATATCGACAGAAACGGAAACATTTCATACGACCCGGAAAACGAAGGCTACAAAGTTTTTCTGTGTCTTGACAAATTCGATGAAATAGACATAAGCGGAGCACGCATCGAAATTATTCCAGCCGGAACATTCATAGCGACAGGCATCGAAGGCAGCTTTGAAGAAGATCCTTCATGCAGATTCATCGTAGAGGGCTGGCAGAGAATGAATAAAATGGCAGAGGAAAAAAACTATAAAATCAAGCAGCCGGCGCGCTGGTTCGAAGAACAGCTTGAAGCATCAAAGCCGGGCAACATGAGACTCGATTTATACATTGAGATTGCAGCAGGCGAAGCTTAATGATTATGATTGAAAAAATATCAAAAGCTGATACTAAAGTCTTAGCCGGATTAGCGATATCCGCTTTTGAAGAAGACAAAAACAGATACGGCGAATATCCGCCTGTTATCGATATTGAAAACAGATCATTGCGTTTTATTAACAGCGGTCACACCTTCAAGTTTTTGAAAGATGATAAAATCATCGGAGGTGCAATCGTCTTCGAAGCCGCTAACGGCAGTCATCGTTTGGGCTGCATTTTTATCGCGCCTGAATATCAGAATCAGGGATTCGGGCAGAATGTGATGAAACTGATTGAAGATCAATTTCCTGATGCGGAAAAATGGGAACTGGACACGCCGCATCTGAGTTTCAGAAATCATCATTTTTATGAAAAAGCGGGATACAAAAAAACAGGCGAATATTCCCCGGATTCAAAGAATAAGAATTTTACACCACTTCAATCGAGAAGTGCAATTAATTAAAAAAATAAAGGTTTAGAAAAAGAGGACATCTCCGAAGGTTGTATTGCGAAATAAAGCCAAAGGAGAAGCCTCTTTATGAAGAAGATAGCAAAGACTGGAAAAACTGTCTACAAACATTTACAGCCTTATGAAAGGGATGAGATTGCACACTTATTATCTCAAAATTTCACCCAAAAAGAGATTGCCGAGAAACTTAAAAGGAATCCTTCAACAATCAGCAGGGAAATCAAGCGTAACGGAACTCAAATCCGTGAAACCCGTTATCGTTCAAACCGAGCTCAATTGAAGGCAGATGAAAGGAAAAGTAAATCACATCAGAAGATACGCCTTAAGAACAAAGAAATACAGAATTACGTTATTCGCAAATTATCGAAGGATTATACCCCAGAGCAAATAGCCGGAAGAATCAGAATTGATAAGAAAGGATGTTCGACAAATTATGAATCAATTTATCTTTTTATTTATAATGAACGCCCCGATTTAATAAAATATCTCGTGAGGGGAAAGAGAAAACGTCAAAAAAGGTCAATAAAATCAGGGAAAAGAATGGTGAAAATTCCGAATCGAGTTATGATCGACAAACGTCCCGAATATATAAATAACAGGAAGAGATACGGTCATTGGGAAGCCGATACCGTGGTATCCCGTCAAAGCAAAAGCTGTTTGGTTGTTCTTCGTGAAAGGAAAATACAGATTACGCTTATACGCAAAGTACCGAACAAAAGCAAAAAGCACATGAGAAAAGCTGTAGAAAGGATGCTGAGACGTTATCCGAAAAGATTAGTAAAATCGATAACCTTTGATAATGGACTTGAGAATGCGGATCATGAAGCAATTGCAAAAGCATTGGGGGTAAAAACTTATTTTTGTAATGCGTATCACAGTTGGGAAAAAGGCGGAGTTGAAAACGGCATAGGATTGATAAGAAGATATTTTCCGAAGAAAACAGATTTTGCCTTGATTTCTAATAAAGAAATAAAAAAGGTTGAAAATAAGCTGAACAACCGACCGAGAAAAACTCTTGGTTTTCTAACACCGTTAGAAGTTTATATTAATTGCGCTTAGTCATTGAACACAGC
>JAEWVM010000149.1 GCA_023396615.1 Spirochaetota bacterium | reverse complement strand
TCCCTCCAGGCTTAATGAGCGCATAAAGCTCGGCAAGAAATGATTTATAATCAGACACCATATGAAACATATCAAGCGCGTAGATAACATCAACCGAATTCGGTTTTACGGGAATAACGCCGCCCTGAGATAAAACGGGTTTTATATTTTTGTAAACTGACCGTTCAGATATTTTATAGGCACACTTCATCGCCAGGGGATGAACATCAACCGCATAAACTAATCCGTTTTCTCCGGCAAGAAGGGATGCTTTGCGGAGACAGCTTCCTGTTCCGCATCCGCAGTCAAGTACAACATCTCCTTCTTTTATACCCATCAAATCAAGCTTATAATCGTGAGGCATAAGCAAATCGCGTACCTTAAAAAGAGCGGACATTATCCTGAAAAAAGCTGACGGCATTACATCCATTGAATTTCCGAAAATTATATTTTTCACCTCATTCTCCGTTCGACCTGTTTTTGCTGATATATCTTTTGAAACCTTCAGAACCTTCTTTTTCCCAATACTCGCAATATTCGTCATAGTTTTCTGCGACTTCAGGCGGCAAATCTGTCAAATGGCCGCATCTTTTTTTCATCCTGCGCGACAAATTTTTTCCGATATGTCTGCCGGGATGATGCTTGAGGCTACCGAAAAGAATCTTTGACAAAATAACCAATCCCACACCCTGAAAGAAAGTTATTGTTTTAATTCCGAAAAGATCCGGCATCAGCCAGTTCCATAAATGCATAAAAATAAAACCGAAAAGGCCTGCCAGAAGTAATGCGCCGACTGCACCCGCGATTACCATTCCGACAACTTTCAGTACTTTAACCCCTCTGCTTTCATTCTTCATAATAATCCTCCTTTGAAAATCCTATCTGATGCAGAATGTTTTCCATTTTCTTTAACGCTCTCGATTTTCTCGATAGAAGAGTTCCGACCGGTTCACCAAGAATATTTGAGCACTCCTTGAAACTTCTGCCTTCAAATTCAGTCAGGCAGACTATTTCTCTTTCATCCGGCCGCAAAAGATTAAGAGCCTCAAAAATCAGCCGGCTGATTTCCTTCCGCTCCGATTCATCTTCTACGCTGTACTTTAGATCGCATAAAAAATCGGAAATAGTAACACCGGAATCAGCACAGACTTTTTCGTTTACGGAAACATCGTCTTTTGTTTTTCTAAAAGCATCAATAACCCTGTTGCGCAAAGACCTATAGACATATGAAGACAGATTTTCAACCGGTGAAGCATCGGCCGAATTCCAGATTGACAGAATCACATCCTGCACAATGTCTTCTCCGTCACGGTCAGAAACATCGCTGATCAGCTTTCTGACAAACGCCACCAATCTGGGTCTTTCTTCTTTATAGAACTGACTGATTCTGTTTTTCAATTTATATCATCCCGCATCTTCAGGCTCATAAATTATAACGGATTAATGCAAGTTTTATTGCATTAATATTTTAAACAATAATAGGATATTGATTTATTCAACAGACATGAATTAGCGAATATGTTTGTGATTTTTTATTAAATCTATTAAAAAAGGAAGTGAGACTGAAAAATTGAGTCAGCGTTACAAACCAATCATCTTCGTTTTATAACGCTGACTGCCGTAAATCCAATCCGGATTTATATTTTTTCCGCAATTTCAAGAATCAGTTTTTTGCTTTCTTCATCTTTCTCGGATAAAGCTTCTTTTTCAATTGATTCTCTCATTTTGTTTCCGAGTGCTTTTTCCAAAAAGTTTGAGCCTTTTTTAATATCAACTTTAACGAGCTCTGATAATACCGCTCTCTTTGCGCTCAAATCACTATTAGGTTTTATTTTAGAAATTACATCTTTTACGACAGACCACTGGTCAGCCATCTTTAATGAATTTAGAATTGAAACCATTTTGTTGCCGGCATTATCCTGAGCAAATTGATCTGATTTTACGGAATTAAAATACTGATGTCTCGCAGGATAATTAACCTGAAGAACATCTTCAAGTTTTCTTGCAGCTGTCTGGTTGTTCGTATTCTGAATTACAGGTATAAATGAACGCTGTGTGCCTAGATCAAAAAATACCCATTCCGCAGCAGGTCCGTTAAAATCAGGACGAAGAACAAGTTTCGATCCGTTTTTCGAAGAATTATTCTCAAGACAAACAATTACTCCGGGAGAATGATATATTTTCCATCTTCCGTCGCGCAGATATTTTAATTCAAAATGATCTGAACGGGTTCTCGCTTCAACCTTTCCGGTTGGAACAATTGCATTAACTCCCCAATAAGAATCACGTGCAAAATTTATAAAATACCTTCCGGCAGCAGTACCTTGTGCCGGACGGAATATAAATAGTCTATCATTAGGATCTCCTGCTTCTCTACTCCATACCTGAATCTGCAGCCAATCGCCTGAACCGATATTCTTAAAATTACCTCTATCCTTGCCGGGTTTTCCAGGAACATCCCAAATACCATTTGCGGATTTACCGACTTCAAGTGCAGACTGAATTAAAAATGTTCTTCCTCCAAAACCATACTGGTCATTCGCCTGCTGGGGATAAAGAAATGTCATCCCTGCGAATAGAGAGAAGAACAAAACAAAAATTTTTTTCCCTAACGTTCCTGCCATAAATACCTCGTGTTTTTGTTTTTGGTTTATTCAGCAAATAAAATATTTTAATTATTTATCTCTGCTTTGAAACCATGCTTTATTTTAAAAAATAAAAATACAAGAGTCAAGGTTTTTTATCATTGAGGCAGGCAATCAGAGTACATACAAACAATTACTTAAATAATGCAATCAGGTATGCTCTTTAAGTATTATTTTACCTTCATCAGCCGACTTCTTTATATCAGACAAAACGGATTTTAAATCATAAACATCTTTATTCTCGGAATTAATAAAAATGCCGATCGAACGGTTGCGTCCTCTGCGTTTTGCGGTATAAAGGGCCGAATCAGCGGCTTTTACGGCTTCACGCCATCCGCCGTAGTTAACATGAGAAACAAACGGATAAAGACAATAACCGATCGAACAGGTAAGCGGAATTTCCTTGTCGCCGATGATAAAAGGTTTTGAATTTATCCTCTCAAGAATTCGAACGGCAATCTCATAAGATCCGCCTTCATCGGTTTTAGGAACAAGAAGCAAAAACTCCTCACCACCCCATCTCACAGGAATATCCTGTTCCCTAATCACTGATTTGAGTCTCTCACCGAATTGCTTCAGGACAATATCGCCGAACAAATGCCCCTCGGTATCATTTATCAATTTAAAAAAATCAATATCGATCATAAAAAAACCGAGCTTCGCGCCGCCTGAAAGTGATAAACTTTTAACCGAATCAACGAATTCATTTATCCGTATCTGAAAATAATGCCTGTTATATAAACCAGTAAGATTATCCAACAAAGAAAGCTCATGAAGTCTTTTATTTTTTTCTTTGAGCACTGCATTAGCACGAAAAAAAAACACAAAACGGTAAGTCAGAAACAATATTATAATTATGAACGCGATGGAACCTGTGATAATAATTTTATTATGTGTTGTGCGGACTTTGTCTCTCATTGATACAAGGTAAACTGTTTTATAACCATTTCTTTCGGATGCCATTTCAATAAGATTATCAATATGGTTGCGGTGATCGGCATAATAAGGCTGCAGCTTCTCCGTCATAATCATGTTTGCTTTATTCAAATCACGCCGCTTGACAGCAGGAATATACTCTTCGTTTAGAGTGCGATAAAAATTGTCAGCAGAGGCGAAACTTTTATCTAAAAGTTCGGTTTTCATCATTTCGTCGGATTCAATGTAAATAGTGTTTTTCTTCCAATAATCATAACTGTTCAGATAATCCCGCATGAGCCTGTCGCGGATGTACTGCGCTATCTGATCCGACTTAGCGGGATTATTGATATTTTCACGCATTTCATATGCGGCCAAATAACTTTCAATGATATACGCCGGAGGAGGAAGAATATCAGCAACAAGATCCTTGCCGTGAACAATATCCGTATAGAGCAAATATACCTGTTTTCGATAAAGAGTACTTTCAACGGCATACTTCATAAAAAGAAATGCTGAGATGATAAAAATCAGAACAGCCGCAAATCTAAATATTTTACCGTCATTTTCAATCGAAAACATATAAATTCCTTTTAAACAACTGCCGGGCAGGCTTTTCTGCCAATAATACTTACAACAGGAATTACGAGAAAATCACATCGAAACTGCAAATCATTTGAATAAAATACAAACATGGCGTCAAATCAGAAAGTAAAAAAACAGCATCAAATTGTTCTTTCCGCCTTACCTATCAGCCATCCCTGAACATAATCAATTCCGATACGCTTCATTTCATTTTCAAGTTCAATTGAATCAATAAATTCCGCTACTGTCTGAATTCCGGAATTTTTTGCGAACAAAACAATCGATTTCAAAAGTTCTTTCGCACGCTCATCTGTCATGACACGCTGTATTATCGTCTGATCAATTTTCACATATGCCGGATTGATTTTGATGAGATAATCAAAATTCGAATATCCCGAACCGAAATCATCGACAGCAATTCTTATTCCTTCAGCTTTAATCTGATTCAGCACCGAAATGACTCTATCAAGATCCTTCAGTTCTTCTGTTTCAACAATTTCAACTATCATTCTGTTTGCTGTGTCTTTCGAGCGGGCTTCATCAAGAAGATACGAAACAGTTTCAGAGTTTAAAATATCTTCAATTGTCATATTGATCGCAAAATCATAACCGGTTTCATGAAAAGCTGAAATTGATTTTTCAATCATCAGAAAAGTCAGTTTTTGATAAAGATTTGTCTTTTTGCTTAATTCCACAAAAGAATCAGGATAAACAATTTTGCCGGATTTATCTTCCATTCGTATCAGACATTCATATTTTTCGATCTGACCGTTTGAAAGATTTTTGATCGGCTGAAAGAAGGAATATATTTTATCGTTTCTTATGGCATAATTGATATTGCTCAATATCGATATATTTTCGAGAACATCTTCAGGAAGCTCTTTTTCTTCAGATGAAAATATATGAACCTGACGGTTTAACTTTTTTGCGCGTTTGAGTGCGATATCCGCGCAAATAAATGAATCAGAACCGTATGAAGCCGCACCGATATGTGTCACTAGAGCAATTTCATTATCTGCGATATCAAATGTTATATCATTGAGACTTTTTGCTAAAAAATCAATGCAGACGGAAATTTCACCGTGCTTTCTTGAGTCCGAACAAAGAACAGCAAAAGTATCCGCATAAACCCGGTATGACGAAATCTCATGTGCAGTTGAAAAATTAAAAATAGCGGAAGCTGTTTTCTGCAATATCTCATCTCCGGTTTCAGCGCCGAACGTTTGATTAATCGAAGAAAAATTTTCTATGTCTATCAGAACCACAGTCGGAACCTGTGCTCTTTCAAGATCTTTAAGAAGCCGTATTCTATTGCCTAGTCCGGTTAACGGATCAGTATTAAAAAGATTATCAAAATCACGGCGCTTTTCAATGAGCTCGGTGATATCATGACCCGAAGAAATGTATCCTGTTATTCGGCCTGTTTCATCTTTTAACGGCACAATAGTGACCTGTTTAAAGCAAAAACTGCCGTCGGATTTTTTGTTCTTAATCAGACCTGTCCATTCTTTGCCTACTGAAATCGTATTCCACAAATCGCGGAAAACTTCCAGCGGAGTATCAGGATGACGTTCAATGCTGTGCTTGCTCCCGATTAATGTTTCTCGAGAGAACCCGCTTGTTTCACAAAACTTATCATTAACATATTCAATGACTCCGTTTATGTCGGTACGAGAAACCAGAGAACTTTCATCAAGGATGAGCTTATACTGTTCAAATTCCACAATTTGTCTTGCGAGGGATTTTTCGGTTTCTCTGATCCTGAAATAAATAAATGCGGAAATTACAGCAAGAAGAAGTCCCGCGATTAGAACAAGAACAAGAATATCATGGCGGGTATCAGACAATGTTTGTTTTCTTATAACGGAGTAATTTTCAAAAGTTCTGTCAAAATCAGAATGATAGAATCCCGAGCAGATGATCCAGTCTAATTCAGGAATTCTTTTAAAAAAAGTCGTTTTTTTATGAACATTTCCATTTTTATTAAACCAGTAATATTCGATATAACCCGAATCCGATACAAATGTCAGTTTATCAAAAAGTATGCCGAAATTCTCGCCTTTGGGTGTAGGTATTGAATTAAGATTTTTGCCTTCAAGCTCTTTCATTAAAGGATGAAACAAGATAGTGTTATTCTTGCTGTCTACAACGAAAAAGTAACCATAATTATCAGCACCGTAGCGGTGATTCTGAAGAAAAGAAAAAACAACTTTTGACCATTCGGATTGAGAATTCCCGTGATTATGAAGAATATTCTTAAAATTAATAAGCCTTTTAGCAAGACTGTCTATTTCATTTCTTACAATGAGCTTCTGTTCTTCTATGTATGAATTCTTCAAGGTGTTGTTTTCGGTTTCATGAATATGCGGAATTACGACAAGCATGACTGCCGCGACAAAACCGATCAAAACACCTAACCCAAGAAAATCCTTGATAACACTAAGCCTGGATGCTCGCATTTAGCTTCCCCGGAACATAAATCTGCCGAAGGATACAATATCCGCCGGACACTGTTTATTATAGTACACTGAAGGAAATAATTCAATTATTAAAAGACATTTCAGCATCAACAGCTGATTATGATTTTTATCATTGCGCAAATGATCCTTGACTAATATCACAATATTTTCAACATTCAAATACGGCTTATATTTCCGATTAAGACGTTAAAGTGATTTAACTTTTTTTCACCGCCTTACTGATTCTCATAAATTCAAACCCGCACCGGCGGAAAACGGAGTAATAAATGGCAAAGCAAACGACCGATGAAGACAAGAAAATAATTTATACCATGCACCGGGTGAGCAAACATCACGGAACAAAACAGGTGCTCAAAGACATAAGCCTTTCATACTATTACGGAGCCAAGATCGGAGTACTCGGACTCAATGGTTCAGGAAAATCAAGTTTGCTGAAAATTCTTGCGGGCATAGATTCAGATTTTTCGGGAGAGACTTACGTTTCGCCGGGCTTTACTATCGGTTATCTCGAACAGGAACCGGTACTCGCTTCCGGAAAAACAGTCCGCGAAATCGTTCAGGAAGGCGTACAGGAATCTGTCGATCTTGTGAACGAATACAACGCAATCGGCGAAATGTTTGCCGAACCTATGTCCGAAGATGAAATGATGAAACTTCTTGATAAGCAGGCAAAAATTCAGGATAAAATCGACGCGCTTGACGCATGGGATCTCGACAGCCGGCTGGATCTCGCGATGGATGCAATGCGCTGTCCGCCTGCAGATCAAATAGTCGATACACTCTCCGGAGGCGAAAAAAGACGCGTCGCTCTTACCCGCCTGCTTCTGAAAAAGCCGGATATTCTTTTACTGGACGAGCCGACAAACCATCTTGACGCAGAAAGCATCGCGTGGCTCGAACGCCATCTTTCAAATTATGCCGGAACGATAATCGCAGTGACGCACGACCGATATTTTCTGGACAGCGTCGCAGGATGGATTCTTGAACTCGACAGAGGAGAAGGATTTCCGTACAAAGGCAATTATTCGAGCTGGCTTGAACAGAAAAAAAACAGACTCGCACTTGAAGAAAAAACAGAATCAGAGCGTCAGAAAACATTAGCTCGCGAACTCGAATGGATCAAGATGAGCCCGAAGGGACGTCATTCAAAAGGGCAGGCACGCATCAATGAATACGAAAAACTTCTCGCACAAGGCGACCGCACTCAGGAAAGAAATCTTCAGATTACAATACCTGCCGGACCGCGACTGGGAAATGTTGTAATTGAAGCAAACGGAGTATCGAAAGTTTACGGAGAAAAAATTCTCTATGACAATCTCGATTTCATGCTTCCTCCGGGAGGCATTGTCGGAATAATCGGTCCGAACGGAGCCGGAAAAACCACTCTTTTTAAAATGATTACCGGCGAAGAGAAACCGGACTCAGGAAGTTTTAAAATCGGCGAAACAGTAAAACTCGCATATATAGACCAGAACCGCAGCAATCTTGACCCTGACAAAACAGTTTGGGAACAATTATCAGGCGGAAGCGAAACTATCAAAATAGGATCGCGCGATATAAACAGCCGCGCTTATGCCGCCGGATTTAATTTTATAGGTTCAGATCAGCAGAAAAAAATCGGAGTTCTTTCAGGAGGTGAAAGAAACCGCGTCAATCTCGCGCTGATGCTTAAAAGCGGAGCCAATGTGATGCTTCTTGATGAGCCGACAAACGATCTTGACGTTAACACCATGCGCGCGCTTGAAGAAGCTCTCGAAAATTTCGCGGGATGTTCAATTGTCATCAGCCATGATAGATGGTTTCTGGACAGAATTTGCACCCACATACTGGCTTTTGAGGGTGAATCAAAAGCATACTGGTTTGAAGGAAATTTCAGCGAATACGAGGAAGACAAACGGAAAAGACTCGGCCAGGACGCAAGCCGTCCGCACAGAATCGTTTACCGCTCACTGACAAGGAGCTGACTAAGTTTACATTAAAGTGAACACACGGCAATGCCGTATAATATAATTAAAAAGTAAGGAGAAAAAATGAAAAAGATTATCATTTATGTTTTGCTGATTATTCCGTTTGTTTTTCAGGGATGCACCGGAAAAACAGAACCTGAAAAACCGAAGATAACTCCGCCTCTTATAACGGAAATTTTTACAGCTGATCCGTCAGCCCATGTCTTCAACGGAAAACTGTTTATCTATCCATCACACGACATAGACGATGCAGCATCCGCTGATAAAAACGGAAGTCACTACAACATGAAGGACTATCATGTTTTTTCAATGGATGATATAAATTCGACGCCGGTAAATCACGGCGAAGTTTTAAATCTCAAAAACGTTCCATGGGCATCACGCTTTATGTGGGCGCCTGACGCGGCATACAAAAACGGAACATATTATTTTTACTTTCCGGCACACGATAAAAAGGGAATATTCCGCATCGGAGTCGCAACTTCAAAAAATCCCAAAGGACCTTTCGAACCTCAGCCTTCTTATATTTTCGGAAGCTTCAGCATCGATCCGGCTGTGTTCACCGACACGGACGGAAAGTCTTATATGTATTTCGGCGGACTCTGGGGAGGACAGCTTGAAAAATGGAAAAACGGGCGGTTTGACAATAATTTGCTGGAACCTATGGGAGCTGATCCGGCACTCGGACCATATATCGCAGAAATGTCGGATGACATGCTGAGCTTCAAATCAGCGCCGCGCATGCTGCAAATTCTCAACAAGAGCGGAATGCCTATTGCGGCAAGTGACAAATCAAAAAGATTTTTTGAAGCGGCATGGCTGCACAAATATAAAGATACTTATTATCTATCGTATTCAACAGGCGATACTCACATGATAGTTTATGCAACATCAGATAAAGCAACCGGCCCGTTCGTTTATCAGGGAGTAGTACTTCAGCCGGTAACAGGATGGACGAATCATCATTCAATAGTAGAGTTTAAAGGAAAGTGGTATCTTTTTTATCATGACTGCACGCTTTCCAAAGGAAGAGATCATTTAAGAAACGTTAAAGTAACAGAACTGATTTACAACAGCAACGGTTCGATAAAGACGATCGATCCCCAGCCATTATTACTGAAATAGAATTAATCACCCCAAACCCCTCTTTGGACTGACCCCCTAAAGTTGGACACTTAGGGGTTAGAAAAATGACAAGAAAGTATCCAGTTGAGCTTGAAGAACAGATTCGGAAAGAATATAAACCAGGAATAAACGGCTATAAAAAACTGGCAAA
>JAEWVM010000146.1 GCA_023396615.1 Spirochaetota bacterium | reverse complement strand
GTGTTTACGGTATTATTCATATAACCCGGCACAGGAGTATCATATGCCATTGCAATTATCTGGGAAGGATTAGACCATCTCTTACGAGGGTTTCCGTTTTCATCACGGTATTCTTCAACATGTCCGTAAAAATTTACCGGAAACAAAAATTCGGGACGCGCGATCTCCCACGGATTTCCATAACGCAGCCAGCTGTCAGGAAGTTCAACCTGATAACCGTCCTTGATTATCTGATGAAATATTCCAAATTCATAGCGCAGTCCGTAACCGTACGCCGGATAGGCAAGAGTTGCCATCGAATCCAAAAAACATGCGGCAAGCCGTCCGAGCCCGCCGTTCCCGAGACCGGCATCCCATTCCGCTTCACGCAAATCTTCCAATTTATAACCTAGCTCTCTTACTGCCTGTTGAGAATTCTCATAAAGCCCGAGATTAATTAGAGAATTTCCTAGTGTACGTCCGACAAGATATTCCATTGAAAAATAGTATACGCGCTTAACATCATTGTCATAATAACTCTGCTGTGTTTTTATCCATCTATCAACAAGGCGGTCTCTTGTAGTTAGCGCGATTGATTCATAAAGATCACGCTGAGTTGCAGTATATTCATCTTTGGCTAGCGAATATTCCAGATGAGTTGTTATTGATTTTTTTATGGATTCCGGATCAGTTTTCTGAAATTCATTTACTTCCTGAGTAAGACTTTTTTTCAACCCTTCATTGTTCTGCATATTTCACTCTCTTTATAGTCTGTTAATTTTAAACTTAATAATAATTTCACGCTTTTTATAATTTTTCAAGCTAAATATACTTGTCCGGATCAAGGGCCTTGGAACCCTTACGCACCTCAAAATGGAGATGAGGTCCCGTTGCTGTTCCCGTAGAACCGATATTTCCGATATAATCCCCTTTTTTTATTTTCTTTCCTTTGCGAACTGAGATTTTAGAAAGATGCCCGTAATAAGTAGCCAGATCATCTGCATGAGCAATTATAATCAGGTTCCCATAACCGTTCTTTTTAAACTCAGCAGTCGCGATTTCTCCGTCTGCTGCAGCATAAACCGGGGTTCCGGCTTTAGCCGCTATATCAATTCCGGAATGAAATGTGCCGCTTTTTTTTGTTACAGGATGAACCCTATATCCGAAATTGCTTGTACGGATTCCCGCAGCCGGAACGGAAAATTTTTTCGTATCAGGTTTTTCGGCAATCAGCTTTTTGGGATCCTTTTTTGAAGCAGGCTTGGATGTAGAAAAATATCGCGAATCAATCCATCCTTCATCACCGTTTTCTCTTCTAACAAAAATCCATTCGGATATTTCACCATCCGAAACGGTTTCGGTTTTTATCAGAACCTCACAGCGTTCAGCAAATAAAAGAGTACCTGTTTTATCTGACGAATCCGGTTCCGAATAAATCGGCAGAGAATCTGAAAGAGAATAACCATATACCGTATCCATTGTTCCGTTTATATAATGAACATGTGATGACTTGCTGATTCCTGAAACAGTTTCAGCTTTTACGGGTTCAGACAAAATAACATTGCTGTCATCGATTCTTCCGTTGATTTCACCGATAAACATTTTCATTTTCTGTATTATTTCACGGCGGTTGGTTTCATTAGTTTTCTTGATTTTAGCAATAAGCTTTTTATCGGAAGAACTCTGCTTATCTGCAACTGAAGCCGAAAAAGCGAAAGAAAAAACAGTAATAAAAAAAATCAGAAAATATTTCATTTTATCTCCGGATTAATCACAAGTCTGTTATCTTCAGTAAATGATTTTACTTCCGAGAATTCTCCGGGGCGCGGTCTTGCGAATTTTCGGAAATATCCTATTGAAACTGGAAAATTCGCAGAAACCATAAAATCTTTAGAGAATACGGAGTTTAACGAAGTAAAATAAGAGACATTAAACAAAGAATCATTTTTATTGTATTTATAATAACTCGCATTGACTGAACTTTGATCACCGGACACATAAAGTCTTCTAAGTGATGGCGCATAATTTTCATCGTAAGGACTAACTGATGAATATTTTCCAAGAGTCCATTCCTCCATTTTAGGGCCGAATCTTCTGTGCATAAGACGGATTGTTTTAAGAAAAGCCTTATCGAAAATCTTATCACGATCTTCTCTTGTTTCCGGAGTTGAAATATCGTCAAAAAAAGGTGATACGCCTTTATCAACTATTTCTCCCAGTAATTCTTGAGAAAGATATCCTTTTTCAAACGCTGAGAAAAACACTTCACCGAATTCATCATAAAATGCTTCATTTAAAAAATTGAGATATACGCCTTCATAGATAGACGCAACAACGGAATTAGAATCGAAAGAAGCGTTCCATCCGGAAAAATAAATTCTGGCGAGTTTTGCTGATGTTATCTGAACGTTATCAAGTTTTTTCATAAAAAGCGGAAGGAAGAATTCCATGGAAACCGACTTATCAATTGTCGAGAATGCGAGCATATCATCTCTTGTCATTCCTTCCTTAATTGTATTTGAAATATTCTCATAACGCAGTGAATTTATTGCAGAATAACTTCTTTTAAGCGGGTCATAAAAAATATCACCGGACGCAATACCTGAACCTGACAAAAGTCTTTCTGAAAAACAATTAACAGGTTGAGTAATTTTTTTCTTTATAAGAGTTTTCTCCGAATAATCAGCAAAGGAAAATCCGTAATTATATTCTTTAACCTCATCGCCTTTTGATACAAGAATAACGGATGGATAAGTATCTGCCGAAGAAAGATTGCCCTTAAAATCAATCTCTTTTTCTCCGCCCGTAAGATCAAAAAGAAAATCTATATAGGTATTTTTCGGAAAACTATTTCTTATAAAATAATACTCTTTTGCGGAATCCCCGGAGGTATTGCCGGATTTTTCAGGAGAAAGAGAATCTCCGTCTATTCCAAAATCATCTGCAAAGGCAATAAATCCCTGGTCGGAAACAGCTGCATAAGGCGCGCCGGTCGGATTTCTGATTTTATTAAAAACATATTTTTTATCTAATGAAATATATGAATCTTCTGTTTCAGAAAGCATAATTCGGCTTACAGAAAAATAATCCGTGCGCGCCGGAAAAACAGAATGGAATCCGTTTCCTGATAAATGAAAGGCAAAAGGAAGAGATGCGGCAGTTACAGCATCATAATATTTACCATTCATTTCGAAACGAACCGGATACCAAAGCGGATATATCGACGAAGAACTCATGAGTTTTAGGCCGTAATTTTTCTCAGAATTTAAAGATGAAAAATAGACAAAACCCTCGCCGTAATATCCGATCGCATTTTGAAGAGTATCAGATATTTTTCTGAATCCGTTAACAAGATTCGAATCGGATTGGGCATAGACAACAGAATTGTCTTTACCGAAAAGTTCATCTGCCCAGACTTTCTTTTCATCAGGCATGACAACAGACAATTCCCTGTAATTGATAAATCTTCCGGAAAATTCCAAAAGATAGAATAAAGCTATTACATCTTCGTTGGTCCAATCTTTTTCCGAGTAATCATTTGAAGCTGTTTTTTTATAACTGAATTTGTTTTTATAATTATTTATACCTTTGATGTATGAATCTAATAATGATTTTGATGTATCAGAAATATTCTCTGAACAAATAGCGGCGTAATGCTTCAGTCCGGTTCTTCTGATAATTTTTTTTATTTCAGAAATTTTTTCATCATCATCAAAGGAAATGGAATCATCCGCAAGCATTCTCAAGTATTCCATCAAAGGGAGCCTATCCTGAGCATGAAGAAAACCCAGTGCATAAAACATATCTTCCCGGTTATCTACGTGAACAATAGGACATCCGAATTCGGATCGTTCAATAATTATCTGCGAAGAAGAATTGCCTTCTATTATACCGGAATACTTCGTCTGAAATCTTATGTTTATTATAAAATATGCCGCAAATGCCGAAAGCACGGCAAAAACGGCAAGGATAATGTATCTTCTGCGGATTCTCATTTCATTATGCTGATATTTGAATTAGTCATTTCAATTTTCAGAAAAGAATCCTCCACACTTGTAAAAAACTTGCTGAAATCTCCGACACAATCTACTGAAGTTACACCTGCTTCAATGTCGGCAATAGTAGAAACCTCTTTACTGTATATATAGCATTCCACCTGCCCCTTTTCATACTCGGCTTCAACAACAACACAAAATTCATAGTCAATATTCGATGAATTTATAACTCTCTTTACTTTTAAATTATCAATTTTAATCATTTTTTTCTTCAATGCAGTTAAAATTTCAGATTTTTTGGCCGGATTAACCGCCATGTCAATATCATCTTTAATTTTCATGGCTTCTGCAACAGTAATTTTTGATTTAAACATCTGTATAACAAAATAAGTATCCAGACTGCACCCTTGGCAAAAAATCATTAAAGAAACCAACATAACCGATATTTTTTTCATCTTCAACTCCGGACAATATAAAACTAAATCATATATCACAAATCTAAATCAAGTAAAGAAACTTAAAACAAGCTGTAAAGAAAAAATCATGAAAGCATTTTTGAAATAAAATCATATATGTGCCGCCGGACCGGGCGTAAAACAGGTACAGATCTCAAGACAAGTGAATATATGAATTTTTCATTACCTGCTGAAGATGACAAAGACAACTTCTTTTCATCACGTTTCTTTTTTAAAGTTATTACTCCCATCTGAAAATCTCCGGAAATACCCTCGATAACATATTCTTCACCCTTTGAAGAGTATTCAGAACGAAGCTTTAATGCCTTGGAGATAATTCTTCTCCGGTTTCCGAAAATCAATGCTCCGGCAAGACAGTTTAATACACAATGAGGTTTCGAATCGGCTTCTATCACGCATGCATGACACTTATGCGCTGTTTTTTTTGATTCACCAGGGAGATTGCCGACTTTAACGCATGCAAATGGACAGACAGTCTCACACTTGCCGCAGGCAATACACTTGTCCTTATTAAGCACTACAAACCCATCCTGATAAAATAACGCGTTCTCAGGACATGAAGAAACACACTTTGCATCATAACAATGACGGCATTTTTCGTGATATGCCGAACCGTCCTCGAAAAAATTAACCCTGCTCCACAGTGAAACACTAAATTTATGAAGTTGGTCAGGTTCTGCTTCTTTCGGAAGATTATTCCAAAGCTTGCAGGCAGTCCGGCAGGCACCGCATGCAATACATAGTTTCTCATTTATAAAAAAAGCCTTTTCGCCCATCATACACCTTTTACAATTTCCGCATAAAAAATGCGGTAGTCCGGTCTTGGATTAAATCCCCCGTAAGCATATACTTTAACCGGATAAAGAGTACGGTCTCCGGCTTTAATTTCCTTTGAATTATTTTTCTTCAAAACGAGACAGGCAATCTGCTTATCTCCGCTTTTAAGAATTATTCTTGAATAGTTAGGTATATCAGAAAAATAAGCCGGAATCTCTGCAACCGGCAATCCGAACATTTCGGAACACAATGCCTCTGAAGGCATTGATGAAATTTTATCTCCTGACGGAATAACAAAAATTCCTGAATTGTTCTTAGCGGAATAGAATGAATCTAAAGGATTATTTAACTTCAAAAAACTGCTGACTATCGAAGCATACGGAACTGTCTTTAGATTAAAAACAGCCTTTGAATTGTTTTTTTCATAATTTCTATAAAGAACAGAATCCGACGGAATATATTCCGATGAAAAAAATACAGCCCGGCGGTTTTGCGGCCAGAAAAAATCTTTATGAAAATCAGAACTTTCAGCGTATCCTGCATAAAATCTGTTTGCGCAGATTAGTTTTTTATCTGATCCGCCGGCAAAACTTTTAATATTCTTCCCTTCGGAAATTCCGGATATTTCACTGCGCATAGATTCAATAAAATCAGACTGTATCCTCAATCTGCTTTTCATCAATGGATCAGGAAAACGTCCGTCTTTTGATTCATAAAGCTTTATAGTTCTATCCGCTAATGCGGTAAAAAAATCCGATTCAGACGGCTCATCACCGAAACCCCGGATACTTTTTATTCTACGGAAGGAATCCGTAAAAGAACCCTTTTTCGCACTTCTGTTTTTAGCCGTAAAAAGAATAATATCCGCTCCGGAAGTTTCGAACGAATCAATAATTTTATCAGAATCCGGAGAATCCGAACTGATAAAAACAAAATCCGACTTCAATGCATTCTTCATCAAATCATTAAAAACCGAAGAAGAAACATCTATCCCCGATAAAAAGTAAGCGGAAAAAAAACCGGAACCTGATTTCAAATTAAAATCATCCGTAGAGATTCTCCCGAACCTTTTCGGAAGATATTCGAAGGAATCACGCATAATATCATTTCCCGATGTGTAAAACGCGCGCATAAGAGCAGATACTGAATTCGAAAAATCCGCACGGATAGAAGTATCATATTGGGATGTATTATTCCTTTCATAAGTCTTGGCATCAGACTCAGGATTCCTTGACGAAAGATCAGGAAGAGGTATCATTCCGGGGTATTCCGCCCATCCTGGAGCAAAATCAAAAACGCCTTGTTCGTTTCCTCCGCTTTTCAGCCACGCGATTCCTGCGTTCGGCAAAGAAACATTTCCCCCGAGGATATGAAGAACGGAAAGAAGCCAGGCTGAGGAGAATCCTCTCGAATTATCACAAAAAGATCCCCCGAAAACCGATGACAAAAACTTTGTTTTTCCGTTGCACATCGATACTTTTTCCGAAACAGCAAGGAAAATCCCTGCATCAATTCCGCATGCCGAAACGGCAGCTTCCGGAGTGTATGATGCTAATTCCTTAGAAAGAAGACTCAACACGGAATTTTCTCTGCGCATAGAATCATCAGATTCAGGATAACCGCGTTCATCCATTCTGTACGCGCCGCCCATAACAGAATCAGTCAGAAAAGATGCATCCGTATGATTTAAAAGAAATTCTTTGTTTTCGAATGAATTTTTCAGAAGATAATTAATCAAAGCACCTATCAAAAAATAATCTGTGCCCGGAACTATTCTAACATGAATATCTGCAAGAGACGAAGTATGCGTGGAAACCGGATCAACACATATAATAAAAGTTCCTTTCTTTTTCGCTTTCAGTATTTGCGGCACAATCGACGGATTGTTCATAGCAATATCCGCACCGAATATAAGCATAACACATGAATCATTCATTGACTCTATATCAGTATGCGATGCGGATAATCCGAATGCATCTTTCAGGCATTCGGAAGCAGAATCATGAGACAGAAGAGTCTCGCTCCCATGATAAAGAATACCCAATGTTCTCATAAACTTGGTGATATAATATGCTTCTTCATTTGAAAGCGAAGAACCCATGACAGATGCAATTGTTTTCAGATTATTTACTATAAATCCGTTTTCGGTACTTTGGAAATCACGGTCGCGGATTTCTTTGATTTTCATGGCAGAAAATTCAATAGCTTTATTGATGTCTATGTTATCCCATGTTGTTGAATTTTTTCTTTTAATCCTAAAAACGGATTTTGCTGAATTTAATAAACCCGGTATTGAAAGCCCGCGCGGACATAATGCTGATGAATTTTCACCTTTAATAGAAATAAATTGACCGTTCTTTCTGTAATTATTCACACGGCACTGGGCCGAACAATAAAGACAAAGAGACGGAATCTTCTCTGCGAAACGCAATTTTTTTGACGGTGAAATTCTATTAAAAACATAAGGCACTCCGCCCGCGGCAAAAGCCGCTCCGAAGGCCGCTGATAACTTTAAAAAATCTCTGCGGTTCATCTAACATCCCGTTAGCCGTCTCAATTACGGCATCTCCCATAAAAAAAGGCCTGGGTGCATATCTGTCAATTCTTTATTCGTACACGGCTCTTTCAGCCCATTAACATTTAAAAATAATATTTTTAATATTTATTGTTATATTTACTTGACAAACTTTTCATGAAATGTGTAATGTCTTATTATTATTTTTTTCTGTTACTCGCTTATATCGGCTACTTTGCTCTCCTTTCTGTTTGCTCTGTAATCTCTGAATTTGCTCGTTAAGAAAAGAATATGACAGCAGTAATGCTGTATTTTTTAATATCCGGAAAATCCGGAAGGAAAGGTATTTATGGGAAAGAAAATCTATGTTGGAAACCTCAGCTACGGGACATACGAAGATGGTCTTGCTGATTATTTCAAAGAACATGGAGAAGTCGCTTCAGTAAAAATTATTACAGATCGCGATACCGGAAGATCAAAAGGTTTCGCATTTGTTGAAATGGGTACTGATGCAGAAGCCCAGGCCGCAATAACAGCTCTTAACGGCGCTGAAATTGACGGACGCCGTCTCAAAGTTAACGAAGCAATGGACAAGCCCCGCACTAATTACGGTCGCTACTAAGTTTTGATTTCTTGAAGATAAAAAAAAACCGGCTTTATGCCGGTTTTTTTTTATCTTTTTTTCATTCCGATTGTTTTATTATTATCTGAATTATACAAATCGAGAAACTTATATATTTCCCAAAGAGAGAAAAAAATAGTAAGTAAAACCGGTCCGATTATTACACCGGGAAGATTAAAAGTCATAACACTGCCGATTAGAAGAAAGAAAAAAAGTATCGGATGAAAATTCAGTTTTTTACCGAAAACCTGCGGCTTAACAACATTCTCAAGAAATAAATACCAGAAAAGCGACCAAACGGCAAGTAAAACAGCTTCTTTATTTTTTCCTAAATATGCAAGATGAGCTACAGCCGGAACCCATACGATCGAGGTCCCTATTCCGGGAATCAATGAAAAAACAGCAGCGGCGGCAGCTCCCACCATCCACACACTGACACCGAAAATCAGAAAACCAATGCCGACCATAGCACCCTGAAGAACCATAATGAGTATGTTTCCGAAAATCAGAACTTTTACCACATTCTTAATTCTTCCGAATATATCTACATCAACATCCCTCGGAAAAGGAATGACTTTATATGCAAGAGGAGTAAGTTTATGCGCCTCGCTGAATAGAAAAACAAGAAACATAACCGTAAAAAGAATATTTATGAGAAAAGTGACTGAAAAACCGACTGCTTTCATTATACCGGAAAAAATATCGAATGAATAGACCTTTATGAATTCCATTACTTTTTCATAAACGAGTTTTTCTCGGATACCTAGATAAGCCAGAATCTTTTTGAGAGTCGCGTTTTTATAAATATATATTTGAATATCAGCAGGTTTGATATTATTGGTTACATTATGGTAAATTTCAAGCGACTGATTCGCCAGAAGAAGCATCAGTACAACTGACGGAAGAATAACCATAAGACAAAAAGCCGATACAACAATAAAGGTACTTATCCGCTGTGACTTCAGCCTAGCAGCAAAAAAATTATGTATAGGTTTAAGCGCGATATAGCTGATCACGGCAAAAAAAAGCGGCCAGATATAATATCTGAATATTACGGCAATTGACACAGCAACTGCACCGAACAGAACCAGAAACACGATTTTTTGTGCACGGTTGTTTTTTATTTCGGAATACGAATTTGGATTTCCCATTACTATTTTTTCCCCATGGGAGGGCGGTGCATTATTTGCACCGCCCGTCATGATTGCACAGAAACGCCATCATTTAGTGAGATAATGAGACAGATCGGATGCGATTTTTCTTATCGCATGATCCAGATAATTGTCATCAGATATTCTTTTGCGATACTCATCGAGAGATAAGTTAAGTCTGCCTGATGTTTTGACCTCAATCTCACGCCCCTCCTTGTTCATGAGACTCTTCATGACATTTCTCCTTTTTGACCCGGCTCCTCCTTGAGCTGGCGATCATACCTGTTTTCAAATTCGACCTGTTATTGAATTTACATTAGAACTAATTAAATAAATTAAGTATTAATTTACAGGGAAAATGCCGATATTATGTCTCATTTATCTTACAATATCTTCTATGTGGGAAATCTTTTGTCCGTCTACCGAAAGTAAATCAAACCGGAAAATTCCATATTGCGGATTCTCTCTGACAAATCCCGCAGCAGCCTTTCTCATTCTTGCTATTTTTTTTGAATTCACAGAGGAAACAGCCCCGCCGAAAGAGTCTTTTGAACGATAACGAACTTCAGCAAAAACAACTATTCCGTTTTTAGAACAAATTATATCAATTTCTCCGAACCTTCCGAAATGATAATTTCGTTTCAAAATTGAATATCCTGTGGATTCAAGAAATGACGAGACCAGATCTTCTGCCGAATTTCCGGTCTCACGTGAATTCATATAAGATCATCCATTTTAAGTCCTGCTTCTTTTTCGTCGAGGGTTTTTACGATATAAAGAGACTGATCTTCAATCAGATTTACTATAGTAAGATCGGAATACTTTGTTCCGTTTTCATCCAGTATAAGCTTTACAATCGGACGGAGAGGCTTGCTTGGAACCGAACCTATAACAATTCCTGTTCCCTTTTTATTTAGCTGAACGATAGAACCCACTGGATAAACGCTCAATACGGCAATGAAGAGCCTAATCAGCACAGGGTCGAATTTCTTTGCACCGTCGGAAACCAAATCCTTCATTGCATGGTAAAAAAACTTTTTATCACGGTAACTTCTACTTTCAATCAAAGCTTCGTAACTGTCTGCAATTGAAGCAATTCTTCCCTGCTCGGAAATTTCAGCACCTTTTAATCCCTTCGGATAACCTTTGCCGTCAAACTGTTCGTGATGCTGAAGACTCATCATAGCAGAATAATCTTTAATATTTCCAAGTTCCCGTAAAACCTTATAACCGAGCAAAGGATGCGACTTAATTTGATTTATTTCCCTGTCCGTAAGATCAGACTGTTTATGCATAATGTAATTCGGAATCTGAGCCATTCCGGAATTTATAAGGAGCATTCCGATACCGAGATCGACAAGCTTATTTTTCGGATACTTGATAGCCATACCGATAAGAAGCGCATAAAAAGTCGCATTAACAGCATGCGTGGTCAATATGTCATTATCAGATTTAATCGCGTGAATGAAAAGAAACACGTTCCGGTTTTCTCCCAGAATCTTCAGAATATTCTCAACAGAAGCTTCAAGTTCTGTTGTTGTGAAGACACGGCTGTTTCTGATTGCCGTATGCGTTTTCATTACCGCAGAACACGCCTGTTCATGCACCTCGACAAGCCGGGTTTTCATATCGAGCATCTTGTTATAATTATCAAGTATTATATCGAATTCACGCGCATTTACCTTAATCGATTCCGCCGCTTCTGCAGAAACAACATCTCCATCACATTCAACTTCGGTAATATTCCATTTCTGCAGACGTTTGATATCACTGTCTTTAATAGGAACATTTGCTCCAACAAGAATAGTGGATTCATCAATATGCACCGGTTTTGTAAAACGCATTCCCGGTTTTAAATCTGTAACCATAATTTTTTTCATACATCTTAATCCTATTCTATGGTTCCGTTAACCTTCCAGCAATAAGCGATAACTTCTGATACTGCTGAATACAGTTCAAAAGGAATCTCCTTGCCTTCTCTTATATGAAAGAGAACTTCAGCTAAATCAGAATCTTTATAAACAATAACGCCGTTTTCACGGGCAAGTTTTATCATTTTCTCAAAAAGTATATCTTTTGCCTTGGCAACTACTACCGGAGCCTGATCTCCTTTTTTGTAGCTTAGCGCGACTGCTTTGCTGCTTTTTTTCATGCCTTAGTATCCAAAAAAGCCCCGGAACAGTTATTTTCAATTTCTGAAACAAATTCTTCATAATTAAATAACCGTATAATCAAACCCTTTTCAATCTTTTTTTGAATGTTTTCGTAAATTTCCGGCAAAAGAGCCTTTATACCCGAAAGAAAAGGTTTATTTACGGCAATAAGACATATCTCAATTCTTTCTGCAGATAATTTCGCGATAAGATCTATTTTTCCGGAACGGCTGAGCTCGAATTCTGCGAAATAAAAACCCCGGTCAGAAAATGAATCATATTCAAAAAGCTTTCCTTCGTCTTCAATATAAAAGAAATCATCATCTGACGATTTACTGTCAAGTTCATATTTGGCATATTGCTCTAATATTTCATCAGCCGCATCCCGAATGGTTTCTTCAGCCGGAAGTGATGAATTCTCAAAAAAAATGTCAAACATTGCAGAACGTTCGTCAGAAAGAAATATTCGGGATATAAAAGAAACTTCAGAAGGAGTAAAATTTTTTGCGACAAGAGATCCGGCGCATGAACGTAAAAAATCTTTTTTTGCAGAAGAATAATCAATGCGATCTTTTGCACGCATTGCCGACATAAACACACTCATACCCGCACGGATTGAGCGTAGAAAAACAGATGCGTTGGACGAATCAGAAAATAATTCTTTGAAAAATAACCCGTCGGCAATTCTGAAAACCGGGCGTTTATTTTCGTTTCCAACATATTCAAGTGATAATTTACCCGGTTTTATTTCACCCGAAATTTTAGCTTCGACGACATCTTTGCCGACTTGAATGAGAACAGATTCTTTTGAACGGGATAAAATACGTCCGGTAATTTTTTGACCTGGAATATAGCCGTTAGCAGATGAAAAAACCGGATTCATTTTACTTCCTGCATGGAGCATAACTTATACGGTGAACCGGACTTGCTCCATGCACGCGTAATGCTTCCATGTGCTCTTTTGTTCCGTAACCCATATTTCTGTCAAATCCGTAAGAAGAATAAGAGGAAGATAATTCCATCATCTCCCTATCCCTAATAACTTTGGCTATTATAGAAGCTGCCGCAATTGAAAATGATTTCGAATCACCTTTTTTTACAGAAAGAGAAGGAATTTCAAACTTAAAAGAAAAATTTCCGTCTATCAGAAGATAATCAGGCTTCAAATCAGATTTAGTGATCAGTTTCTGAATGGCAAGACGGGTTGCCTGATTCACATTAATTGAATCAATTATTTGATGATCTATAAAAACATGCCCGCAGGAAACAGCGTGTGCTTTTATGAAATCAAATACTTCTTCACGGCAAGCAGATGTCAGCTTCTTGGAATCATTAATACATTTGAAATCATGAGGGGGATCAAGTATAACATTTACAGGAAAAACTACCATTGAAACAGAAAGAGGCCCCGCAAGGGAGCCTCTACCGGCTTCGTCAATTCCGGCAACATATTTGCAGCCGTTTAACAGAAGTCCTTTTTCAATATCAAAATCCGGCATAGATCTGCCGCACTTGATTATTCCTTAACCGCAGCAGGAGCTTCGGTAGTAGCAGGAATAGATTTAAGAGAAACACGGCCTTTGCGCTCTTTAAGCTTAGAAGCCTTACCTTTAAGACCTCTGAGGAAATAAAGTTTGCTTCTGCGCACGGCTGATTTCTTAGTAATTTCAATTTTCGCAATTCTAGGTGAATTGATCGGAAATACTCTCTCAACACCTACATCATAAGAAATTCTTCTTACAGTAAATGTTCTTGCAACGCCTCTGTTATTTATCGCAATAACAGTTCCTTCATAAACCTGAATTCTTTCTCTGGTTCCCTCAACTATCTTGTAATGAACTTTGATAGTATCACCGATTTCGAAATCCACTTTCTTTTCCTGAGCAAGCTCAAGACCAAGCTGTTCAGCTTTGTTCATTTCTGTTCTCCTACTTTCATATTCAGATACTTCCGATAGAGATCCGGTCTGACACTAGAAGTTTTCTCTTCACTCATCATCAAACGCCATTTTCGTATCTTAGCATGATCGCCGCTTAAAAGGATGTCAGGAACTTTCATTCCGTCAATCTCGGACGGCCGCGTGTAATGAGGATATTCCAAAAGATCGTTCTCGAAACTCTCTTCGAGAAGCGACTCGCTGTTGGACATAAATCCCTTTTCAAGCCTTGCCGCCGCGTCCATAATTATCAAAGCGGCATATTCACCGCCTGAAAGGACATAGTCGCCTACCGAAACTTCGATATCGACATAACGGTCGATTACCCGCTGGTCAACGCCTTCATAATGACCGCAGATGATGATCAGCTCTTCTTCGGCGGATAATTCCTTGACCATGTTCTGATTCAAGGGCGTTCCGCCTGCTGATGCAAGAATAACTTTTGCATTCTGCGATTTAATGTTTTCCATGCAGTTAAAAAGAGGAGCCGGCATCAAAACCATTCCGCTTCCTCCGCCGTACGGAGCATCATCGCAGCGCTTAAATTTGTCTTCCGAATAATTTCTAAGATCGTATATATCCGTTTTTATTACACCTGAGTTTATCGCCTTGCCCAGAAGTGAAGACTTCAAAGGCGAATCAAAAAACGCAGGAAATAATGTCACAATTTTAAAATGCTTCACTTACTACTCTTCGAACAATCCGTCAACAGGGGAAATATCAATCCGCCCTTCTTTCAAAAGTGAAACATCAACCATCGAATCAACAAACGGGAGAAGAAACTGTTTCGCTGATGAATTTTCAATCACCAGAATATCGCCTGCTCCCTCAATTATATCGACTACTTTACCGAAACATATGCCGTCACGGTAAGCCGAAGCACCTATCAAATCGCTATAATAAAATTCATCTTCAGACAGAATATCGCGGGTTTTTTCGGCATGTTCTTTTGAAATTGCCAGAGTAAATCCTTTAAGTTTTTCTGCTGAAGTTCTGTCGGTCAAACCTTCAAATGAGACAACCGCATGATTGCCTTTCAATAAAGAAAAAGAATCAACTGTATATTCCTGTACGACAGAACCTTTTATTGCAAAAACAGCACTTCCGCGCTCAAAACGTTCGGGAATATCAGTAATAACGAATATCTTCAGTGCGCCTTTCAGCGAATGTGCGGAAAGAACTTTTGCTATTCTTATAAATTCGTGATCCAAACGTCAGTCCAGAATCTCCAGGACGACACGCTTGCCCGACTTAACGGAAGCAGCCGTCATGACAGTACGGATTGCACGGGCAATTCTGCCGTGCTTTCCGATGACTTTGCCCATATCATCCTTTGGAACTCTAAGTTCAAGAATGGTAGACTTATCGCCTTCAATTTCCCTTAGTTCGACCTGATCAGGCCTGTCAACCAGGGATTTTACTATGTATTCAACAACTTCTTTGCACATAACTCTTTCCGATAAAGGAATTAAACAAGACCTTTTCTTTTAAGGATGCCTTTTACAGTAGCTGAAGGCTGAGCGCCTTTTGCAAGCCATGCTTTTACCTTGTCATCTTCAAGACCAACCTGATTGTCTTTTGCAACCGGATTGTAAAAACCAAGGCTTTCAAGAATAGAACCGTCTCTGCGTGTTCTTTCATCAATTGCAACTATCTTATAATAAGGTCTTTTTTTTGCACCTGATCTCTGTAAACGAATTTTTACCACTAAATCCTCCTAAATCCACTAATGGATGATTATTTTGCCGTACGTTTTTTTGTCAATAATATTAAACACGCCCGTTAGAACTGTGTCATTCGAACGCTCATAACTGTAACAAGTTTCTTATTCCGTAAAATAGACACTCTCGCATTGCCGTGACGGGCAAAAATAAAAGCGATTTCCTTTCCGCCGTCAGTATTAGCGGAATAACAAAGCCTGTTTCCGAAATCATCCTCAACATAAGCTTCTACAAGCGACATTTCGCTCTTTTTCATTTCATATTTTACAAGCTCATATGAGTTATAAAGATGCTCCTTTATAGGGAAATAAGCAACTTTGAGCTTAACTGTCATACCTGAAGATATTGAAGTGCCCGCACTTACAGACTGCTCAAGAATTTGACCGCTTAAATCAGGCGAGTCCGTATTGACGATTTCCTGCTCTACCACGCATCCTTTTGAAACAAGAAGATCATAAACAAGATCAATCGACTGACCCTTGATGTCAGGCATCAATGCGTCAGAAGCGCTTCCCGACGAAACCAGAATATTTACACGCAGACTGTGCGGCACTTTTTCGCCGGCGGCAGGACTCTGCTGAAGAACAATACCTTCGGGCTTATCGGAAGGCATATAAGTCACAACACCAGTCAAAAGAGAAACGGTTCTCTGACCTGTATGAAGATTGAGAAGCTTGGTTTTCGCGCTTGAAAGCGGAGAACCTATCAGAGACGGAACTTCAACCTCAAGCTCATTTCGGCTCACAACAAGAGTAATGCGGCTGTTTTTAGAAACCACTTCACCGCTCTGGGGATCCTGACGGAGAATAACACCGTCTTCTATATCAAAAACATCTTCATATTTAATTTCCGGCTTCAGAGAGTTTCTTTCGAGAATATTATAAACAAAGGTAAATTTCTCGCCTGTCAATGAAGGGACTGTCACTTTACCTGCCGGACGGGTTCTAATAATTATCATTATAGTTGAAGCGAATATAAACAGGTTGAAATAAAGAAACAGCAGGAGAAATATTCTCTTATGTTTTACCAAAAATCCTTTTATCTTTTCGATAGAATTGCTTATAAACCTTTTTATCTTTTCGATAAAATTACTCATTACGAACCTCTGGGATTATCTTTACAGGAAATGCCGCCAAAAGGGCTGACGCTTGGATTAATGCTGAAACGGCGCAGTAGCGTCAAGCATTAATTCCGGGAACAATGCGGGTATAAATAAGCTTTCCGTCTCCCGGAGCATAGAAATTCTGAATAAAAGCTTCCTGATAGAATCCGTTTGAAAGATAAAAGCGCCTCGTAGGATCATATTGATCTTTCGATGATGTTTCCGCATAGATTCTTCCGCCGCCGGTCTTACTGACCGCAGAAACGGTTTCCTCCAGCAGTTTTTTCCCTATGCCTTTTCCCCGGAGAGACTCATCAACCGCTATCCAGTACAAATCATAGCTTGATTCCGTTCCGCCGATATGACCGAAACATGAATAACCAGAAGTAAAATCCCCCTCATCGGCAAAAATAAATTTATAATCGGATTTTTCTTTTTTTTCAAAATTATCTATAACAAGTTCAACTGCAATCTCTATTTCATCAGCGTTGAAAAATGAACTAGAGGAAACTATTCGCCTCACGTTTTCAATATCGCTTTCACCTGCACTGTAACGGAAAGTAATCATCTTGAAATCCTGTTTTTTACAATTAAATCAACAAGTCCGGTATAAGAAATTCCTTCATTCAGACATGCCGCAGCTATTCCGCTATCCGGCGAAAGACATGGATTTGCGTTTATCTCAAGAACATAAATATTTCCGTTATCATCGACACGGAAATCAACTCTAGCATAACCGTTCAACGAAAAGAGTTTCGCCGTATCAAACGTAATTTTTTTCAGCTTTTCAATTAAAACCGAATCGCTAGGCGAAAAATCGAATGTTCTGCATGAAGTAGAATACTCTTCAGTATCATCAACCCATTTGGATTTATAACTCATAATGTTATCGCCGGCTTTTTCATCATTCCATGTCATCTCAGCGGGATGCAAAACTCTCAGGTTGCCATCCGAATCAGTGATAACCGAAATATTAAATTCTCTGCCCGAAATAAATTTCTCAGCGAAAATATCATTACCGAGAACGGCACGTTTCTTTTCGAACAATTCAACAGCCTTTTCATGTGAGTCAAAAATAAATACCGACTCATCATCTATTCCGATAGAAGCATGTTCCCAATATGATTTAATTATGTAACGGCATCCGTCAGGAAGAGCTTTTTTGATACCGGAGTATTCCATCCAGTCAGCAGTCGGAATGCCTGCTGAAAGCATAATTTTCTTGGACGCGAGTTTATTAGATGTTATAAATAATGCCTCAGATGAATTTCCGGTATAGGAAATCTTCATCGAATCAAAAAGAACAGGCGCATAATGAATAAAAATACCCCTTCCCTCAACAGATTCTACAAGATTGAAAATGAAATCAAACCTCTCATGCATAAGATTTTCTCTAACTGAGGGGATATCAAGAGAAAACGGAAGTATTGAACTTTCGATTGAAAGTTCAGCAAGAGCCGCAGAAACACTTTCAATCTGCTCAAAGGTATCTGCGACATCGGGATTATCGAAAGAGTCGGCCGAATCGTGAACTATCAAAGCCTTCATCTGTTCACCTTTCTAGAAATTGCCGAATTAATAATTTTAGATATAAGTTCATTATAAGAAATACCGTTCATACGGCAAATTATCGGAAGATCGGAATCATCAGGATTCAGTCCGGCAAGCGGATTCACCTCAATAAAATTAGGTCTGCCAGACGCGTCGCATCTGATATCAATGCGTCCTCCGTCACGGCACTCCAATGCACGCCATGCGTCAAGTGCGAGCGAATAAACTTTCTGTTCAATGGGATCTTTTATGAGGGAATATCTTATATTGCTTTTATAATTAGCTTTATTTTCGTAAGAATATGATTCTTCCACACCTTTTTCAAAAAGAATTTCCATTCCGCCGATAACTTCGGCGTTTTTACCGGTTCCGGTTATTCCCACGGTAAATTCCCTTCCCGGAAGATATTCTTCAACAAGCACCGGCTGATTAAACTTCTCAAGAAGAAACGCAAC
>JAEWVM010000112.1 GCA_023396615.1 Spirochaetota bacterium | reverse complement strand
CTAGGTCAGAAATTGGCAGAAAAAGCAAAAGCAGCCGGCGTTGTTAAGGTTGTTTTTGATAGAAACGGGTTCCTTTATCATGGAAAGATTAAATCTTTCGCTGATTCGGCAAGAGAAAACGGACTAGAATTTTAAGGATAATCAAATGAAGTCAATGATGTTCAAAAGCAAAAAAGTTAAACCGGCAGAGCTTGAACTCTCGGAAAAGGTTGTTTTTATTAACCGTGTTGCGAAGGTTGTAAAAGGCGGTAGAAGATTTTCTTTCAGCGCCCTTGCAGTTGTCGGTGACGGAAAAGGTAATGTTGGAATCGGATTCGGTAAAGCGAATGAAGTTCCTGACGCTATCAAGAAAAGTGTTGAAGACGGAAAAAAGAATCTTTATTCTGTCAGACTTAATAAAAACACTATTCCTCACGAGGTTGTTGGTGTTTATAAATCATCAACGGTTATCCTTAAACCTGCTACTCCAGGTACAGGTTTGATTGCCGGTTCTAATGTAAGATCGGTGGTTGAAAAAGCCGGTGTTGCCGATATTCTTGCTAAATCTCTCGGATCAAGAAATCCGGTAAATGTTGTAAAAGCGACTCTTGACGGACTTTTGAAGTTAAAAAGCCTAAAAGATATGGCTGATTTGAGAGAAGTCACCATAAATAAACTTTGGGAAGCGTAAGGTAAATTATGGCTAAGAAGTTGTTAGTAAAACAGATAAAAAGTGAAATTAAAGCGAAACCTATGCAGAGAAAAACTCTTCATGCTCTCGGACTTAGAAAAATAAGTGCAGAAAGAGAACATGATGACAATGGCGTAATTCGCGGAATGATTACCAAGGTTGCACACCTTGTTCAAGTGACAGAAAAATAAAAATTGGTGATTTAATATGGAAAGATATCAGATAGCAAAACCTGATTCGGTTAAAAATAGAAAGCGTGTCGGAAGAGGTCCGGGAAGCGGACACGGTAAGACTTGCTGTAGAGGGCAGAACGGTCAGTTGTCAAGAGCCGGTAGCGGTCATCGCGCATGGTTTGAAGGCGGACAGATGCCGATTCAGAGAAGAATCCCGAAAAGGGGTTTTACTAATTATCCTTTCAAAGTAGAATTTCAGGTTGTTAATCTGGCTGACCTTGAAGGCTTATCAGGTGATGTAACTGTTGATACATTATATCAGAAATCAATTGTATCTTCAAAAGATATGCCGGTTAAAATTCTCGGCGGCGGCGAGATTAAAGTTTCTTTGAATATAACAGCGGATGCTTTTTCTGCTTCGGCAAAAGAAAAAATCGAAAAAGCCGGCGGAAAAGTTCAGATCAACAAAAAATAATAGGCGAGTATATCAATGGCAAATGTAATCACTAACATATTCAAAGCGAAAGATATTCGAAACAGAGTTCTATTTACGCTTTGGATACTCGTTGTTTACAGACTTGGAGCTCATATTCCGATTCCGGGGATTGACGTTGAAGCGCTTAATCAGGTTTTTGATTCATTTAAAGGTGCGGCTGGAACTGTAGTTAATTATTTTGACATGTTTGCTGGCGGCGCTTTTAAACGTTTTACCGTTTTCTCTTTAGGAATCATGCCTTATATCTCTGCGTCTATTATAATGCAGCTCCTTACAATTGTTTTTCCTTATTTTGAAAAATTAAAGAAAGAAGGCAGTGAAGGACAGAAAAAAATTCAGAAGTATACTAAGTATTTTACTGTTGTACTTTGTCTTTTTCAGTCTGTTTTTATTGCACGAATGCTTCAAGGCCTTGGTCATGATCAGGGAATTGAAATCGTTTCGGGCGGAAGTACTGTATTTTTCTTCATTCTTTGCTCTATAACAATTACAACAGGCACCATGGTTCTCATGTGGCTAGGTGAACAGATTACAGAAAAAGGTATCGGAAACGGTATCTCCATGATCATATATGCGGGTATCATTGTACGCTTTCCTGCGGCTATCGCTCAGACAATGCAGAAGATTTTCAGCAAAGGTGAGCCTATTGTCGCAATGATTCTAGTAGTTATGTTTTTCGGTGTTGTAGCGGCTTCGATTCTACTCACTCTTGGAAGAAGAAATATTCCTGTACAGTATGGAGCACGTCAGATACAGGGACGTTCCGTTTCTGCAGCTGCCCAGAATCTGCCTATTCCTGTTAATGCTGCCGGTGTTATTCCGATCATTTTTGCTGTGGCAATAATGCAGTTTCCTTCACAGTTATCCCAAATGTTTTCTATTGATAAATCGGGAATATTGAGTACGGTTCTTTTTTATCTATCACCTGGACAGATTCCTTATTATCTGACTTATACAGCGTTATTAGTATTTTTCTGTTTCTTTTATGCTCCAATAACGTTTAACCCTGCAGATGTTGCTGATGCTTTAAAAAAACGTCAGGGTTTTATACCAGGCCTTAGACCTGGAAGTTCAACTACTGAATATCTTTCGAATGTTCTTTATAGGTTGACTTTGTCCGGATCTCTTTTTCTTGCATTTATTGCTTTGATTCCGGATTTTATTCTTAAGATGTGGCCGGATGAAATATCTGCAGAGATGGCTTTCATGTTCGGCGGAACTTCTTTATTGATCATTGTTGGTGTTGCGCTTGATACCTTAAAAAATCTTGAGTCTCATCTTATAATGAGACATTATGACGGGTTCTTTAAGAATATGAAAATTAAGAGTAGAAGACAGTAATTTGGGTATTCATCTGTATAATGAGCCGGAGATTGAAAAAATATCGAAAGCTTGCGGGATTACGGCAAATATTCTTGACGAGATAGAGTATATAATAAAAGAAGGTATAACAACCGCTGAAATTGACGATTTTGCACAGAAGTTGTCTTCTAAGTTTTCGGCGGAACCTGCTTTTCTTGGTTATAGAGGGTATCCTGGCGCTATTTGTACTTCTGTGAACGATGTTGTAGTTCATGGAATACCTTCGAAAAGCTGTGTTTTAAAAGCCGGTGATATAATCGGTCTTGATTTTGGTGTTTTATACGAAGGCTACTATGGGGATTCTGCAAGAACTCTAATGGTCGGAAAGGTTGATGATAAGACAGCTTTACTTGTTGATAAAACTCGTGAAGCCTTATATAAGGGAATATCGGCAGCTGTTGTTGGTAACCGTGTTTCTGATATATCATATGCAGTAGAATCTCATGTTTCTGAATTCGGCTTTACTGCTGTAAGAGAATATACCGGTCATGGAATTGGAAGAAATCTTCATGAAGAGCCTTCAATTCCTAATTATGGAAGTCCCGGAGCCGGGCCTAAAATTAGAAACGGAATGGTATTTGCGATAGAGCCGATGATAAATGCCGGGACTCATAGAGTTAAGCTGGAACGTGATGGTTGGACAGTCAGGACTTCGGATAGTTCGTATTCCGCTCATTTTGAGCATACTGTTGCAATAGTTGACGGAAAAGCGAAAGTATTAACACAGGGAAAAAGTTTTAATTAATGTCAAAAGAAGAAGCAATTGAGGTAGAAGGAATAGTTATTGATACATTGCCGAACGCAATGTTTAAGGTAAAGCTGGAAAACGATCATGTTGTCCTTGCTCATATATCGGGAAAGATGAGAATGCATTATATTCGTATTTTACCCGGCGACAAAGTAACTGTAGCGTTATCGCCCTATGATCTCACACGCGGCAGAATAACTTACAGGTCAAAATAAATATATAGGATTTGTTCAATGAAAGTTAGAGTATCTGTGAAAAAGATTTGTACCGATTGTAAAATCATCAAAAGACATGGTGTTCTTCGCGTAATTTGCGAGAATCCAAGGCATAAGCAAAGACAGAAATTAAGGTCACCTGGGAAATAAGGAGTAATAAAATGGCGAGAATAGCGGGTGTTGATTTACCTAATAATAAGAGAATTGAAGTAGCATTGACTTATATTTACGGCGTAGGTAATTCTACGGCTAAAAAAGTTCTTTCTGCCCTTAAAATTGATTCAAATGTACGTGCAAAAGATCTTTCTGAAGAAGATGTAAATAATTTAAGAAAAGAAATTGAAAAGACAACTAAGGTTGAGGGTGATCTCAGAACTGAAGTTTCTCTCAATATTAAGCGTCTGATGGATATTAACTGTTACAGAGGTCTCCGTCATAAAAGAGGTCTTCCTGTAAGAGGACAGAATACCAAAAATAACGCACGTACAAGAAAGAAAAACAGAAAAGCAGCTTTTGCGCCAAAATCGGCAGTAAAATAAGCTTTATCACATAGGAGACTGAAGTGAATCAGAAGGTTAAAAAGAAAGATAAAAAAAATTCCCCTATAGGGAAGGCTTTTATTCAGGCAACTTATAATAATACTATAATTTCAATAACTGATATGCAGGGTAATGTTGTTGCTTGGGCATCTGCTGGCGGAGAAGGTTTTAAAGGATCAAGAAAATCTACTCCTTTTGCTGCTCAGATGGCTGCAAAGACTGCTGCTCAGAAAGCAATCGATAATGCACATGTAAAATCAGTTGAAGTTTATGTTAAAGGTCCCGGTATCGGAAGAGAATCTGCTATAAGATCACTAATGCAGACCGGTATCGAAGTTTCAAGAATAATTGATATTACACCTATTCCTCATAATGGTTGCAGACCAAGAAAAAGAAGAAGAGTCTAGTCGGAGAATAATATGGCTAAATATACCGGTCCAGTTTGTAAAATATGCAGAAGAGAAGGAACTCCTTTAATGTTGAAAGGTCAGAGATGTCTGACTGAGAAATGTTCCATCAAAAGAAAGAAAAGTGCTCCAGGTCCACAGCGTAAAAAGAAAGGTAAAATTTCTGATTACTGTGAACACTTGAGAGAAAAACAGAAGATCAGAAAAAGTTACGGTGTTCTTGAAAAACAGTTCAGATTAAATTATGATGAAGCTCAGAATATGTCGGGTAAGACTGGTGAAAATCTTCTTTCCCTTCTTGAAAGACGTCTTGATAACGTAGTTTACCGTATGGGATTTGCTTCGTCAAGAATGCAGGCTCGTCAGCTTGTTCAGCATGGACATGTTATGGTAAATGGTAAGAAAGTTGACATATCATCGTATCGCACAAAGGAAAACACTGTTGTTTCTTTGGCGGGGGATTTTAGCAATAATGCTCATCTTGCTGAGGCAATTAAATTGTCTAAAGCTACTAATTCTAAGCCTGAATGGCTTGAAGTTGATTATGACGCTAAATCCGGAAAAGTAGTACGTGTTCCGAAGCGGGAAGATATTACTCTTGCTTGCAATGAACAGTTGGTTGTAGAGCTTTATTCTAAGTAAAATTGGAATCATTGATCTCAAAATTTTCTGGAGGAAATGATGAAAAGCCTATTAAAAGGTTTTAAACGCCCTAATAAAATTGAATTCCAGCACGATGAAGTAAATGCCAATTATGGTAAGTTTATAGCTGAACCATTTGAAAAAGGTTACGGTATCACTGTTGGAAATTCTCTTCGCAGAGTTCTTCTATCTTCAATAGAAGGTACAGCTATTACTGCTGTAAAAATTGAAGGTGTATCTCATGAATTTGCGACTATTCCGGGTATTTTTGAAGATGTAACTCGTATAATTCTTAATTTAAAGAAAGTACGTTTTAAATATGAAGGTGAGCTTCACAAAGTTCTTCATGTAATTAAAGAAGGTCCTGGACAGCTTACTGCAGCTGATTTTGATGTTGATTCTGAAATATCAGTACTTAATCCGGATTTGGTAATTGCAAATCTTGATGCTGACGGGAAAATAGATATTGAAGTTCAGGTTGAGAAAGGCCGCGGTTATATACCTAGTGAAATCAGCAAAAATTCCATTGATGTTATCGGTGTAATTGCAATCGATGCAATATTTACTCCAATTCAGAAAGTTAATGTAAGTGTTGTTGATACACGTGTCGGTCAGAGAACCGATTATGATAAACTCATTCTTGAAATATGGACTGACGGATCGATTAAGCCTGATGATGCTCTAGCTCAGGCTGCGAAAATGATAAAAGATCATATGACTCTTTTTATCAACTTCGAAGAACAGGTTGAGGATGCTGAAGAAGTAGTTGATGAAAATTACGAGAAATTAAAAGTAACTCTTAGCAAATCTATAGATGATCTTGAATTTTCCGTACGCTCATATAATATGCTCAAGTCTCTAGATGTTCATACTCTTGAGCATTTAGTCCGCAAAACTGAAGATGAGCTTAGAAAATCAAAGCATTATAGCGACCAGGTTCTAAAAGAAGTTAAAGGCAAACTCGAAAATATGCATTTGAGTCTTGGTTTGAAGGATTAATCGAAAGAGGAAAATATGAGACATCAGAATAAAACTAAACAGCTTAGTAAAACACATTCGCATAGAAAAGCTATGTTTTCAAATATGGCAACATCCCTTTTTATGAACGAATCAATTATTACGACAAAAGATAAGGCAAAAGTTTTAAAAAGTTTCTCCGAGAAACTTATAACAAAAGCAAAAAAAGCAGGAGAAGAAAAATCTACTCCTGAGATGAAACTTCATAAAAGAAGAACTGTAATGAAATTCATCAAAGATGAAGATGCAGTTGCAAAATTATTTGATGATATAGCTGTTAGAAATAAGGATCGCAAAGGCGGATACACTAGAATTTTTCTAATCGGCAAACGTCCCGGCGATGCCGCTGAAAAAGCTATTATTGAATTAGTTGAAAAAAAGTAATTTTATAATTAATTTAATTAAAAAAAGACCGATTTTTTCGGTCTTTTTTTTTGTTAATTGAAATATTTATAACATAATCAAGAATTTCATTAATTAATTTAGAGTTATGAAATCGTTTGCATCAAATCCAAATATTTGTTTGGCAATTATTCAGATATTCAACGTAAAAAAGGCTAACAAGTTATTGATTTTTATTTTAGATTTGTTAATCTATATTTAATTAATATTTTTGACTTTTTTATTGATACAGTATAAAATTGTTAAGAAGATTTTAAAAATTGATTATAAAAGTAATTATTTGATAAATTTAAAATCTCGGGGGTGATCATGAAGGATACAAAAGGAAATATAAAACTTGCTGCTCTGAAACTTTTTAATGATAAAGGGGTTTGTTCAATTACTACAAACCATATATCTGAAGAGATGGGAATTTCACCCGGAAATCTTTATTACCATTATAAAAATAAAGAATCTATAATTAGAGAAATTCACCGTGATATGATAGGTGATTTTCGTGATACTTTTTCTTTTTCATCCGAGAAGAATATTGCCGAGGCATTTGTTAATATGCTCCTTGCTCATGCAGATATTTATTACAAGTATCGTTTTTTCTATCTTGATCTTCCTGCACTTTTACGTCGGGATAAGGCGCTTGCAACTATGCATGCACGCAATATTTCAACGCTGATTCCTCTTATTGACGGAATGGCCGAATCTATTATAAAATCGTCAAAATCATCATTTAAGTTTGATCCAAAGGATTTGAAAAATGTTCTTCAGAGCGGAATTGTTCTTACTGAATTCTGGCTGTGTCATCTTTTTTCTGCCGGAATAGAAGTTAATGAAAAAACAGTGAAAGGATTTATTCATAACTATTTTACAATGATTAAGCCGTATTTATCTTCTTCCACTGCTGATGAAATAGAAAAAAGAATAAAAAAAGAATTAAAATAGTTATCTTTTCTTTTTAATCTTTTTGAGAGATTTAATTTTTCTGGCAGGAATTCCTCCCCATAGTTCATGAGGCGGAATGTCCTTGTTTACGAATGAGCACATCGCTACTTGAGATCCTTCTCCTATCGTAACTCCGGAACGGATAGTGCAGAAAGCGCTGATAAGTGCTCCTTTGCATATTTTTACCCGGGCAAAACGGAATGCTCCCTGCATAAATTCATGAGTAAGGATATATGAGTCCATTCCAATTACAGCATTATCTTCAATTTCGATTAATTCCGGATAAAAAGGGTCAATTTCGGCTTCAGGTGCAAGAGCTACATTTTTGCCGATTTTTACCCCGAGAATATGACGCATTGTAAATATTTTCAGCCAGAGCGGAGCTATTTTGTTAAACTTTATAATTAAATAATTCAGTGTTATCCGCATTGGAAAACGGACTTTCGGCCAATCGTAAAGAATATTGTTTTTCTTTTTGTGTTCGATAATCAGTATTTTGTTGTTTTTATCTTTAAAATATTCGCAAATTACATTCTTCATTATGAATTATCCTGTCAGTATTGAGGATATTTTTGCTGCTTTTATTGTAAATAAAAAAATTGACTGCGGATTCATCAGGAGTTAAATTGAATAAGAGGTAATTATGCTGAATAATACTGTTGAAAAAATTGAAAAAACTTTAACTTCTTCAAAATCTCTTTCTGACAAACAAAAAACTGATTTAATAAAACTTGTCGGAGATTTAAAGAAAGAACTTGCACTGGTATATGATAAGGAAAAAGATGATACAGAGAGCGTAATTAATTTTGCGGCTGTAAGCGCACATGAAGCTGCAAAGACAAATAAAAACACCGAATTGGCGGATATATCAAGGAAAGGACTTTTTGAGTCAGCGAGAAAATATGAGGTTTCGCACCCTAAAATATTTGAAACTGTCAATGCAGTTTGTGATTATCTGGCAAAACTCGGTATTTAATTAAGATGAAGAGGAACATGAGTCATTCACTGGTTTATTATGGAAGCGACATTCTTAAGAAAAATTCAGAAGATGTTAAAAATGTCGATTCTGATATAGTTGATCTTATTAATGAAATGTTTATCATAATGAAAAAATCTAATGGGGTAGGTCTGGCAGCTCCTCAGATAGGTATAAATAAAAATATAATAACGATAGATATTTCTCATACTGAGCAAAAAATGAAAATTGCTCTAATTAATCCGAAGATTGAACTAGCTTCTGCAGATTTAGTCCTTTATGAAGAAGGTTGTCTTTCTGTGCCTGGAATTTGGGCGGAAGTTCAGCGACCGTCTGATATAAAAGTCAAGGCTGTTGATATTAAAGGAAATGAAATTGAATTTGAAGCTGATTCATTTTATGCAAGGGTTCTTCAGCATGAAATCGACCATCTTAGAGGTGTTCTTTTCATTGACCGTATTGAAGATTATATCAAAAAAGAATTTAGCAAAGAACTTAAAAAGATTAAGAAGTTGAACAAAGCATGATAAAAGTCGGATTTTTCGGTACTCCGGATATTGCCAGACAATGTCTTTCAAGCATTTGCGGCAAGTATGAAACAGTTTTTACTGTAACAAGTTCAGATAAGGCTCAGGGGCGAAACCTGAAAGTTTGTTGTACACCTGTCAAAGAATGTGCAGAAGAAGAATGTATTGATGTATTTCAACCGGATAATCTGAAAGATCCCGAGTTTGAAAAAACACTGATGAAATACAATGCAGATATTTTTGTAGTTGTTGCGTATGGTCATCTTATTCCCCGGAATATTTTTTCAATGCCGCGTCTCGGTACAATCAATATGCATCCATCCCTTCTGCCGAAATACCGCGGTGCCGCTCCGGTTCAATGGGCGCTTATTAAGGGAGAAACGGAATCCGGAATATCTGTTCAGCTGATTGATGAAAAACTGGATTCCGGAGATCTCGTTATTCAGAAAAAATTTGCAATTGATGAAAATATCACAGCAGGAGAACTGTATTCAAAAATAATTCCGTTTGCCTGCGAATGTGTATCTGAGGCTATAGATCTTCTTGATTCTGGAAAGGCCGTACCCCTTAAGCAGGATCATTCAGCTGCGACTTATTGCGGAAAAATAACGAAAGATATTGCAAGAATTGATTTTTCTTCTAATTCTGAGGAAATCCATAATCTCGTCAGGGCGCTTAATCCGAAACCGGGTGCCTGGTGCACTTTTCGCGAAAAACATATCAAAATATGGAAGACTGCAGTCTGTAAAGAGACGGAAATTCCCGATCTTTCAGCAGGAGAGATTTTTCGTGTCGGGAAAAAGCGCCTTTTTGTAAAAACTGTAAATTCTGCAGTTGAAATTATTGAAATTCAGCCGGAAAACAAAAAAGTTATGACTGCGGTGGAATTTATAAACGGAATGAGGCTTATTGAGGGGGATTTTTTCAGCTGATGGGCCGAAAGGATGAAAAACGCTGGAGCAGAGAAAAACCTGTTTACTCATTCAGTGTGGAAGAAAAAAGTCATGAGAAGTCAAAAGCCAGAGACCTTAGATCTACTTCTTGGTGGCGTAAAAAGATATCTATCGGGAAATGCCACTATTGCGGAGGTGTTTTTAAGCCGGAAGAGCTTACCATGGATCATGTAGTCCCTTTATCCCGCGGAGGAAAAACCGAGCGTATAAACATCGTGCCAGCTTGTAAGGAATGCAATAATAAAAAGAACTATCTATTGCCGACTGAAATGGAAGAATTTCTCGAAAAAATAAAAACTGGCGGCAATTCTTCCGATAATAATTAGAGAAACTGTTTTTGCGTCATTATATAATCTAATTGCGGAATTCATCCGCTAACCGGCAGGGAAAGATGGCTGTATCTGGAAGTGAGAAAATCGAATCGGGCGGAATCATATTTCTGCAGGGTGAGAAATACAATTATAATGCATATCTTGAGTCCGGAACTGTAGAAATTCTTGCCGCCGGAAGTGAATATAACGGTCTTGATAAAACTATAATTCTTTCTCATTCAAGAAGAGTAAGTCTTATTTCAGAATCCACCATTTTGATGCCTTATCCGGGAAAAACAGTAAGAGCTTTGACTCCATGTTCCATACAGAAAAGACAGCTTCCCGCCGGAGGATTCGCAGAACTCTCATCAAAAGATCAGGGTGAAAGTATCAATATGCTCGTCTGCATGTTTAAAAGAATGGAAGTTGCATATGCAGATATGGCGAAGTATCTGAAGCATTATCAGGCTTTAAGCCGTTTTGTAGATAATATGACCGCTTTACACTGTGAATTATCGGCAAGACCTTTGCCGCGCGAGCTTCAGCAGAGAGCTGATGATATTGTTGAAAATTTGCGTTCGTCAGGCGGATTTCCGCCTTCGATATCACCGAATTGGATGATTACCGATAATGCCGAAAAATTTCAGGTTTCTTATGATGCACCGGGAGAATCTGTAGATGTTCTTCTTAACAAGGATCTTTATTCATTTCTCAAGCGTTTTCTTAAGATAAATAAAACTGTTTTCGCCCATGTGATTAAGTGCGATCCGGGAATTCCGTCTTTTATGTTTGATACAGTTCAGAAGATAATGCTATCGATTCTTGATAGAAATTATGAAATCGCCGGGTTGATTGATGCAAAGATGAAAGCCGTTTTTTGCGATAAGGATTCTCTTTCTTCGGTTATGGAAGAGGGAAGCTTAAAAGATTGGGCGACATCAGGACGTCTTTCACCGGATTTTTTGAAACAGTTTAATTCCGTATGCCAGAAATTTTATTCTATGTATGATGAACTTACAGGAAAAAAATCTCAGGAGACTTATCCGGGAATCGTTAAAATTAAAAAAGCATTCGAGCAGTTGTCAAAATCAAATGTTTCTCAGCCTGCTCCGGTTTTGACGTCAGAAGTTCCGCGTCAGTCCGCACAACCTCAGATTTCACGTCAGATGGATTCTAATATACTTAAGTTATATGAAAATTCTCTTCAGCAGATTCTTGAATTCGGAGTTATCGGATATGAACAACAGCAGAATTTTATAAAGGCTTGGAATGAGTTTAAAAGGCTTCCGGATCCGATGAGCGGAGAAGATCAGCCGCGTAAAGTCAGACGTTCTATTTCAAGGCTGTATTGGGATATTTTTACTACTGTTTTTGTCCGTGCAAAAAGTACGAAGAATATTCCTGCGCCTGTTAAGCTTATGTTCAGGTATGGTTTTATCGACGAGAATGTTGCTGATCCTGATCAGATTATGATTATGCATCAGTATGCTGTCGAAAATTTTAACTCAGGTGATCTTTCGATTATAACAGAAGAAGAGTTTCTAACAAAGATATGGAATAAGGAAGAGCCGCCTTCAATGACGGAAATGGGTCAGAGTTATGAAGCGTATCTACGTGAGTTATCAAAGACTTCGTCCAGGAAAGGCCCTGATCCGATGGATGATTTGAATGATCCTATTAAACAGGTAACCTTTGAAATTTCTAACAGAATTTTTCAGACTTCCATTGTATGTTCGGGTTCAATTTCAACGGCTTTTCCAATATTCAACAATTTTCTAGTTAAGGGAAATATTGAAAACTGCATCATGACCAAGGCAAAAATAGAAGCTGTTATCAAAGAATTGATAGATACTGATTATTCGGCATTTTTTAGAGAAACTGTTTTGAAACTCGGTGATGCCCGTGAAGTTATCGAAGAAGAAGTTCTTCCTCATATCATCATACTTCCGGTTTTCGGAATGAAAACAATGATGTGGCAGGAGCTTGTCGGCATCAATAAAAGAAGCCGTGCTCGTATTGTCGTGCCTGCAATGTTTGTCGGTGATATTGTAAAATCACTCGCTCATTCAATAGCCGTTTTCAGATGGGAAATTCTCAGGACCATGAAAGGCGGGATGTGGGCTGACCCTGTTGAGGGCGGTCTAACAGGTGCTTATCAGGACTATGTTCAGTTTTATAAAAAGAACAGCAAACTCTCGGTTGAATCAAAAGAAAAGATTCTTGAAAGGCTTAGAAGTCATAGAAATAATATAAGGGAATTGTTTGCAGAGGATTATATTCTCTGGGTTCGTTTTGAAAAGAACGGAATAATGAAAATGAACAATGTCAGCCGTGATCTTTTTTATAGATATGTGCCGTTTAAGAAAGATATTCGTGAACGTTTGGAAAGAATGCCTGCTTTTATGGAATCCGCCAACAGGTTTAAGAATATAAGAAAAAGAACATTTGATACTTTTGAACGTAAGTTCAGAAAGTATACTGACGAAAACGGAAATATGCCCGATGAAATTCGCAAGTATATGAATTATCTGCAAATGTGATTTTGAATTTTTCTTGCATAATTTATACGCGTAAATAGCTTAGAGTTAACGTATTGTATAATCAAGAATTGATCGCGGAGACTTATGGAACGCAAGAAAATCACCGGACAGGTTCAGGCATATTCCAAAAGAACAAGAGAAGATCTCCTTAAGATCGGTGAATATCTTTTTGAAACAGCAGGCATAAAAGATGTGTTTCGTGAAGTTTATTCATGTGTTGACGAGCTTATTAAAAATGCAGTAAAAGCTAATTATAAATATCTTCTCATTATTGATCAACTTGAAAAGAAACTCAAAAAAGAAAATCCTGATTATTCCGATGAAAAGATCAAGGATATGGTTGAGCTTATCGTTAAGAATAAATCAGAATATGACCGTGAAGCCGAAAAGATTCTAAAAATTGAAAAGATATCTAATTTTGTCCGCGAAGTCCTCAATGAAGAAGCAATTCAGATTCGTATTAAGAATAAAATATATGATCAGAAGCGCGATTATACTGATGAAGAATTCAATACCTTAAAAGGTCTAAAGAAAATCAATATGATACGCCACGAAATGAAAAAACGAAGTATTGATGTATTGGTGAAATATGACCTGGATGAAGATTATATTTATATTGAAGTTACAAATACTTCACCGATTCTTGAAACGGATTTGAGAAGAATTTACGCTAAACGCGATGAATTTAAATTATGTGTAGAAGAAAACAGACAGCAGGAATTTTTTCTGAATAATCTAGATACAAGCGAGTCGGGTTTTGGACTTGGTTACGCAACTATAGACAGTTATCTTTCTGACATCGGCCTCATTCCTTATAACACTATTCAGATTATTGCCGCAATGGATACGACGGTCATTCTTTCTCTCCCGATTGAGAAACTGAAGGAAAGGGCATCGGCTTAATCAATAAAGCAGATATTTTCTCATCGACGAATAGAAACTTTTTTGAGAAACTTCCATCTCTCTGCTAAGCTGTTTGAATGAACTTTTTTTATCTACATGTTTTCTGAAAATATCAGTACCTGCAAGGTGATCTACATGATAACGTTCATTGTAAGATAACCATCTCATATTATCAGGATAAAGTTCAAAAAGAGCTTTTAATATTTCAAATGATATTTCATTGGGATCAAAATAACCGCCTTTATAAATAACATGAACTCCTCCGCAAACCTGGTTTTTGCTTACGAGATACTTCGGTTCAAAGTAAACCGGTTTGAAAATAAAATTTTTAAAGTTCAATGAATTTAGTTTTTCTGCAAGTAAGTCCGGATTGATCCATGGAGCGCCGATATATTCAAAAGGTTTGGTTGTTCCGCGCCCGACGGAGATGTTAGTTGCTTCGAGATGAATTAATGCCGCATAATTTACAGCTGAACGGTATGAAGGAAGATTAGGCGATGGAGGTATCCACGCTATGTTCATGGAATCAAAAAACATCTGTTTCCTGTAATTTTTCATTTTTACTACAAAGATATCAGTCGATAGATTTCTTTTTGCCTTATAATATAAAGCGGCTTCTCCAATTGTGAGAGAATAGAATAAAGGTGCCGGAAACGAAGCTACATGTCTTGATTTGAATTTTTCATTAAGATCAAAGCCGGATACACCGAAAGGCGCGAGTGGATTAGGCCGGTCAAGGACTACAAGTCTTGTGTTTGAACCGTTTAGAGCTTCTATTATTTCCCTGAGATTTGAAATATAGGTATAACAACGCATTCCCAGATCCTGAATATCGAAAATGACGGCATCAAATCCGGTAAGCAGAACTTTGAGTTCATTCGCATTGTAGTTATGCATATTATGTATGGTTAATTTGAGTTTGTCATCGTGATAAGATTTTTGAGATGAGTAGTCCTCATCAAAGCCTGAGAGGCCGTGCTCCGGAGCAAGAATTTCGGAAATAACAAGACCGCATTTTCTGAGGCTTTCAAGATTGCGCTTCATCGAAGAATCAAAACCCGAATGATTTGTAACCAGACATATGTTTTTATTCTTATATTCGGAAGCGTAGAATGCCGTGAACATATCTATCCCTAATCTTACATTTCCTGGAGATTCGGACGGCAAAACCGTCGGTGTTCCGCTGCAGGCTGAAATTAGAATAATTAAAATGAGAATTGCTTTTTTCATAATTTCAGATAATATTAGACTAAGTATGCAGGCAATTTCATTTTTCTAATAATTTAAAAAAATGTTTGCAAGCGCCGTGTACGGCAGTAGGAGTATATGTGAGTTATTCGGAGGTTTTTATGAAAATCAGAAGTCTTGTTCTTATCGTATCAGCTGTTTTGCTTGCCATGTGTGCGTCAAGCCCGAGTACGAAAACAAATCTGACAAATTATGCCCCCGACAATGAAATCAATTATGATAAATATCTTGTTGATGTTTTAAGCTATACTTCATCCGGAAAAATATATCACACCAAATATGCTAAAGTCCTCAAAGGTTTTTCGAAATATGCAGTTGTTGATCATAAGCTCGAACTTGCTGAAAGGTCAGTCGGATTTTATTTTGATAAAAAACTATCGGATAGAGAGGATCTATATTTTGGTTTTGATTTTTATCCAGATTCTGCAATCGCTTCATCCGCGAATTCTTATGAGGATAACGCCCGGCTTATGATTCAGCGGTATTATGAGAATATTCTTTCTTTTTACGGATTGCTTGAAGATGTCATGAATGAAAAAGCCGTGAAAGGAATAGTAATAGGAATGAAATGGAAATCCGGCGGAAAAAACGAATCAATGACTCTATGGGTAAGAAAGCAGGATGCAGCAGATTTTGCAAACAAGATGCTTACATTTAAGAATCTTGTCTACAAAACGACTGTAACTAATTCTGAAGGTAAAATTGTCAGAATAGCGCTGTAATTAAATTATCAGAAGCGTGCGATAATCATTTTTATTGTGCCGACACCGCCTTCAAGTCCGGTAAGAGCTTTACCGATAACACTTCCTGTTTTTTCAAACGAATCAACAGTTCCCTTCATTCCGCAGCCTGGAGTAGGAGAAGTAACGATAAAATCTCCGGGTTTGACCGGTGAAATTCTCGCGTCGATTTTGACTAAAACTGTTCCATAGAGCGCAACCGGATAAGCTGATTTATCTGCACCTGAATCATTCATTATAACAGAAGGATTTCCTGAAACAATTCCGACTACTGATTTATTATACGGGATGTGAGATTTTGCAAGCGTTCCGCCGTTTTCAGATATTACCAAAATATCTCCCGCCGATACGAATTCTTCCTGATCTACAATGTGCATTTCTGTTATATTTGAAGGAGCTTCATTTTCTGTATCAACTGAATTAATTTTAATTTGTCCGCTGAATTCAGATTTACCTTTAGCGTGAAAAGCTTTTCCTTCTCCTTTCAGCTTGAGAGAAGAATCATAAGAGTCTATAGTTCCGAAGCCGTCGGCCACAATCGCAAAATCGTGTTCGCTTG
>JAEWVM010000086.1 GCA_023396615.1 Spirochaetota bacterium | reverse complement strand
AGCTGCATTGATAATGGAGAAATGAGTCAATGAAAGAACAGGAATTTATACAAGCGGGATATACCGTTGCCGGCTCTAAAGACAGCGAAAACAAATTATTGAATTTTCTGAAAGAACATTATCCAAGCGTGTTAAAAGACAATGAAATAAATCTTAATGAACTCAAAGCTGTTGCCGGATTGCCAGTTGACGAAAAGGTTAACGGTTACGGCTTAAATTTTGTAGGCAGAAACTTTGCCAGAGGAAAATATTATCAAAAGACTGAAAAAGAATTACGTCTAAATGCCGCAATGAGTAAAAATATCGACACGACACAAAACTTGGTGTTAAAAGGCGATAATTTAGACAGTTTGAAAATCCTGAAAAACCATTACAAAGGTCAGATAAAATGCATATACATAGATCCGCCGTATAATACAGCAAATGATGAATTTGTTTATCCTGATAAATTTGATAAAGAAGAAGCAGAAGTTTTAGGTTTGGCAAATTTGAGCGAAAGCGATTTTGCCCGGATGGACTTTAGTTTTAAAACAAAAAAGAGCCACAATGGTTGGCTTGCTTTTATGTATCCTCGGTTATTGCTGGCAAGAGATTTATTAAGCAAAGATGGAGTCATTTTTATAAGCATTGATGATAATGAGCAAGCAAACTTAAAACTACTTTGTGATGATGTGTTCGGGGAGGAGAATTTTATTGCGCAATTTATTTGGCAGAGACGTGTTATGTCTGCCCTAGCTGATAATAATGTTTCATCTGATCACGAATATGTTGTTTGTTATCAACGAAATTTAGGCAACTGTTTCATTGGCGAACAAAAGAAATTCGAAAAATATTCTAATCCTGATAATGATCCCAGAGGTCCTTGGATGGCTGATAATTTGACTGTAGGTATGAATGCGTCTATGAGGCCTAATCAAGCTTATGATTTGATTGATCCATCTACTGGCAAAGTATATCCATATAATCCGAATCGTGTGTGGGCATTTATCCCTGCATCAATGGCGAAAATGATTAGCGAAGGAAGAATAATTTTCCCAAAAGATACCACAAAACGTCCAATGCAAAAGCGTTTTCAAAATGAGCTTAAAAGCACTAGTAATCCATTTTCATCATTAATGTTAGAAAAAGTTGGATTTAATTCTGAAGCTACAAGGATAATTCAGGAAATTTTAGGTGGAAATGTTTTCGATTTTTCAAAACCTGTTTCTCTTCTAACGGTTTTACTTTCACAAGTAACCTCAGATAATGATATTGTTCTAGATTATTTCGCAGGTTCCGGCTCAACCGCCCACGCAGTAATGCAGCTCAATGCTGAAGACGGCGGCAATCGTAAATTCATTTTGTGCCAAATAGACGAGCCAATCAAAGAAGATAAATCAGCTTATAAGTTTTGTACTGACAATAAATTACCACCTGTAATTTCAAGCATTACCATTGAACGTTTAAAACGGGCAGGCGAAAAAATTGCCAAAGAACTTGAAGACGAAAACAGCAAGCCGGATTTATTTGACGGAAAAAGACAAGTGCCTGATATCGGCTTTAAGGTTTTTGACAGTGTTATTGCGCCAAAATTAGAAGCGGATGACAAAGGTCAGATTTCTATCAGTTTTAATGAGTCTGATGCTTTAAGCCGTATTTACAATATGATTTTTACCGTCGGTTTAGACGAGCCGACACAAGTGCCCGAAGTAGTAGTAAAAGACAGCATTTATAAAATCGGAAACCATTATTACATAACCAACAGCGAAAAAATAACCAGCGATGATTATTCTAACGCTATTAAAAACGGCAAAGTATTCATTGACGGTTGGACTGCGAGCCTTAACGGAACTTTGCAGAACTATAAAGAGGATGTGAAGATTGTGTTTTAAAAGACCGCCTATGTGCGTCATTTCGACAAGCTTGGTGCAATGCCTGTGCTACAGCATAATAGGCGATGCGCTGAGCGTAGTCGAAGCAGGTCGGGGTTAAGGAATGAAGACGAAATCATTTCTGAAGGTTCGGTCAAATGACATTGTTTAAAAATAAATACCGCGTTGAATCAGCGAGATTAAAGAATTGGGATTATTCTTCAGCAGCATATTATTTTGTCACCATCTGCACCGGAAATCGTAAACATTATTTTGGAAATATTCGTGATTGTAAAATGGTGTTATCAGAAATTGGTAAAATTGCCGATGAATGCTGGGCAGAAATACCTAATCATTTTCAATTTGCGGTTTTGGGTGAATGGATTATCATGCCGAATCACGTTCACGGTATTATATCAATCGTTCCCGGCGTACAGACGCCCAAATTGGGCGTCTGTACGCCGGGAACAAATACGAATTGGAAATCCGGCAGCCTGGGGGTTATTATTAATCAATACAAACGCGCGTGCACCATCAACATTCGAAAATTATTACCTGATTTTTCATGGCAGGCACGTTTCCATGACCATATAATCCGCAATAATGATGAATTACACAGAATAGAAAAATACATTATTGAAAATCCTGTTAATTGGTCGACAGATGATTTGTATGAGATAAATTAAACGGATTCACAATGAAAAATAACCATTCTCCCTTCTTCGTTTGCAGCCTTACGTTTACTAAAATATTATTCGGAGATCTTATGAAAAAAATACTTATGCTTTTCTCAATGTCTCTCTCGCTTTTCGGTTTTAGTTTTTCTCAATCAATTAGTGAGTATCAAGGTGATATCAGATACGTTTTTGTTGATGTTGCCAGAGTTCGGGTTAATCCTCAGATTGATTCAAAAATTCAGGATGCCTTGCCTGTCGGTCATAAAATGTATATTGTTGAGAAAACAAACGAAAGCTATATGTTAAACGGGTTCAATGATTTTTGGTATAAAGTTAAATATGAACAAAATTCTCAAATGAAACAAGGTTATATCTGGGGCGGTTTACTGTCTCAAAAAAGTGAGATTTATAATAATAATTTATTAATTCTTGGGATATTCAGTTTTAAGGAAAATGAAGGGTTTATATCTGGTGTTAAATTAATTTCGAATCAAAAGGTTATTTCGAATGTTTCATTCGTTATCAATTATTTCGCCAAACCTTCGGAGATTCCGGATTTGGAAATGAATCTTTATGATAATTTGGGTTATAAATCAATTCAAGCTGTTATCAAGGTATCTCTGAATTCGAAATTATTAGCAATGTCTTCTTATGAAAGTAACAATAGAAACATTATAATTATCAATAATGATCAGTTATTCTTAATGGCAGTTGAAAATTTTAGAGGAGAGGGCGGTGTCGGTTCATCATATGAAAAGTATATTTTCCCGAAAGAAAAAGACGGAATGGAAAACTTTATCATTTTTCGCAATATAATTACAAAATATAGCGAAGAAAAAAACAAAGACATCACAATTAAGAATGAAACTATTAGATATGTCTTGGAGAATAATAAATTAGTTAAAAGCAAATGAAACTGATGATGACATTGGAAAGAGATTATGTGTTTTTATCAAAAGATGCGCCGTGTTTAGAAAAGATAAATTCTTGCTGTGTGAAAATATAAAAAAGTGAAAATGATCCCGACGGCAAGTCCGGTATTTCGCAGGGAGATTTGTATCTACTGCTTTCTTATGCGATGGTGCTTCCTTCAGATTCTGAACATGAAGTAAGGCTGTTCCTTGTGTATCCTGAACATAAAGATTTTACGAAGATCCAGAAATATACTTATTGCTTAGCAGGCGAAAAAGAATTATCTCTTTGTGTTCTACCTTTGGATTTGCCGATGTAATAGATTTTATTGTTCCGACAGTACGGGTATAGACTCCGTCGAAAAGTAAAAGTGTCTTACGTAAAGACGCAAGATCTTGCGTCTTTAAAAATAGATGCAAGCACGCGAACCGAATCATCTTGTACGGCTCTCATCTTCTTTGGATAAAATCAACAAAAAGCATTCTAATACTTTGAAAAAGCTCGCGAAATAGTAAATATCTTCGTTGCTGAATATTTGCCGTTTATATTACTTTCGATGAGTTATGTGAAAATCAAAAAATGAATTGACTTGATATCATTATTGTAGTACAATGTTTACGTGATCTATTATAGTACTGAAGTTCAGAAAATAGTTTCTAAGGGTGATGTCCCTAAAGAAGTATTACGTTTATTGCATAACGCTTTTTTGTCAATTGATCTGACAAAAGATCTCTCTCTTTTTGATATCAAGCAAATGAGAGGCAATTATGATAGAAAATATTTCAGATTGAGAAAAGGTAAATTCAGAGCTATATTTTATTTCGATGATAATGATATCTATGTTATCTATATAGGTAAAAGAGAAGAGGTTTATGATTTATGGCAGTAACATCAATTAGATTAAACGAAAATGAAGAAAGAGTTTTAAACTATTTGAAAAATCAATTTCATTGTGATTCATCAACTCTTCTTAAAAAATCATTGTTTGAATTGTATGAAGACATGAAAGACAAGGAAATCATTGAATCTTTTGAGGAAAAATCAAAAAATAAAAAAACGAGGTTTGTAACTTTTGATGAATTAATGAAATGAAATCCGTATTGTTGCCGTTGGATTATTGTCAGGTTTCCTGCCGTTTATAATCAAGTCGGCGTATTGCGGTGACGCCGTCGCTGTAATGTTTGACATTTTTGCATTGAACGAAGATGAAATAATTCAAAATGAATCTATTGACATTATGAAATAATTTTAAAGATTGAAGACAAACCAATCTTGTGCGGTGACTGAATTGAAACTAAACATAAATGAATTAAATCCCGAAAAAATACAGTCTTTATTTGATAAGACGATTTATGATAGAGGCTTGAATTATTATAAGTTGGGATATGTTATTGATGCTGAAATATATGGGAATCATATTTCCGGTAGAGTGAAGGGCTCAGAGAGTAAGCCGTATATTACATTCTTTGATTTGGAAAAAGGTATCGGCAGATGCAATTGTCCTTATGAAATAAACTGCAAGCATGCAGTTGCTCTTCTTCTGCGGGCTTGTGAAATTTACAATGCAGATAAAATTCCTGTGCTTCCGGAAAAGCCTGCAGATGACAGAAAAACAACAATAGCTCTCAATTCATCGGCTTCTTTTGATTATCATAAGTTAAAGAATGAAGCACATCTTGCAACCCGGAAAGAGAATGAAAGATTTTCTGTTGCTTTTGAAATCAGGCGCAGTCAAAGTGATTCTAATCTTATTGCGTTAAAACCCGTCTGCAGATATTTGAAAAAAGACGGCACTTACGGCCGAACCGAAAAATATGAGCGTCACAAGATAACCGAACAGCTGAACGATGATGAACTTAAGCTTCTATTGATGATGCCGATGTATGCTCAGAATATTGAAATTCCTGTTTTGTCAATTATCCCGTATCTTAAGCGAGTCAATAAAATAGCTTTTATTGATGCTTTCACAAACAAGAAAGCAGATACACAGTTTATGCCGTTTAAAGGAATTGAAATTTCGTTTAAGCTCGCTTCTCTCTATAAAAATTGCCCTGAGTTTATTCCTGAGCTTCGTGTTGTCATTAATGGAAAAACTTCGATTACGCCTTTGACTATAATTCAATCCGACGGTTATTCAACTGTCTGCCGTGATGAATCGGGTAAGTATTTTTACAGCACAGGCAATTATGAGTTGAATTCTTTTATAAAAAATCATCTAAGCACTTCAGGCAAATCGGTTTACGGAGAAATTAAAAGTTATAAGGAGTATTCTCAAAAATATCCCGGATCACACATAAAAATAAATTTTACGGCAGAAAAACTCGAAGTTATTAAAGCTTCCGGAAATCCGCTGCTTGAAATAGAAAATTCTTACAATTCATGTTCCTTAAAGCTTTTCTTCGATTATAATGGAAGAGAATTTCCGCATGATAGACGGGAAATAATTCTGAATCCTGTGCAGAAACAAACCGGCGATACTTTTACCGTTTATGAACGTAACATGGATTATGAAAACAGTATCAGCAATTATATTAAAGCTGTAATCAATGAAGCCGGTATAGAGGTGTTGAAAAATCAGCAGCCTTTTTACCGTTATTCTCCGCCGACTGATTCAATAAATATTTCTGTTAATCTGCATGATTTTTTATTTTCATGCGGAAAGAAATTATTTGATGCCGATATAAATTTAAGACTAAAGAAAGACGGCGTTAAAATCAGAAGTGCGGGCGGCAAAGTAGCTTTCAGAATACAGCCGGGGATTGACTGGTTCAGCGCAAAAGCCGAATACGTCGATGATGAAAACAGCAAACATGATATTGAAATAGATTACAGTCTTTTGAAAAGCGGTTTCTTAAAAACAAAGAACTCTTATGTTTATATTTCTGAGAAGGATATAGAAAAGATAAATCAGCTTCAAAACCGCGGAATGAATAACCGCGGTGAAATTGAAATCAACCGCCTTGATTTTCCTGCTATTGAAATGATATCCGCTGAAACTTCATCCGCTAAAAACCGGGAAGTTGAAGAGATTAGAGCAATATATTCTAAACTGAAAACCGTTAGCGGAATCGGAAAATATTCACTTCCGCAGAAATTCAATGGAAAGCTGAGAGATTATCAGGCTGAAGGTTATAACTGGCTTAATTTTCTACGCGAGCATTCGCTTAACGGATGTCTTGCCGATGACATGGGGCTTGGAAAGACTGTGCAGACTCTTGCTATGCTGCAAAAAATGAAGGAAGAAAAAAAACTCCGTCCGGCTCTTCTGATTGTGCCTGTTTCAACAGTGCCGAATTGGGAAAATGAAATTAAGCGCTTTACTCCTTCGTTAAAATTTATCCGGCATCTGGGGCAGTTCAGAAAGAGTGATCGTGATGAAATAATTACGAATGATATAATTATTACAAGCTATCATACGCTTCGGATTGATATGAGTATTTTTTCTGATATGGAATTCAGCATTATGGTGCTTGATGAATCGCAGAATGTCAAAAACGCTTCATCGCAGGCATTTAAAACTGTAAAAGAAATAAGGACAAAACACCGGCTGGCTTTGAGCGGCACGCCGATTGAAAATAATACAGGTGAACTCTGGGCTCTGTTTGATATTCTGAACCCCGGTCTTCTCGGCAATAAAGACAGCTTTAAAAAAAATTATGCCAATCCGATTGAAAAATACGGCAACAAGGACGCTGCCGCAAGACTTCGCTCGATTATCTTTCCGTTTATATTGAGAAGAAAAAAGGATATGGTAGCTAAAGAACTTCCGGAAAAAGAAGAGATTACTGTTATTAGCGAAATGGATGTCGATCAGAAAAAGGCTTATGAAGCTCTGCGTAAAGAATTCAGCACAAAAATAAAAAAGACTATTGAAGAAAAAGGAAAAGATAAATCCGCGATTGAAATTTTTGAAGCGCTTCTCAGGTTAAGGCAGATAGCATTGTTTCCGGTTATTGCTTCAGAGCAGTTTAAGAATGTCTCGTCATGTAAATTTGAAATGCTTAAGGACATGCTCGATGACTTGGTCTCGGAAGGGCGCAAAGTGTTGATATTTTCGCAGTTCGTTCAATCGCTTAATATAATCAAAGAAGAAATAGAACAGAGAAAACTGCCGTTTTCGTACATTGACGGATCTACAAAAAACCGCGGCGCAGAAATTGATAAATTTCAGAATAATCCTGATATCAATATTTTCCTTTTAAGTTTAAAGGCCGGCGGTGTCGGAATCAATCTTACCTCGGCCGACTGCGTCATATTATTTGATCCGTGGTGGAACCCCGCGCTGGAAGCTCAGGCCGTCGACAGAGCTCACCGCATCGGACAGACGAAAAAGGTTACAGCATTCCGCATGATCGTTAAAGACACAATTGAAGAAAAAATATTAGCTCTTCAGGATAAAAAACGCGCGCTGGTCAATGACTTGATTGCAGAAGAAGCGTCATTTTTCAAGTCGCTTTCAGGCGATGATATAATGGATCTCTTTAGTTAAGCGATATTTCAACTAAGTAATATGGGTCGATTCTGCAAAAAATGAATTCCAATTGACATGTTATGCGGATTGCTGCTTATATTATTATATGAGTCAGTATGAATAACTGTTTATTTGAGGTCCAATGAATCGTATTATTTTACTAATATTTTGTCTTTTTGCCAGCAGTAGTATTTTGCACTCTGAAAATCAGAATAGCAAGTATGTTATCGCCAATAGCGGTCTCAATTTGCGTCTTGATGCGAATCTGGACAGCAAAGTTATTAAGATTATTCCTTTTGGTGCTAAGGTTGAAATTAAAGAGATAAGCCGGTTATCTTTAATAATTGATGGAGTCAAAGGTAATTGGGTAAATGTGGATTATTTGAATAATAAGGGATGGGTTTTTGATGCATATCTAACTGATGTATTGGATGATAAAATTGAATTATCTCATTATATTTTCTTGGAAAATGTTAAGCAAATGGCTATTGATGATAAATATGTCTTTTTAGATAAAACATTTTCAGTAATCGATATTTATAATGGATATTATACAGTAAAGTATGATTTTATTCAAAAAGGTGCGCTGCCTTCTGATTTAACCCGCTATGAAGTATTGATTAAGAAAAAGAATAATTGGGAAAAAATATATTCAGCTTTTACATGGGGATTTAGCAAATTACTTGTCCGCAATATCAATGACGATAATATTCCTGATTTAATTCGTTGGGATGGCGGATGTTGCGGAAGCAGTGAAATTATAAATGTATTTTTAGGTTTGAATAATAACCGGTTTGATAAGAAACAGATAGATCGGAATCCTCCTGATAAAGATTCCTCATATCATACGGAAGATATATATGGAAATGAAAATTTTATTTATGATTCTCCCTGTAGAAATAATTATATTATTGGTTATAGTGTTGATCCGGTAACGAAAAATAAAAATAAATATGTGTATAAGTATGATTGTGAATCAAATACTTTTATTAAGATTGATAATAAGTAAAAATAAACTGACTAATTCTTTTATGAATTATCTAAAAGGATAATGAAATGATTAAAAGATTTATTATAATTATATTATTGCTAATCGCTATTCCGTTAAATGCGAGAAATATTCCGGGTTTTAATATTGCTATATTTAAAATGATTTCAGGTATTTGGGATAATTCAGATTATTGCGGAAATCTGAGAAACCGTAAAGATTGTGATGTAAAAGAATTCGGCTGGGGTAAATCTAATACCTATGTAAATAGTTTTACAATAATTGATCCGATTGGCGATAAATTTCATTTTGCAGGATTGCACGCTTTGAATTTTAAATCATTTAAGCAAATTGATAGAAATACCGTAGATGTTGAAATATATTTTATTAATGGATCGATACAGAAATATAGAATTAAATCGATTAAAGAAGATTATATTATAATCAAAGATAACGGCAGTATTGATAAATATAATGTAATAATTGAAAATCAAAAACGGATTGAAGGTCCTGATTTTACAAAATGTAAAATCGGAATAATAAATGGAGAATCTGTAAGAATCAGAAATAAACCGGGTTCAAAAAGCAAAATTGAAGGTTTAATCACAAATAGATTAAAAATCATTTCTGTTATGCAGTCAGAATCAAAAGAGAAAATTGGAAGTGATGAATTCTATTGGTATAAAATAGTTTCAGATTCCGGTGATGTTGGCTGGGTCTATGTTAAATATATATCTTTTGCTGAAAAATGAAGCCTGGGTGCAATACAGGATTGGGTTGGTCTGAAGTTTTGGCTGCTTCATCTTTTCATAATTCTTTACCTGATTTAGAACTTGACATAACCAAATAATGTACATAATTTAGTCGTATCATTGAGGTTTTTATGAACAGTATTCAGGACATCAAACCGATTTCATATGTTAAAGCCAATACAACAGAGGTTCTTTCTACGGTAAATTCCACAAAAAGACCTATGTATGTTACTCAAAACGGAATTGCAAAAGCCGTAATTCTGGATCCGGACAGTTTTGAAAACATGAAGAAGGCATTAACGATGCTTAAACTGTTGGCTATTGGCGAAAAAGAATTTAAGAATGGAAAAATCGCCAAACAAAAAGATATTTTTGCGGAAATTGAAAGTAAGCATAAATGGATTAAATGAAACCTCAATTCGAAGTAATATGGGTCGATTCTGCGAAAAATGAGTTATTAGAAATTATTGAATATATCGCCGTCGAAAATCAAAATAGCGCAAAGAAAGTTTATCAAAACATAAAAAGAAAAGCTGATTCATTATCTTCTATGCCGTATAAAGGCAGAATCATTCCTGAATTTAAACAGTTTGAAATTAATCTGTACCGTGAAGTAATTGAATCTCCATGGCGGATTATGTATAGAATTCAGGATAAAACTGTTGTTATCATAACTATTATTGACGGGCGTAGAGATGTTGAAGATATTTTATTTAAAAAAATTATGGCATTTAATGGAAAAGACTTATTCTAACATTGGCCATGAGTATGCTTGTACAACGTTGGTATAAACCTGACAATAATAAACTTTTTTGATCCCTCAATTCCGCTGTTTCGTAATACTCGGGTAAATTAACAATATTATAATTTTGAAAAGCCTTATACTGTTATGGAGTTCATGTTTACTTAGTAAAATTTCTTTAACAAAATGAATTATATGTATCGTATAACTAAAATATTATCATCCGCAACAATCATATTTTTAATTGTGAAGCTTCTTATGAAGTATGGGGTCAGGGCGAAAACTGCATCATGGAGAATATATATTTCGAAAATAATCTGCTTGAAGATTCAGGATACGGCTGGTCGGGCAATGAAGAGAATCATTATCCGTGGCTGTGGGGTTGTCATATTCTGATGTTCAAAAGTACTGCAAAGATAAAAAATATGTTTTTTACCGGTAATACTTTTAAGAATGCGCGGTCACTTATAATTGATACATGGGGCGGACAGCAGTTGTATAATGATCTTGAAAAGATCGTTGTTGATTATAATACATATATTCAACCGGAAAATAAGGATTTTATGTTATGGACTAATGATCCGAACGGCGACCGTTACTTGTCTACTTCAGCTGATTTTGCGAAATATCAGAAAGAAACCTGTAATGATAAGCACAGCACTTTGCGATTTGAGTAATTTAGCTTCTGCATTATAAACTATTCTGATAAAGGAATCATCCGATTCCGTTATCAGAATAGTGAATTCTTTGGGCATGGAAGACATGCTGAAAATCAGCTGTTCTGATATGCCTTTGTTTAATCTTCATTATCATTGCTTTTGAAAAAAACCATTTATTAATTATACCTAAGAAATATGAAAATAGTATTCATTTCGTTGAATCTGCTGTTATGCTGATTGTGTTTTCTGAAATCTTTCTTTTGTTAATTGTTAAACATTGATTTTATGTTGACTTCTATTCTGTTCGGAAATATATATAATTTTTACTGAAATTATATTTAAACATGTCAATGTGAATCGATTCCTATTAAGATGATTTAGTAATCCTCACTTGAATTAATCTTTCTTTTGTAATGGAGCGGCAAATGGGTTTATTTCCTTTGCGGGGGAAAATTATCTTTTTGGCTATGATACTATTATTTCCCGGTTTCTTGTTTGCCGGAGAAAATGATTCAGTAAAAAAAGAAAATACTGCAGACATCAGTCCAATAATTGAACCTGACGGATTCAACCTGCGGATCTCAGCCGGTTATGGTTTAATGAAAGGTTCTGTTTCCTCAGATCAGGGCAAATATATAATTTCAGGAAAATCTTATTTGTTTTCTGTCTCCTGCGGATATGCATTCACAGGTTCAATGATTCCGTTTGCCGATTTAAGGTTTTCAATATGTCCGGTTGATAATACTAGATTAAACGGTAAATCTTATGACGAAGGACAGCTGCGTTTTATTTATGATTCTTCATCAATCGGAATAGGAATTTTGTCATATCTGCTGGACACAAACGTTTATGTGTCCGAAGCATTGTATTTGAACGGTGCATCCTACGACAGTGATCGTATTAATTGCTCAACAAAGTACGGTGCAGGTTTTGGAATTAAATTAGGTTATGATTTCCGTTTTGGTGAATATTCAGGGTTCGGTGTATTTTTAAGTTACTACGGCAGTTATTCGAAAATGAGAGAGAAATCCTGTACCGATGCAATCGGTCACGAATTCAATTTGGGTCTGTCATATGTTAGTTTCTAATTATGATTATTGCATCTTTTTTGGTTATAATTAATGCAAATTGTAATTGATTCTGTATTATGAAAATAAAAAATATATTCAATTATATCAGGTAGTTAAAAGGAAGTATTATGGGAATTATTCGTGAAACATTTTCATTTTTTGCTAAAAATATCGTGTTGATTGTTTGTATTACAATTACAGTTTGGTTTCCTGTTAATATCTTAATTAATTACTTGATGGAACATGTTTTTGTAAGTAATTCAACTTTTGAAAATATGAGAAATATTTCTTATCTGACGGCATTATTCCGTCCTATATCTGCTGCAGCAATTATATACTTGGTTTACAAGAGTAAACAGAATGAGACTGTAAATTTTAAACAAGCAATGCTTGTCGGTATCCAAAAATGGATACCTCTTATTATTGCAAATTTTCTGGCTGGAATTATTGTAGGATTGACTTTCATATTTTTCTTCATACCGGGTGTTTATTTTGTTGTTAAGTATTCTTTCATTGATTCTATTGTTGTTGTAAATGAATCGACTGATGAGAAACCGAGAAAAATCAGTTATGAATTAACAAAAACACATGGATGGAGAATACTCGGAATAGGTCTTCTGTTTTTAGTAATATATTTAATAATACTCACAGCTGTTTTGTGTATTCCCGTTCCTTTTCAAGGTATCGAAAAAATTATATTTGAATCTTTACGTGATTGTATCACGGATATAGTCTATTCGCTAATTACAATATCAATGTTTTTATTATATTGGAATGCGGTAAAAGGTAAAGATCTGGGATTATATCCGTCTGAAACCATGTAATCGACTGGATTTTAATATGCGATGTATTTTCAAAACATTGTCCGGTAATAAAGTGTTTTCAGTAATGCGGCAATTTAGTTATGATTATATATGTTTCGATATGGATTTAATTTGTAATTTTGGCTAAACCGCTAATATGAATTACTAATAAAACTAAATATCCTTGACATTCAAAAAGATATATATCCCTTAATTCCTAGGGGATTATAAATATGAAAAACAAAAGAATCAAATACGGTACTTTTATGTCCGCGTTAGTCTTTGCATCAATGCTTTTGGCATGCGGCGGTTCTGCTGGCACTTCGAGTGATGATCCGGAACCGAAAGATCCGAATCCATTGGAAGATACGGTAATCAAAATAACTTATAATGAAGGTGTTGTGTGGGCGGGTTCTCAGATATACTGTATCTGGCTTGAGAGTAATACAGATAATACAATTCTTCCGATACTGATTACGGGAAGGTCTATAAATCCATTCGGTCAAATCAGTTCATCTCTTGCTTATTGGCGTTTAAACAAAAAGACTGTAATGGAAGCCGCTCTGCCTTCAGCGGACATTGACGCAGTAACTTCCGCGACTCCCAATCTTCCTGCATCTAATTCTGGAAATGAAGTTAAAAAGCAGATAGCTGTTCCGATTGGTTCAAATGTTTCACGGGGGCGGGGCGGTTTTACCGTTACGAAAAGTTTGCCTGATGGTTTGAGAAAATTCACGGTTTATTTTGAGATTGAACATTCCTATGATGCTAATATATATTTTACTGATCAGCCAGCTGTTCTTTATAAAGCAATTATTGATCTTGATGCTTTTCCTGCAAGCGGTGAAGTTGAGTTTGAATTTGCGGGCTGGACTCCGTATTCCACAGTCATCATAGACAGTGTCAGCAGACCGGCAGGTGTTCTTCAGACGGATGCAAAATATATAAATACTGTCGATCCAACAGCATCTACGGCTCAATACCCTGCAACTGACATGATGAAAAACAAGGCTAAGGTCACAATAGTTCCTTAGATTCATCATAAGATGTATGTTTCATTTGTTTATAATAAGGTTATTTTTTCTATCAGATTAGATGTATTTGATATAAGAAATGTAATGAATGATTGAAATATATACTTGGCAGATTTTAATGGGTAGAAAAGAAATTCCAGCAAATAGGAATTAAAAATAACATTATGGCGGAGTAATCGATGATCTGGAATACTATCAAGAGTATTAATTCTATAATATGGTGCGAATTTAAAAAGAACAAGATTCTTTTTATTATTCCGATGTTATTATCTGTTTTCAGCTATCTTTTTGATGTTTATAACAGCCGAATGTTAAAAAGTATAGTTGATGTTTTGCTTGCTGAAGTTTCAGAAAATAAAATAAATTCATCTATCTTACTTAACGAAATAGCTGAGCGCTCGTTCATAAAATCGGGAAATATTTTAACAAGCGGATTTTGCGACTGGTATTATTCCCCCATTTTCACATTTATAAGCGGTATATTTGTTTTATGTATGCCTTTTATATTGATGAAACTAAAATTTAAAATTCAGGGCATGCTTTTTTTTAAAGTATATGCATGGATTATTTGGATTCCTGTCGGTTTCGGATCAATCGCTCTTTTTATAAATGGTTTTTTCTATAATAATCCGTATGACATAATGAGTTTAAAGTTAACTTATGCATTAAGCCAGAGCATGCTATTGATTATCACTTTGGGAATATTGAGTGTTATTTGTTTAATTTCACTTATTCAGATATATTATTATTTTAAATTTTCAAATCTATCTGATCCTAATACCAATGATTCTTTAATAAATTTAATTTCTCAAAATGTCTTTAAATTGTTTATATGGAATTCATTATTTACATTTCTGATGCTGATGACCTCTTCAATCAATCTAATCGAACAGGCTCAGATTATGCTGAACACTGTATTGATTTCCAGAGAGACTATTGATAAGTGGGACCCTTATCAGACATATCTGAGATTATTGATAGTACCATGGCTGCTTCTTATTCCGTTTCAAATAGTTAAAAGTTCTTCTTCTTTGAAATGTTCAATTATTGAAGGTTTTAACATCGTTAAGCGCGACATTCGGCGATATTTCGGTATATATTGCATCATACTTGCAACATTGTTTCTAATTGAGTTCATTGTTGATTTGATTGTTTCCGGCTTTTTCCCCAACTATGGATCTGCAGTGTTACATTTAATAGAAATAATACTTTCAACATATTTTGCGATAGGACTCTTTGCTGTTTACTTTAAAAAATATTATTCTAACGAAGAAGTTCTGATTCGGAAATAAAAAAAGAATGAAATTATACGGAATTAGAGTATAATATTATCCGATCTAACAAATCTGATATAACGGCGGCATAATGGAACGTAAAATATCGAATACTATTACAGGTTTTAGAACCGTTGACGGTGCTGGAGTTAATCTGGTGAGAGTTCTCGGAAATAGAACTGTTGATGAATATGATCCTATTCTGCTTCTCGATTCTTTTGACAGCACTAATCCGAATGATTATATAGCCGGTTTCCCTTTGCATCCCCATCGGGGAATTGAAACTATCAGTTATGTTTACAAAGGTAAAATGTCTCATAAGGACAGCCTTGGAAATGAAGATACAATCGGTGACGGTGAAGTGCAGTGGATGACTGCAGGTTCGGGGATTTTGCATGAAGAAAATCTGCCGGCTTCAGAAAGACTTCTCGGCGTTCAGCTTTGGCTTAACATGCCGGCAAGGAATAAAATGTCGCCTCCGGAATATCATCGAGTTAAAAATTCTGATATTCAGGAAATTCCAATACAGAATGGTATGCTTAGATTACTCGCGGGTTCGTATAATGAACATAAAGGTTTTATGAGCAAGTATCTGCCGCTTGACTATTATGATATCCATCTCGAAGCAGAAGGTTCAATTGTTATTGATACAGAACCTGAAAGTTCTGTAATGGTTTTTACTTTGAGCGGAGAAGCGTATGTCGGGGATAGCTTAATTGCTGAAAAGACTGCCGTCAAATTATCCCATGGAGATAAGGTCAATATTAAACCGGCTGAAAAGACATGTCAGGTTTTATGGATGAGTTCAAAACGTTTGAATGAACCTGTTGCATGGGGCGGTCCCATTGTAATGAATACGAGAGAAGAACTATCAAAGGCATTTGAAGATTTGGATAATGGAACATTTTTACAGCAGAAGATAATTTATTGAAATAGAAGAAAGATAAGTGAAGTTCTCTTTAAATATGGTTCATTCGATATTTTATTCAATAGTACTGATTTATTCCGTCGGATTATAATAATCAAAAAATATATGTAAATAACTTGTAATAAGAAATGCTGAAGAATGTTAATGCTTAATGGATATGGTAGAATTTATCTTTCAATGCTTTTTTTGCTTCTGCCGTGTATGATTTTCCAATAGGTATAGCCGTGTCCTCAGAATCATTGAGTCTTACCATATATCTTCCCGAGCCTGTATGCGAAATTGATTCTAAATAATCTGTATTAATAACAAAACTTCGGTGAATTCTTGTAAATATATCATTCGGCAGTTTTTGGATTATATCGCCTAGTAATGAAGAAAATTCAATATCTTTTGTAATGGTGTGTATTACGGTACTTTTTCCGGAAGAAGAAAGATAAATTATATCTTTGAACTTAAAAAAGTGGTTAAGCCCTTTTTCTTCAATTACTATTCCCGGATGTTTAATTCGTGATGTATCCTTTTTCTTTAAGAGCAGATATAGGCGGGATAAAAGCTCATTGCCGTTTACCGGCTTCATTATATAATCATTAGCTCCGGCCTTATATCCTTCATCGATATCTTCAGATCTGTTTCTAGCTGTTATTAAAATTATCGGAAGTTCGCTTGTTGATTTGCTTTTTCTAATAATCCGGCAGAGATCGTAACCTGACATATCAGGCATCATAACGTCTAATAGAATGCAGTCAAACGGAACCGATGATTGAATTCTTTCAAGTGCTTCAGTGCCGGAAAGAACTGTGTCAACTTTAAGGTTTTCAGCAAAAAGAAAATTTTTTATTACCTGATTGTTGATTTCGTCGTCATCAACAACCAAAATTCTATAAGGCACATCGGTATTTTTTTCAATGCTGATAATGTAGTTGTTTTCGTTATTATCATTGAGCAAGTTATTCTTTTCTTCATATGCGGAAATATCTTCTGCTAAAGGAAGAGTAAATGTGAAACAAGATCCATTGTCTTTTTCAGATGTAAGTCCGATTGTTCCGCCGTGAAGCTCTACAAGTTTTTTTGTTATTGTTAAACCCAAACCTGCTCCGCCGAAACGGCGTGATAGAGTGCCGTCAGCCTGAGTGAATGAATCGAATATTTTTTCATAATTTTCGGATGAAATACCTATTCCGGTATCAGCAACAGAAATCTGAGCCATATTTTTGCGGTATGCATCACTATAGATTATTTCAGCTGAAATTGTAATTGATCCGCGAACAGTAAATTTTCTGCTGTTTCCTAAAAGATTAATCATTATTTGCAATAAGCGGTCAGTGTCCGCATAAACAGTTTGAAAATTTTTGGGTATGTGATTGTCTATTGAAATTAGTGCATTTCTTTGTATAGGATCTATTATTGCTAATGCAGATTCTACAATAGAATAAAGATTAACCGGTCGAAAGTTAAGTTCGAGCTGGTCATGCTTTATTCTTGAGAAATCCAGAATATCATTTATTAGAGAAAGCAATCTTTGTCCGCTTGAAGCAATTAGAGACAAATTGTTGTTCATTTCCGGAGAAGTTTTACCGGCAATGCCGGTTTTAAGTGATTCTGCTATTCCAATAATGCCGTTTAGAGGCGTTTTTAATTCATGAGTTGTGTTCGCAAGAAATTCATCTTTCAGTTTGTCTGCCTTTACTAGAGCTTCCTCTGCTTCTTTTCTTGATGAAATATCCCGTATTCCGATTATCAATGAGGGCTCTTCTCCTTCAGGAGAATGATCCGATATTATAATTTCTGCAAAAAAATATTTTCCATCTCCTCTTATCATGACAGTTTCCTGGGGAGCTTTTAATTTTGAGTCGAGAATAAAGTTTTCTTTGTTATTATCACTAACTAGTTGGTAAAAGTTTGAATTAATTATTTTTGCCATCGGCACTTTAAACAGATCGGACGCATTTTTGTCGGATTCAATAATCGTTCCGTCGTATCTGGTTGTGACCAAGCAGTCAAATGCTGAATCAAATAATCTTAACAATCGGTCTTCTCTCACGCGAAGATCTTTTCTCATGGTTGTAATTATATCGTGAAGACCTTTTGAAAATAAAAGGCACGATAAAACGCCGCCAAGCTGAAATCCTCTTTCGACAAAAAAGAATGATGAAGGAATACCCAGTATTGTAAGAAAGGTAGCAGAAACTCCGATGAGCAGTGTGCCGAAAGCCATTACAAATATTTTTGCTGTAGCGACCTTTTTGAAAACTGCATAAACTCCGATTAGAGTCGCGAAAAGTGAGCTGAAAAATATGCACATATTTGCCGTTTGCATTGCCAAATGATATGGAATAAATATTGTCAAAATCATTGCGGATATTGAAATAATTTCCATATACATGAAATATTTATCAACATGCGGAATTATGTTTTTTATATTAATGAATTTGCGGGTGAAAATTATTCCGGTAGTGCAGGTCAGCAGAACAAAAAAGGCTGAAGAATCATTAATGATAGGGATATGAGGCCAAATCATCATATAGCCGTAACCTGTCAGAACAAGCGACATCAGGGTGTATGAAACAATAAAAATCGTAAAATATAAATAACCTTTATCTTTCAATGATAGATATATAAGCAAATTGTATATCAGGATAATTAATAGAATTCCGTAAATAAGTCCGAAAAGCAGAAAGTCGAAAGAAAACTTTTCCAGCAGTGAATCATTTGTCCAGCCGCGTAGCGGAATGCTTACAGCACCTTTCGTTTTAACCCGGATAATAAAATCATGAATTCCATGAGGTGTATTTAAAGGAAGAATAAAGTTAGGATGTTTAACCAAACGTTCGCTAAACGGCAGAGTATCACTGCCGAATACTTCACGATATGTGCCGTTTTCAGGAATAAATATTCTGATATCGTCAAGTTGAGAGTATCCGAACTCCATAAACCATTGCTTATCTGTCAAATCAGGATTCTCGATCGGAATCTTAAACCAGAAAGCTGATTGAGAATATCCGAAATTCGCAGGGAGAGTTATTGTTTCTTTCCAGCAGTCAGGATTCTTAATGATATCGGCTATTGACAGATTCGCATCGGAATCTTTAATGAAAGAAATTTTCTTTCCAAGATATCCGCCGTTTAAATTGTCATCCGTCAGTGTAAACGTATCTGATTTAAGGGAAGAAGAGAATAGTGTTAAAATAAAAAATATAAAAATGGTTTTTATCATAAGGTACCATCTTTAATCAATGATTCTAATTTAATTTGAGAAGTAAAGGAAAATTCATTATAAAATTATTAAATATGGAAATAAGTACTGAAAAAATCATGGGTTAATTGAATTTGAATTTTATGCAGATTTGAAATCGGAATTTTCTGTTCACAGACTAAGCTTATTAAAAATAAAATAATCTCTCATTCCGTTTAAGGTGCCGTTCATTCCGGATTATGAAAAATTGATTGTTATCAGGATGACTGGACGGTTATTGGTCGTTAATCAACGGGGGTTGCTATGTTGAAAAGATTATTGCTTTTTATTTTTTATCTATCATTGATTTTTCCCGGTGCTTGCGGCACTGACGGATCATCTGATGATTATTCTTTTGAAAATAACGGAATAATGCCGGATTTCGCAGTTGCGAATTATCCGAATGTTCCAGTACTGGACTGCAATTTTGACAAATTGCCTGTAATCGATAACGGCTACTATTTGAATAGTACGTCATCCTCTACCGGCGCCAGTAGTGTTCCCGGCATAAGAAAGAGTGCCGTTTCTTTCGGGAGCGGTGGAAAGGTTATTATTAAAGACAATCAAAGTTTAGATTTCGGTTATGGAGACTTTTCATTTTCGCTTTGGATAAAAACAACAAATGATTACGCAATTATTCTTGATAAAAGAAAGAATTATAGTGATCAGGGATATTTGCTAAGGCTTTATGATGGGGCGCTTCTTCTGCAGGTGAATGATTCCGTTAATGGCTTTTATAATTATTTCAATTCAACAGATTCAGTTAATATTGCTGATGGAAATTGGCATCATCTTGCAGGATCTGTAGACCGTGATTCATCCAGCGGAATAAAAATATATGTGGATGGGCATTTGTCTTTTCAAGGGAACGCATTGTATAGAACCGGTGATACTTCAAATACATCAGATCTTAAAATCGGCGGTAGTGATATTACTTTAGATGAGTTAAAACTATATAAGCGTGTTATAAGTCAGGAAGAAATTACAAATTTAAAAAGAGATCCTAACTGTATTGCAAAATATACATTTGAAGAGACTCTTGCAGATATCAGCGGAAACGGACATCCTCTTAATTTCGCAGGAGGAACGAAGTATTCCTCCCCATGGTATAAATACGTCAATGAATATGGTAATGTTGCAGGAACATTTGTTTCGTCCGATTGGCAGCTATCAATGCCGACTAGCAAAAAAATGATGTCCAACAGCAGTCTCTCAATCGCTTTCAGTATTTGGACCAAAGACTCTAACTGCAAAGTCATGTATCAGAATGCAGGCGGCTTGAAGATAGATTTGGTTGATGGCCGTCCAAGGGTATGTATCAGGTATAAAGATCAAAATGTTTATTTGACGTCTAAAACAAGGGTGGATGACGGCAAGTGGCATCATGTAGTTTTCAGTTATTATAATGCTTATGATGCTTATGAGTCCGGGGTGAATGATCCTGAAGCGTATATAGTGGTAGATGATCATGTTGATGATACTTATTCAATCGATCCGCGGAACAGTTTATATGTCGGTGATGATAATATTTCTATAGGCGGATTCACGGGTCAAATAGATAATGTTGCTTTTTATAATACAGAAATTCCGGTTTCTGACGCTATTGCTCTTTATTATTCAACACTGTTTCCGGGAAAATTAGTTGTAAGCAACGGAAGATTATCTGTTCAATCTGTTAAGGGTGATTTTCCTATTCAGCTTAAAGGAATGAGCAGTGCTCCTCTTCATAACAGTGAAAATAGGACCGGAAGTTATACGAACTATAACAGTATAAAATATATGCGGGATAAATGGGGTGCAAATCTTATTCGTGCAACCGTACAAACAGAAGGTTCTGCAAGTCCAAACGGCACGGTTTATGATCAGGGATATTGCGATACTGTTAGTAAGAGACCTTCTCTATATAATCCAATAAGTCTTGAGCTTAACCAAGCTCGAATTAAGGGTTATCTTGAAGAAATTATAAAATCCTGCATCAATTTAGGTGTGTATGTGATAATAGACTGGCACATCACAGTGCAAAGCGATCCTAATCCTCAGAAGAACAAAGCGGAGTCCCTGAAGTTTTTTAATGAAATGGCATATAAATATGGAGACTATCCGAATGTTCTGTTTGAAATATGTAATGAACCAGATGCAACAAGTAATGATCAGGCATCATGGTCAAATGATATAAAACCATATGCAATTGAACTTACAAGAGCTATCCGAAAATATTCGCCTGGAATAATTCTTGTCGGAGCACCAGTCTGTACACAGAATCTTGCTGTAGCATATGCTGATAAATTAACTGATAAAAACACAATGTACAGCTATCACCCATACATGAATTGGCACAAGGATCTCCTTCCGCGTATGATTGAATATGCAAAGCGCGGATTTCCAATCTTTGTAACAGAATACGGAATTACTCATTTTGCAGGCCCTCTGGGAATGTTTAACAATTCCGATCGATGGAGCAATGTCGTCAATCTCGGTTTTAATACAAATGGAAGCGTGATAAGCACGCGCAATGTTATAGGATCATATGAATCTTACTATTCAACCCCTCAGCCTGAAGTTTATCTTCAGTGGGCCGATATTATGGATTACTATGGCATAAGTTCCGCAAATTGGCAGTTGTGCTACGATCAATATTATCCGCAGAATTATGATGCACTTTTGCCTTCTGCACTAAATAGAAAAACTAGCTGGACTGATGAGGACCTCTCTCCTTCAGGAAAGGCTGCAAGAGATATAATAAAGCGGGCAAGTACCAAAGGAATTCACTCTCGACGAAGTGAGCCTTGCTTGAGTATATTGTACACCGATTCTCCTGAAGCGTATAATATGAATATTCAGCTGAGTTATTTTATCAAGAATAGTCATTTTAAAGCCACTTATCGTGGTCCGCTTAACACAATAACGGATCTCGAATTGAACTCAAGTAATGGAAAAATTAATTTTAAAACTGCAACAATGGATGTAAGTCTCACGAAACTCGATAGAACTAAAGGATCTGCTCCGCTTATTAATATATGGAAAACAGATGACTTTGAAATTAAAAACTTAATTGTAACAGTTACTTACAGGAAAAAAGAAGAAGATAGTTATTTCTTTACTGATAATATCGGAATTCCATATTTTAATAGTAATGTAACTTTATGTACATCATCAGATGGTGTTGCCATTACCAAGAAAGTTGGCTCAATTTATTACGGCGAATTTCTTAAAAAGTATTCAGATTAAAATTACAAAACAGACAAAAGAACTGCATCTGCAGTTCTTTTGTCTGTTTTATTCTGTTGGAGTTAGCTTGCTAAAGCCGACTCAAGTTTTATTGAATTTGTCAATTGCTGTTATATCCGTAGAGAGTAAACGCATCCGGCTTGCCTCTCAGCATAACGTTTGCGATTTTTGACCACTTGCAGATTTCTGAAGTTTCGCTATAGGTGTTTTCATCGATTATGATATTGAAGTTTACATTCTTTGTAAACGACTCAAGCCTGCTCGCGATGTTTACCGCATCTCCGAGAACGGTATACTCCTGACGCCTTACAGAACCTATGACACCTGAAAAAACTGTTCCTGTTGCGATTCCTATTCCCGCTTTTATCGGTTCTGCAAGATAATCAGGACGCACATCGTTGAATGTTTTCAAATATTCCATTATTTGAAGTGCACATCTGACGGCATTTTCTGCATCATTTCCGCACGAAACAGGGCATCCGAATGTTGCGAGAAATCCGTCACCGACGAGTTTGTTGACTGAACCGCTGTTGCCGTAAATGAGATCCATCGTATCAGTGAAAATATCCGACAGCAAAGACGCGAAAACATCAGGCTGAAGTTTTCCGGCTATTGCGGTTGAATTTCTGATGTCAAAGAACATCATCGTTCCTTTCTTCTTTGTGCTTGATAGCGGATTCTCTCCAGTGTCCTGAATGTGTCGTATTAGGTCATCAGAAACATACTGCATCAGAAGCTTCGCATCATTCGCGAGATTGCGTCTTTCGTTTTTCAGATTTTCTTCTTCTTTTTTCAATTTCATAAAAAGATTCTGAAAAGAATCCATTACGTCATCCTGAGTTTTTATGATGCCGTGATAGCCTTTAAGAACTCCGTCTTCTTCCCATGTTACAGCATCGATTAGGCATGGAAGAGGCGAGGCGTCTTTGCGCTTGAGTGTTATAGCATAATTGTGAACTACTCCGTCTTTTTCAATCATGCTTCTGTATGCCGAACGTTCAGACTGGTCAAAGTAAGTATCAGCGGCTTTCATTGAAAGGAATTCATCGCGTGAATATCCGAGCAGTTTTTCCATACTTTTGTTTACATCGAAATAAGTTCCGTCGATATTCGTGATGAACATCGCTTCGCGTGAATTTTTGTAAAATTTAAAAAAGCGGCAGTTCGTTTCGCAGTTTAGATTTACTCCTTTCATTTTGCCTCGATTGGAATATGAATTTCAAATTCAAGCGATTCGCCTCTTTTTGATCTAAGTGCGATTTTGCCTTTAAGTCCGGTGATGAGAGTTTTTACAAGATTCATTCCGACGCCGCGTCCGGCAGTTTTATTTACAGAATCTGATGTCGAAAAATCAGGTCTGAAAACAAGAGCGAAAATGTCTTTTTCTGTTAATGCGGAAGAATCGTCTTCTGTAATTATCTTTTTGGCCAAAGCCGTTTGTTTTATTTTGTCGCTGTCAAGACCAGAGCCGTCGTCTTTATATTTTATAATAAGTTTTCCGTTTTCCTTGTGTGTTTTAATCGCTATTTTTCCGCTTGAGTCTTTGTTGAGTTTTTTTCTTTCATCAGGATTTTCTATTCCATGATATATTGAATTCCTGACAAGCTGAACAAGAATATCCTTCACGTGTTTGAATACGGCAGACGGAATTTCTTCTGTATTACCGGAATCAAATTCTACTTTGACGCTTTTTTTGTGTCTTTCACAAAGTCTTGCGGCAAGATCAGACAGAGCTCTCGGAAGAAATGATCTGTTGTCTTCGATAACTTCGGTATGCATGGTCTTCCATTTTTTCATAAGAGAATTTATTTTGAAAAGCAATTCTCTTATCTCTCCGAGCTTGATAGCTAATGAAAGAAATATTTCGTTTGAAGGCGATTCGCTTCTTAGTGCTTCCGCTACATTAGTTTCCATCGCTTGCGCTTTTTCTGCAATGAAGTCCAGTCCGAGCATGTCGGCGTCTCCCTTCACGGCATGAATGCGTCTGAATATTTCATTGAGTCTTTCATAATAATCTGTTTGTGATTCCGACATCACGGAATTGATTTCAGTCAAATCGGTTTCAGCGGATGAAAGAAAGTCCTTCATAGACGCGGGGTCAATGTGAAGAATCCTATAGAAGAGTTCCATTTCGACGGATGTTCTTTTTCTGTTTTCTTCGACTTCCTGTGAAAGCTCTTTTTGTCTCGTGATGTCGCGTATTACGATCATGAGTCTTGATACTTCAGAATTTTTGACAATACGCTTGAATATAAATTGAAAATACTTAACTGTAAAACCGCCGTTTAAATTATCAAAAGACAGTTCTATTTCGGGAATGGGATTCATCTTTTCAACTATGCGGAAGCTTTTCTTTTTGTCGAACGCGATTTCAAGAAATTCATCAAGTACCGCTAATACGTTTTCGGGAATACGCGAGCTTAATAAATCCTTAAAATTCTTGCCCGCTATTGAATCAGTAGAAAAAAGATTTTTCATAGATGCGGAATGGTACTGTGAAATAATTCCGCTTTTATCGATAAGAATCAATCCGTCGGAAACGTTGTCGAGAATATTGAGATATTCTCCTTTTTCGACAGTACCTGATTCGAGTTTTCGCATTACTGAAT
>JAEWVM010000084.1 GCA_023396615.1 Spirochaetota bacterium | reverse complement strand
TTGCGACGCAGAAAACAGCCAGAGCGATGCCGAATGCATCTGAAAAGATTTTATAATATATAGTATTTCTCATTTCACCAATTCTAATTCCGGGGACGGCTTTGCAAGAAAAAATTAAATCATCTCGGTGTTTATTTATACAAATAAAACTTGACTGCCGGTATTTTTTTTATATGGTTAGCTAAGGCAGGCCTTTATGAAAACCATTTTTTCGGATTATATATCTTCAAAAGTTCAGGATACTCTTCAGTCGGATTTTGACAACAAGAACGCAAAATATGTTCCATTTATTACATTTTCACGCGAATACGGCTGCGGAGGCGATCACATTACTCAGAAAATATGTTCTGTTTTGTCTTCGTGCTCTGATTCTGACGGCAAGGTTTGCGAATGGAAGAGAATAAATCATGAAGTTATTGCCGAGGCTGCGGCTGAGATCGGCGTTCCGGCTGAAATTGTGAAAGAGATGACTTACCAGAAAATAGATGATTACTTTGTAAGTTCATTTTTTAATTTTTCATTTTCTAAATATTCAAAGCCTTCGGTTGATACAGTAAGAAATGCTATTGCAAGAGTTATTGCGAAATTTGCACAGGAGGGAAGGGTTATTATTCTCGGAAGGGGAGGCGCATCTATAACCCGTCATTATGAGAATTCCCTTCATATCAGACTGCATGCTCCGATTGAATGGAGAGTAAAGCAGGTTGCAGAAAGAGAAAAGATTTCTATTGAGAAGGCGAAAGTTCTTACTAAGAAAATTGATTCCGAAAGATATGCTCTCAGAAATTATTTTGAAGGTGCAGCCTCTGACAAAACGATATTTGACGTCATTTACAACTCTATGACTCTGTCCGAAGACGAAATCATAGAGTCAATTTTAGCTATCGCAAGAAAAAAAGGATTTATTTCCTAATCATCTGTTTCCACAAGAGCTGTAATGTTGTTGGCGTAGACTTGGACAAATCCCCCGGTAATTTTAAATTCACGTTTTCCGGTTTTTATTCCAGGAATTTCAAGAGAAATAATTCCGTCTTTAAGCGCACTGCAGAAAGGAACATGGTTCCGTAAAATACCGAAGCTTCCTTCCGTTCCGGGAGCGGAAAAGAAAAGAACTTTTCCGCTGAACAAAATGCCTTCGGGAGAAATTATCTCAGCTGTCAGCATTATACGGCTCCCGTCGCAGCAAGGGATTCTGCTTTTGCAAGAACGTCTTCGATAGTGCCTGCATACATGAAAGCCTGTTCCGGAACATCATCATGTTTTCCCTGCAGAATTTCCGAGAATCCCTCGATGGTATCTTCAATTTTAACATATTTCCCTTCTATGCTGCTGAAGTGTTCCGCAACAAAGAACGGCTGAGACAAAAATTTCTGGACCTTGCGCGCGCGGTTTACTATGAGCTTGTCATTATCGCTTAGTTCATCCATCCCGAGAATCGCAATAATATCCTTAAGTTCGGCATAACGTTGAAGAATCTCCTTAACTCCTTTTGCCGTGTTATAATGATGTTCGCCGACAATACGCGGGTCAAGCGCGCTCGAAGTTGAAGAAAGAGGATCAACTGCTGGATATATGCCCATTGCCGCAATTGAACGTTCGAGGTTGGTTGTCGCGTCGAAGTGCACAAAAGCAGTAGCCGGTGCCGGGTCAGTATAATCATCCGCCGGAACAAAAACAGCCTGAATCGAAGTTATCGATCCGTTTACAGTTGAAGCGATTCGTTCCTGTAGAGAGCCCATTTCCGTTGCAAGATTCGGCTGGTAACCTACTGCTGACGGCATACGACCTAGAAGGGCAGATACTTCCGAACCTGCCTGAGTAAAACGGAAAATATTATCGATGAAGAGAAGAACATCTTTTTTCATATGATCTCTGAAATATTCCGCTATTGTAAGTCCGGTGAGCGCAACGCGCAGACGTGCTCCGGGAGGTTCATTCATCTGACCGAAGACAAGTGCAGTTGATTCAAGAACTCCCGCCTCTTTCATTTCATGCCAGAGGTCATTTCCTTCACGGGTACGCTCGCCGACACCCGCGAATACGGAATTTCCCTGAAGAACTTTTGCAACATTGTTCATAAGTTCAGTTAAAAAGACGGTTTTGCCGACACCTGCCCCGCCGAAGAGTCCGATTTTTCCGCCTTTTGGATAAGGAGTGAGAAGATCAATTACTTTGATTCCTGTCGGGAAAATTTCAACATTGGTAAGATATTCGTCAAATCCGGGTGCTTCCTTGTGAATCGAAAGTTTTGGTGCGTTTTTGACTTCGCCCATTCCGTCTATAGGGTCTCCTGTGACGTTAAGCATTCGTCCGAGCACTGAATTTCCGACCGGAACGGTGATAGGCTCACCTGTATCCGTTACTTTCATGCCTCTTGTCAGACCTTCCGTTGCATCCATAGCGATACATCGAACAATGTTGCCGCCTAGATGCTGTGCTACTTCAAGAATAAGTTTGCGGTCGGTGACGTCAACTATGAGAGCGTTCAGAATTCCCGGAAGCTGTCCGTCGCCGAATTCAGCATCAATAACCGCTCCGACAATCTGTATTATTTTACCTGTATTCATTTTAACTCCAAACTCGAAATTATATATTATGCAAACGAAGAACCCGAAACTATTTCTGAAATCTCCTGAGTTATTGCCGCCTGACGTGCTTTGTTTATCTGAAGCGTGAACGTAGAAAACATTTCTGTTGCGTTCTCAGTCGCGCTGTCCATTGTTGTCATCCGCGCCGCGTTTTCACTTGCGAATGACTCAAGAAGACCGCGCCAGATAAGATAGTTTACATAGCGCGGAAAAATGCTGTCGAAAAGTTCTCCGGGTGATGGTTCTGCCGTGATTTTTGCATGAGCAAGATTTGCTTTTCTTGAAGGAGTAGCCTCGAGTTCAACAGGAAGAAGCTGTTCGCGGACAACTATCTGAGAGAGAGCGGATTCGAATCTGTTATAGATTAGAATTACCCGGTCGATTTTATTTTTCTTATAGAGATCGATCGCCATGGATCCGACAGAAGCAGCCAGAGAAAAATCAAAATTAGAAAATGCATTTATGAAAGAATACTCTGTAACGATTTCTCTTCGCGCAAGATGAGCGGATATTTTATTGCCGACTGAAATAATCTGATCCATTTCGGGTCTAAAATCCGAGTTGAAAGCCTTTATTATATTGGCGTTAAATCCTCCGCATAAACCCTTATCGCTCGTTACCAGAATATAAAGGGTACGGTCGCCTGTTCTTTTGATGAAGAAATCGCTTGTAAAAGATTCTGATCCGTAAACAAGCATCTGCATGACTTCGCGGATTTTTGCCGAATAAGGCCGGGCTTTGATCATGTTGTCCTGAGACTTTTTAAGCTTACCAGCCGCGATCATCTTCATCGCTGAAGTAACCTTCAGCGTTGAAGCTACCGATTTTCTTCTCTGTCTTAGTTCTTTTAATCCGGCCATTTTATATTTTGGAAGCTACAGAGCTTTCCTTTACCTCTATTTCTTCATTCAGATTCATATTCTTGAAATCGGGCATTATCTTTTCTTTTGAATCTCCGCCGATTTTTACTTTGCCGCCTTTTGCTTTGCTTGCCTGTATCTGTTTTTCGATAGTAAAGCTGTCAGAAAAAGTTTTTACGGCAGAATGTATTTTCTCTTTCAAAAAATCAGAAATTTCTTTTCTATCACGGATCTCATCAAGAATATACTGATGATTGTTTTTTATGAATGAAAGAAGATCTGTTTCGTATTTAGAAATTGCCATAACATCGATTTCATCAAGATATCCGTTTGTGGCGGCAAAAAATATCATAATCTGTTCTTCAAACTGCATCGGTGAATATTGAGACTGTTTGAGTATTTCGATTAGACGTTCTCCGCGTTTGAGCTGAGCCTGAGTAGCCGCGTCGAGATCGGAGCCGAATTTAGCGAAAGCCTCAACGTCGCGGTACTGAGCCAGGTCAATTTTAAGAGAACCTACAACCTGTTTCATCGCCTTAATCTGCGCCGCACCTCCTACACGTGAAACCGAATAACCTACGTCGATTGCAGGACGGAGTCCTGAGTTGAAAAGATTCGCTTCAAGAAACATCTGTCCGTCGGTAATAGATATTACGTTTGTCGGAATAAAAGCAGAAATGTCTCCCGCCTGTGTTTCTATAATAGGAAGGGCTGTAAGAGAGCCTCCGCCGAGTTCGTCATTAAGTTTAGCCGCACGTTCGAGAAGGCGTGAGTGAAGATAAAAGACGTCACCCGGATAGGCTTCTCTTCCCGGAGGTCTGCGAAGAAGAAGCGACATCTGTCTGTATGACCAAGCCTGTTTTGTTAAATCATCATAAACGATAAGGGCATGCATTCCGTTGTCGCGGAAGAATTCGCCCATAGCGCATCCGGAATAAGGCGCTAGAAACTGCAGAGGCGCCGGATCGGATGCAGTGGATGCAACGACAATGGTATATTCCATCGCGCCGAATTCTTCAAGCCTTGCCACAATATTCGCGACAGTTGAAGCTTTCTGACCGATTGCGACATAGACACAGAAAACATCTTTACCCTTCTGATTGATTATAGCGTCGATACAAACAGCGGTTTTGCCGGTTTTTTTATCTCCGATGATAAGTTCGCGCTGACCGCGTCCGATTGGAATCAATCCGTCGATTGCCTTGATTCCGGTTGCAAGCGGCTCAGTTACGGATTTTCTGGTAAGAACGCCTGTAGCTTTTCTTTCGATGGGATACTTCTGCGATGAGGCTATTGGACCTTTTCCGTCAATGGGTTCACCGAGAGGATTTACGACACGGCCGAGAAGTTCTTTTCCTACAGGGACTTCCGCGACTTTTCCTGTACGTTTTACAGTATCTCCCTGTTTGATGAGGTTTTCGCCTGTGAAGAGTACAGCTCCGACATTGTCTTCTTCGAGGTTAAGCGCCATTCCGGTTACGTCATTCGGAAAAACGAGAAGTTCTCCGTTCATGACTTTGTCAAGCCCGGAAACGCGCGCAATGCCGTCGCCTACAAGAATAACTTCTCCGGTTTCTTCGACTCCGCCCTTGGACGAATAATTTTCTATCTGCTGTTTCAGAACCTGTGCAATTTCATTTGATTTGATCTGCATGTTACCGCCCGTTATACCGATGAATTCATTATATGGTTTTTCATCCGGTTCAAAGATCCGGATACGCTGTAGTCATAAATGACATTATCGATTTTAAGTATAAACCCTCCTAAAATGGAAGGGTCTGTTTCGTTTTTTATTTCATATTCGAAGTCTGGGAATAATTTCCGGATGAAATTCATAATCTGACTGTTGTTTTTTTCTGATAATTCTGATGAAGTTGTTATTTCTACAGGAACAATCTTTCTATGTCTTTTTTCATAAATATGCCACTCAAAGCAGAATTTTTCAAAAAGAGAAAATCTCCCATTGTCAATCATAATGTTGAAGCAGTTGCTTAAAAGAGTGCTGAGATTTTCGCGGTTGTCTTCAATAAAAACTTTTTTTGCTGAAGGCGAAACTGAAGAAGACAAAAGAAAATTCATTATTTTCTGATCGGCTAAAAACTTCTCGGTGAAAAAAAGCATTCCTCCGGAAACTTCATCAAGCTTGCTGAGCTTGACGGAAGTTTCGCAGAGAGCCTTCGCGTATCTTTTAGAAATCAGTGATTTATCCATCAGTTGATTAGCCTGTCTACGGTTTCAGAAATTATTCTGTCATTTTCTTCAGGAGTTAATGTCCGCATCAGAATTTTCTGTGATGCCAGTATTGTAAGCCCTGCAATATCCTTTCTTAAATCTTCTATGATGCGGCCTCTTTCAATTTCAACCTGATCGCGCGCCTGCTGAAGAATCATCTGCGTTTCAAGTTTTGCCGTTTCAATTATGTCCGCGCGGATTCTCTCCGCGTTTCTTTTTGATTCGAGCATTATACGTTCGGCTTCTTTTTTTGTGTTAAGAAGAATTTCTTCGCTTTCGCGTATATTCTTCTCGGAATCAATGTTAGCTTTTTTAGAGCTTTCGATTTCAGTCTGGATCATCTCCTCGCGTTCGCGTATAGTACGCAGAATCGGTTTCCAAAAAAATTTTGCAAAAATCACATAAGTTATCAGAAAACTGACTACAATTAATATTGATAATCCGAGATTAAGAGAAACCATATGCGCCTCGATTATTTTCCATTATAAATAAGAAACGCGATAAGCGCGCAGAAGAAGGCAACACCTTCGACAAGCGCTGCACCGAGAATCATCAGTGTCTGAATTTTTGAAGCTGCTTCCGGCTGGCGAGCAATGCTTTCCATCGCTGATGATGCGATTTTTCCTATACCAAGACCAGCGCCGAGTGCTACAATTCCTGCTCCGATTCCTGCTCCGAAGAGCGCTAAACCTGTTCCAAGTTCCATAAAAGTCTCCTTATATTAATGTGATTCATTCAGCGAATTTCCTATGAACATCGCCGAAAGAAGTGTGAATACATAGGCTTGTAAAAATGCCACGAGTATTTCTAAAACATATATGAATACTGCTCCGAAAATGCCGGGGATGATGACTCCGATATTCCAGCTGAGATTAACACTGTTCCATCCGAGAAGAAGAAAAGTTAGGATCACCGCATGTCCCGCAACCATGTTCGCGAAAAGACGGATTGAAAGAGCAAAAGGTTTTGTGAGTATCTGCATGAATTCTAGCGGAAACAGAAATATGTTCATTCCGATTACGGCAGGCGTTGCCATGTCTCCCTTTTTAATCGGCATGAAAGTTTTAAGATAACCGAAAAAACCGTGTTTGCTTATTGCCGCAATCTGCCATACAATCAAAACAATAAAGGCGAATGCGGAGGTTATTGATAAATTCTTTGTTGCCTGACTCATAAAAGGGAAAAGCCCGATGATATCCTGAAGGAGCAGAAAGAAAAAAAGAGTCAGGAAGAAAGGAAGATACTTGTTATAGTCATGCGGCATTGCCGGTTTAACGATATCGTCACGGACAAAAAGAACAATTGCTTCTATCATCTGTCCCAGAAATCCGGTCTGTACAAGTTTTTTCTTTTTAAAGCGTCTGAGAATGAGAATTAGAACAATAAAACCTATCCAGTAGAAGATAAAATGATTCGTTAAGGAGAAATCAAAGCTGAAAGCTCCTATTTGAACCGGTTTGAATTGAGGAAGCTCTATTTTAATTCCGGGAAATTCAATATAACCGTGATCCGAGAGATGATGCATCAGCGGATCCTGTTCGTGAGCGGGTTCAGTGGGTGTGCGGTAGGGCACCGCGGACAAATTTGCAGAAACAAGCAAAGCCGCTATCAGAAACAGAATTTTTATGCTCTGTCTTGATTTCATAATTCCCCTTTTCTAAAGTTTATCTTTTTTTAACATTATATAAAGATAAACCATTGAAGCAGAAAAACCCCATGCCGCGAAAATTATAGTGAAAAGATGCTGGAATCCGAATTTTTTATCAACCCATCTTCCGGCAAGTATCAAACCGAAAACCGCGAAGCATATCGTAAAAGCCAAGCCGATTACCCTGTCAAAGATCCTTGCGGATTCATGACTTGAAGAAATCGTTTTCTTGACCTCTTTCTGCATAAGTAACCATAGTTTAGAACGAAGCATAAAGACAAGATTAATTTTAATAAATTTTGATAATTAACGGGGATGTTACAGAAAAGAGAACATTTGAAAATATAATTTAATTCAAAATTAAAAAATGTTTAGTCTGGGTGAATTTGTTAAATATCGCTCTCCCCGGGAATCGAACCCGGGCACCCGGCTCCGGAGGCCGGTGCTCTATCCACTGAGCTAGGAGAGCCGATTGTTGAAGGTCTCTTTGAGTCTTTGCTGCGTCAAGGAGATTTTATTATCAATTAATTGCTTTAGCAGGGCACACCGTACTGCATATTCCGCATAAAATGCATTCGGTTGATGTCACGGGTTTACCTTCCTTGATATAACTCATGACATCCACATCCATCGGACATGATGATGAGCATTTTCCGCATTCAATACATTTCTTACCTGAAGGGTATTTCTTTATGCGCGCTAAACGCGACGGAAATTTCATTACAAGGGAAACGGGACACAGAATCTTGCAGAACGCACGTTTTTTGCCGAATGCAAAAGCGAGTATTACGGCGGCGGCATAATAAATAGCGTTTCCGCAGAGAAAAAGAATCAGTTGGTCGAATTTTGCTGTCTGAAAAAGAGTAAGGTCTGATCCGATAATATGACCCTGCATATAGTCGTAACCTGATTTAATGAATAGAAATGGAATAAGAAGTGATGCCGCAAAAACGGGAATTCTAAAAAAAGTATACTTAGACGGGATTTTGCAGTTTGTTTTTATAGGAAGCCATTCGAGTATTGCAGCAGTCCAGCATGCCCATCCGCAGAAACCGCGGCCCCAGATGAGAGGCCCTAAAACTTTTGCGATGGCATAGTGAATGAGAACTCTTGCAAATAATCCGGTTGAAAGAAAATAAGTAAAATAGAAAACGGTTTCTTCCAACTGCATGTTTTCTCTCTGCATGATGCCGAAGAAAACTATGAAAAGAGGGCAGATCAAAAGAATTGCAATGCGTCTTCCGATGTCGGTAATTTTGAATTTTGCCTCTATTATCTGACCTAAAGTGATGCAGAATCCGATGTATGAAAAGATAAAAAAGAAAATCTTCCAGACTGTAAAGCCGAGGATTGTTGAAAGAGTTAATCCTATAAGAAGAGGAATGAAATATGAGAATCTGATATTCACCTTAACACCGCCGTATCATAGTTAGTTTAATCAGAAAGTGCTTCGGTATATCACTTCCCTAATGATTATATGGTGAAATTTTTAATGTTATTTATTCGAATAGGCAAGAAAATTTTGAAAAAATTTCAACATCTGTTTTGAGTTTTCTTTTTAAAACAGGGAGCGTCATGTCGTCGAGAAACACTCCGTCAAAATTGAGGCAAGTGTCAGGAAGAATAATTTTGTCTGGGGTGACTGAAGCTTTCTTGACCGCGCTAATAATATCATTTCCGCAAAGAAGCCATGATACTGTTACATTG
>JAEWVM010000081.1 GCA_023396615.1 Spirochaetota bacterium | reverse complement strand
GTCTTCCTTTCTGCGGACGCTCAGCGCGGAACATTGAACCTATATAAAAAAGTTTGCTTACGGACAAACGGTTATATTCGCCGTTTTCGTTATAAGCCCTTACAACCGATGCGGTTCCTTCCGGGCGCAGAGTCAGCGATCGGCCGCCTCTATCTTCAAAGGTAAACATTTCTTTTGATACAATATCCGTCTCGTCGCCGATGCCGCGCGAAAAAAGCTCAGTATACTCCATCACAGGAATGATTACTTCCCTGAAATTAAACAGTTCAAAATTTTTTCTAGCCGACGCGGTTATTCTGTTCCATACGGGAATTCTGTCAGGAAAAATATCTTCAACACCCGGTGCTTTAGTAAAACTCATTCTTTCTCCTTAACGCGCATCCTGAAAACAGAACCGATCGGCATCTCCCTGTCAAAAACGGCCTTGTATACCGCATTAGGTCTTGCCATCTCGTATTTCAGAGTTTCATTGTTCATATCGGTAATTTCTTTCAGGGTGCAATATCCGTCAATAAATTTACCGTCTTCAAGAGGCGCTATAAATTCAAACGAAGTTCCTGCATAAACCGGATTATATGACTTAAAAACAATTTCCGATGAAGCTGATGAACTCAAAGAGACGCCGAGAAAATCTGTTTTCTGAATATACGGTATGGACTCATAACCTTTTTCAAATTCATGAAAAAGATCATCGGTATACGGTCTGTGACTGATTAAATCAAGCTCTTCATTATACTTCGGAAGTTTAGAGGTATAATTTCCATTCGAATAATATTCATTGAGCGCATCCTTGTAGATACGTGTAACTCCGGCGGCATAATATGCCGATTTCATGCGTCCTTCGATTTTAAACGCATCAACACCGGCTTCGATATATTCGGCAAGATTTCCGATAAGGCATAAATCCTTTGAAGAAAGAATCTCTGTAGCGTTTTCATGCTCAATGACTTCAAAGTGATCACCGAGACGTTTCTCTTCTATTATCTTATACTTCCATCGGCACGGCTGAGTGCATACGCCAGAATTCGCATCCTTGCCGGTAAAATATCTCGACAACAGACATCTGCCGGAATACGAAACACAGACCGCGCCGTGCGCGAATATCTCAATTTCTGCGTCTGAATAATCTTTTATCATTTTAATTTCAGGCAGAGTGGTTTCGCGCGCCAAAACGATTCTTGATGCTCCCTGTGATTGCCAGAACTTAACTGAAAGGTGATTCAGCGTTGACTGCTGTGTCGAAATATGAACTTTGCAGTTGAGATGTTCCCTTACAAGAACGAGCATTCCGGGATCTGAAACGATCACCGCTTCAAAATCAATTCCTGCAAGGCTTTTAACATAGCTTTCAGCGGAAAGAACATCCGCTTCATGAAGAAAAGCATTCAGCAGAAAAAAAGCCTTAGCTCCGGACGAATGACAAAGCTCCACGCCCTTTTTGATTTCATCAAATGAAAAGTTTCCGGCCTTGTCGCGCAGATTGAATTCTTCACCGCCGAAATAAACGGCATCGGCTCCGTACATCAGTGCAAAACGCATTTTTTCAAAATTCCCGCCGGGAGAAACTATTTCTGCTCTATTTCTGGTCATCATTAAATCCGTTTTTTTCACCGTGAATATAATGCTCCTGTGCCTTCAGGTGAGATCCGTATGATTTTGAAAAATAATGACTTCCGTCATTTCTTGCCACAAAAAACAAATAATCGGTTTTTGCCGGTTTAATCGCGGCTTTGATTGCACCAAGCCCGCTTGATGCAATCGGAGTCGGAGTCAGACCCTTGTGCCGGTAGGTATTGTAGGGAGAATCGATTTCAAGATCTTTCAGCAAAAGATGAGGAATTGTCTTATCAAGAGCATAAAGAACAGTTGCACAGCTTTGAAGAGGCATTCCGATTTTTAATCTGTTATGAAAAACACTTGAAACAACAGCCTGCTCGGTTTTTACCTTTGCTTCTTTTTCAATAATAGAAGCAAGAGTCAGCATCTCATGCGTCGAGAAATCTTTCTTCGGCTTCCAGTTAAGCTCCTTTAAAACAGAATCAGTTTTTCTTTTTAGAATAGAAATGACATCACGCGCATCAAGACCTTCGGCAATTACATAAGTTTCCGGAAAAAGATAGCCTTCCGCAGTCGGATAATCGATTCCTATGCGTTTCAAAAAAGCCTTATCTTTTGAATACTTGATAAAATCCGAAGCGGAACAGATTCCGGCAGTTTCAAATACTTCTGCCATCTGTTTTATATTATAACCTTCAGGAATCGTAACTTTAGCGGTAACGACTTCTCCGGCTTCAATTTTTTTAATCAGCTTGAAAGAGGAATCATTACTGTAGGCGCGGTACTTCCCCGCTTTGATCATTTTTTCTCCGCGCGCCTTGTATATCATGATGAAAAATTTCGCCGACCGGATTATTCCGGCTTCCTCAAGATCCTTCGCGACCTTTGACATGGAAGAACCCTTTTCAACAACAAAAGTCTTTGACTCCTCATCCATCGGAGAAGCCGCAAAAAAATATGATACGCTCGACGCCGAAACAAGCATAAATGCAATAATTGCGCCGATTATGGCTAACTTTTTCATAGTAATCCTCATAGCTACAAAAAGAACAAATTAACAAAGTTTGACAAGTATTTTACGCAAGGGTGAGATGAAAAGCTTTTTTAAATGACATTTAAACCGTAAAAATAGTCAAATAATATGATTGACCTCATTCAAATAATACTAATCATTGCCCGAAATTGTTCATATAAGGAAAGGTTCAGAAAAATGGAAAGTCTAATTCATAAAACAGATTCGGCATATTCTTATCCCCTTCTGATAAAAAATCTGCTTTTTCAACCGATAGCCTACAATCCCGAGCAGGAAATAGTCTACAAAGACGTCTTCCGGATAACATACAGCACACTTCGCGAGAGGATAGCAAAACTTTCGGGTGCACTCATAAATCTCGGAGTAAAAAGAGGAGACACTGTCGCATTCATGGATTTTGACAGCCACCGCTATCTCGAGGCTTTTTATGCAGTTCCCATGATGGGAGCCGTTCTCCACACCGTAAACGTCCGTCTTTCCGCAGAACAGATGATCTACACCATCAACCACGCCGAAGATGATGTCATTTTCATCAATGCCGATCTTATTCCGCTTCTCGAACAGATTCGCGGAAAACTCGATACAGTCAAAAAAATAATTTTAATGAGCGATATCAAATACAAGGGAACTTCTCACATTCAGTTTGACGGCGAATATGAAGATCTTCTATCCAAAGCCGAACCCGTAAAAGAATATCCAGTCTTCGATGAAAATACACGCGCGACTACATTTTATACAACAGGTACAACAGGACTTCCCAAGGGAGTTTATTTCAGTCACCGTCAGCTTGTTCTTCATTCTCTGGCAACTCTCGCGACACTTGCAACCGCACCGCACGCAAGCTTCAACCGCGAAGATGTTTATATGCCGATAACACCTATGTTTCATGTTCATGCATGGGGCATTCCGTATATCGCAACGATGCTCGGAGTTAAACAGGTTTATCCCGGAAGATATTCTGCGGACATTCTCATAAAACTCATGTCGGAAGAAAAAGTCACATTCTCGCATTGTGTTCCGACGATTCTTCACATGCTTCTAAAAGACAAGGATGCCGGAAAAGTTAACTTCAAGGGCTGGAAAGCTCTGATCGGCGGAGCGGCACTTCCTCGCGCACTTTGCCTCGAAGCGATGAGTCTCGGCATAGACATCGTAGCCGGATACGGAATGAGCGAAACATGCCCGGTTCTTTCTCTTTCTCATCTTACTCCGGAAGAACTTCTTTTGAGCGACGACAAACAGGCTGAAATACGCTGCAGAACAGGTGTTCCCATCGCGCTCGCGGCAATCAAAGTAGTTGATGAAAAAGGCAACGAAGTTCAGCCTGATGATAAAACACCGGGAGAAATCACAGTCAGAGCGCCTTGGCTGACTCAGGGTTATCTCAAAGACACCGTCAACAGCGAAAAACTCTGGCACGGCGGATGGCTTCATACAAACGATGTAGCCTGCACAAATCCGAAGTCAAGCCTGCGCATAGTGGACAGACTCAAGGACGTAATCAAAATCGGCGGCGAATGGGTATCATCGCTCGAGATGGAAGATATCGTTATGCATCATCATGCCGTAAGCGAAGCCGCTCTGATCGGCCAGACTGATCCGCGCTGGGGAGAAATTCCGCTTGCGCTTGTCGTTTTGAAACCGAACGTTCAGGTAAATGAAAAAGAAATATATAATTTCGTGAAAGGGTATATCGATAAAGGAGTTTTAACAAAAGAAGCAGTTCTTCTCAAAGTTAAATTTATTGATTCAATTGACAAGACAAGCGTCGGAAAAATAAACAAGCTTGCACTAAGAGAAAAATATTCCGCATAGTTTACAAATACTATTGCATTACATTTATTAAGCCGGCTTTAACCGGCTTAATAAATAAAAAATAGGCTGTTTTTATTCCTGCGTTTCAGCAGAAGACATTGAAGCATCTAATTCTTCAAAAGCTTTTTTGAAAACCTCGGAATTGCGATATTCATATTTAGCTCTCATCAACATCCCTAACCATGTATCAGCAGCTTTGTTAAGTCGCCTATATTCTTCCTTTAAATTTTCATTTTTATCAGTAAAAACAAAATCAGGATATTTTGATTCAAACGCTTTACCTTCAGACGAGAGTTTTACCATTTCATTAATTAAACCAGTAAGCGCTTTTGCCGCATCCTCGTCATTAGCCGAATCATGCAGATTAATATACGAAGTTTCAAAAGCAGCCGTCAGGTCGCTCAATATTTTTTTGGCAAGACCATCAGGCGTATTTAAATCATAGTTTTCAACTGAAGCTTTGTATTCTTCATTAAACTTTTCTGAAACTTGTTCTTTTGGATGTGCCTCTTCCGGTTTCGAGTAGCCTAATGAAGCTGCGGTTAAAGAGATAAAAGCAATTAATATTGTTTTTTTCATTATGATCCTTAATTCAATAAAGCAATTTATGTTTTCTACCAGATGAAAAGTCAATGATCTATTCACCGAATATCCGCAAAAGATGTTCGGGAGAAATACATAAACAAAAAAAGGCGGGTTGCCCCGCCTTTTTCAATCTTTGTAAATAAAACTTACTTCTGCAGAAGCAGAGTCTTAATGTCGTCTTTTTCAAGACTGCGCATTATTCTTTCCGCTTCATTTTTGTTTCTGACATTTATCATTTTGACTTTATAAAGATCACCGTCTTCGGTAATCACAACTTTTCCGCCGACTGATGATTCAATTCTCTGCTTAATTTTTTCCGCGTTTTTCATGGAATAAAAAGCGCCTGCCTGAATCTCAAAGTTTCCGGAAACAATTCTTTCTTCAGGTATATCAGCATTCTCATCGGAATCATCTTCTTCAATCAGATATTCTTCTTCCCCTGAAACCGCCTTAACTTGAGTCGTATTCTTTTCAGTTTTGCCGTTTCCGAGTTTGATAATCGAAACTCCGACCATCTCTTCTCCCTTGGCAAGAATTCCAAGCTCTCTGCCTGCGGCGTATGAAAGATCAATTATTCTGTTCTTTTTATAAGGACCTCTGTCATTGATGACAACTGTTATAGACTTGCCGCTTGAAAGGTTTGTTACTTTCAAAACTGTTCCGAATGGAAGAGTTTTGTGCGCGGCAGTCATGTCATACATGTCAAATTTTCCGCCGCTTGCAGTTTTTCTGCCGTGAAACTCGCGCCCGTACCATGAAGCATATCCTTTCTGGTCGAATTCCGTTGCAACTTCTTCCGTATCGCTTTCGCGCAGGGAATAATCCTTTTCGCGCATTTTAGCACTTACCGAATCATCCGAAAACTTTCTTTCCTTTGTATAATCAGAATCCTGACTATCGTCTTCTTCGAAAATTATTTCATCATCCGAAAACTCCTGAGTTTTCTCCTTTGATGACGGTTTTGAATCAAAAAGTCCGCTGCCTCTTGTTTTAGCGTACGCGCCGGATGAAAAAACAACAACCGCCGCCGTCATAAAAACCGAAACATTTACAAGCCTGCCAAATATAGACATAAAATACCTCTTCTATCATGCTCTGTTATATTTTCGGAAGTTCCCCCAAAAGACTTAAATATCTTCCCGAAAAGATTCTTGACTGAAAGCGTCTTGGAAAAATAATCCTGCTAAAGAGGCAAAAATGAGCATTGTATCGAGCAGACCCACAATTACAAGAAACGAACTTGAAAACGTACTTGATTCGCTTATTAAGGAAGAACTTACCGGCGGAAACAGCGTCAAAACATTTGAATCATCGCTTTCCGAACTTCTGCAGATAAAACTCTCTCTCGCGGTAAACTCGCTTACTTCGGCATATCTTCTCATATTCAAAGCGCTCGACATTCAGCCTGGTGACGAAATAATTCTGCCTTCATATTTTTCATCCGCTCCTCTCGGAGCAATGACGCTTCTCGGCGCAAAAGCAGTTCCCGTTGATATCGAAGAATCGCATTTTTCACCATCCGCAGAATCTGTAAAAAAACTGATAAATGAAAAAACAAAAGCGGTCATAATAGGTCATACATTCGGCATCGATGCGCAGATTTCAAAATTTTCTGACTGCGGAATACCTGTTATAGAAGACGTATCCCACGCACTCGGGCTTGAATTCGAAGAAAAAATACCCGGCAGTGAAGGTTCATTCGCAGTGGCTGGTTTCACTCCCACAGACATAATCACAACCGGAAACGGTGCGGCAGTATTTACAAAAAACACACGCCATTTTTCTCTCATGCGGTCTCTCCGCGGCGGCGACGATGATTCCGTATCATTGGACTGCACGATGACGGAGTTTCAGGCAGCGATGGGACTATCTCAGCTCACGCGCCTTCAGGACTTTTTGCGCATCAGAAGAGAAATAGCACAGGTATATTATGACAGACTGAGACTGACTCCTCACAAATCGCTCTTTCCGTTCAATCCCAACTCTTCATATCAGTCGTTTCCGGTAATCTTTGACGCCTCGGAAGATAAAGTTCTCAAATACTGGAAAACAAATTCCATTCAGCTTTATAAGCCGTTTCCGAAAACGATTCATGAGCATCTCGGACTGAAATCAATGGATTATCCGCAGAGCGATCGTTATTCGAAAAAACTTTATTCATTGCCGATATATCCGACACTGACGCGCAAAGAGATAGAAAAGATCAGCCGTTCGCTGGCAAAATTCATTTAAACGGAGGCGGCCATGTACAGAGTATCGGTCGAAGACAAAATATCATCGGCGCACCAGCTTAGAGGCTATAAAGGAAAGTGCGAGAAGCTTCACGGTCACAACTGGAAAGTTATATTGACAGTGAAAGGCGAGAAACTTGATTCAGCGGGAATGCTTATAGATTTTCATGAGCTCAGAGAAATTCTTTCAAACGTTCTTTCGGAAATCGACCACACGAATATAAACGAAGTACTGTATTTTCTGCATATCAACCCGACAAGCGAAAACATCGCATACTACATATTTCACAGAACCCGAGCAATGCTCGACATGAAAAACTTAAAAGAAATCAGCGTGGATAAAGTCTGCGTATATGAAACCGACAAGGCAATGGCCGAGTATTCGGAATAAAAAAAGCGCCTTCCGGCGCTTATTTGCTTTTTGATCTGTTTTCGAGAACTTCTTTGATTTTATTTTTCAATTCATCGAGATTCGACGATTTAGTCACGTAGGCATCCGCAGTCCATGTCATAAAATTACTTTTGTAATTTGAATAAGCGGTATAAATGATAATAGGAATTTTTTTGTCGCGGGAAAGAATCTTCCCAAGAGCTTCTATTCCGTCCATCTCGGGCATTCTTATATCTAGAATCACAAGATCGTACTTATTGGTCTTTACCAATTCGACGGCATCTTTTCCGTTCGCGGCCTGATCAACATCATAGCCTTCGTCCTTTAACTCAAGCGCGTAAAGCTCTCTCTGATACTGCTCGTCTTCAACAACCAAAATCTTTGTCATAGCGTTCTCCCCTCATACATTAATACATTTTAAGCGATATAATTCAAGAAAATTTCATCATTTACGTCACAGGAAACTCGACAATAAATTCAGCACCGCCGTACTCTTTATTGCGGGCGAGAATTTCGCCTCCGTGATCAGTCACAATCTTCTTGCAGACTGCAAGACCAAGACCGACTCCGTTAGTCTTTGTAGTAAAAAACGGTTCAAACAGTTTTGACAGATTTTCCGGCGAAATTCCCTTGCCGGTATCTTTGACAGCAAAAAAAACTTTTGAATCCTTGAGACCTGTTTCTATCTGAACGAGACCGTTTTCACCCGAAGCGTCCATCGCGTTCTGAATGAGATTGAGCATAACCTGCTTGAGCTGGTTGAAATCGGATTTCACAAGAGGAAGATCTTCCGCGAGACGGATGTCTGCCGTAATTTTTCTTTCCTGAAAAAGATTCTTGAGAAGATTGTAGGTGTCTTCCGCAACATCATTGATAGAGTGATATTCTTTTATATAAGTGTCGAGACGGGTAAAATCCATGACATTTGAAAGAATCTTTTCAAGACGTTCAACCTCGAGCTTTATGACGTCGGCGCCATGCTTGATAGAATCAATATTCTTTTGGCCTTTCGCGATTGTCTGAAGAATACGTTTAGCATAAAGCCCCATTGTAGCAAGAGGATTGCGGATCTCATGCGCGATATGCGCAGCAATACGTCCGACTGCCGCCATCTTTTCTGATTCGACAATGGCGCTTTGGCGCGATTTTATTTTTTCCATCTGTTCTTTTAGAGAAGAAAGATGCGTGAACGATTCCATCGAAAATGCCGCCTGCATGGCAAATATAGAAAGCAGTTCAATGTTTTCGCGCGATATCGGAGTGTTGTTGAAACGGTTATCCGCGACAATTACACCGAGAGCTTTGTTTCCGGCAACAAGCGGAACCGCAACGAATTCCCTTACATCAATAAACTTTCGAAACTCTGCATCAACTTCAGGATCATTCCATGAATCATAGATATGCTTTGGATGAAGTTCAGTCATGCATTTTACAAGAATGTTGCCGGAGGAAACAGGAAAACGCGACGACACAACATCCGAGTAAAATCTTCCTCCCCTTATTCCGCTGGTGACTTTATAAGAAGAAACCCTTGTAACCATGTCGACGTTTTCATTCTGGACGGCTCCCCATATCTGAATCGCTTCTTCAAACGAATCGGGACCGACAGCCATTTTTCCGGAAATCTCTCCAAGCTCTTCGTTATAGGTAAAAAGCATCGCTCTATTGAATCCCAGTCCGCTTCCGCTTGTAACGGCAGTCAGAATTGAAAAAAGAATTCTGTCTATTTCTTCATCGCGCTGAATGGATTCAGTAATCTGGTTGATTAACGATATCTGATATTCTTTACGGATTCTGTCCGTTATGTTTTCCATAACCATGACAATCTGCGATTCGCCCTGGACAACAACACGTGACAATTTAATATCGAAAACTCTAGATCGGCAGTTCGCGAAAAGTGTTACCTTCTGAAGAATAATCTCATTTCCGGTTTTTTTAACAGACTCAACAGAATTCCACAATACTTCATTCTGCCCGAGAAACACTTCCTTAATTTTCCGCCCGCTCAAAGCCTGCTGACTGAATTCGAATTCCGAGCAGAATGTTTTATTAACGAAAAGAACCTCATACTGCGCATTGACCACAAGAAAGTACGAGTTTGAAGAATATATGATATTATTGTAGACTTCGCGGTATTTGTCGATTTCGTCTTTCTGCGAATTTGTCATCTTTAGAAGATGTTTTCCGAGATCGACTATTTCATCATGAATGTCGGAAAGGTATCCGCCTCCGAAAAATTCCATATCCGGAAG
>JAEWVM010000016.1 GCA_023396615.1 Spirochaetota bacterium | reverse complement strand
GATGTACAGTTCCCTCTAAGGGAGAAGTCGCCGTTCACTTCGCCAATTTTCACGTCAGTGCCGTTATCGATGAGGACATATCCGTTAACGGGTCCCTCTATGGTCAGATTGCGAACATTTTCTACGCTGATATCTTTCGTCTGCCGTATTTCGATATTCTCGGATTTCCCTGAAAGCGATATACCCTCAGGTTCGCAAATCTTGATGTTTTTGAATTTGCCGCCGAGCCACACATAGGGACCATTATTCTCGAAACTGCTGTCCTCGATATCTAGATCATGAATGCCGCCGTCGCCGATATTATAGAAATGATTTCCGCGAAGAAAGCATTTGCGCATCACCGGATCGTTGATATCCATATATATGAAGTCGCAGTCGACAAGTTCAACATCGGTGAGTTTCGGCCGGTCCCATCTGCCCGACCTTTTATGCGGCCAGAGTTTTTCGATGCGCATTGATTCGAATGAAAGATCTTCCCATGTCACCCATGAATACCAGTAATCATTCCCCGACGGTTCATAAGGAATGAACATCATGGTGTTGATACTGCCGCCGGTAAAAGAGCATTTGATCCATTTGCCGCTCGCAACAGTGCACTTTTCAAAACGGCAATTGATAAAACGGCAGTTGGTCACGATCAGCTTGAGAAAGGTGACATTATCAAACGTGCAGTTGTCGAAAGTGACATTGTCGAACTGCGTATATCGGAAAGTGGTTCGGCTGAAATTCCATTTCTTCAGAGTGACATTCTTCCACTGATCTTCGGGGATAGTCGCGAGAATGAGTGTTTGGGGTTTATCGCCGTAGTTTTTCTGAAACAGTTCCGTATTATTTAAGCTGCCGCGGATGAAAGGAATCCGCACCGCATGAATGCATGAAATCCCGGCCATAGAGAGAAATATAATCACCAGTATTGCGGACTTTTTCTGTAACCGTTTCATGTTTATCACCTTTAAGCGCTATATCCGGAAATTCCATCTAAAAATAATGAATCATGAAAATCCAATGAGAATAAAAATTCCGCGTCTTTGTTGGAAAGACGCAGCAGCTTTTTATACCATAATGTGATTGATCCGGTCAATTGAAATATGACGGCATATGGAATATGAGATTTAAAAACTGTATTGGACGCCTGTAATGATGTAGTTGAACATTGAAAACGTATACACGTCGCCTCCGCCGTCTGAACCGCCTTCTAGAAAACGGTATCCTGCCCTGATATCTATATTGTTGTCAAAGTGATACTTAAAAGCGAACAGAAAATCTTCCGCACGTCCCTGAGGCGCAACAAGGCCGTCTCCATCAATCATAAAACTGATATTTTTTTTAGGAAACCACTCAATATTCACATGTATAAGCGGAACAAATCCCGTGTTTTTGCGTGAGGCGGATTTGTCTGCATCGCTTAACTTTATTTCTGCATCACGTATCTTTCCTGTAATACCTGCTGAAAAGAAAAATGAATCCGTCCGGTAAAATGTATATGTATATGTTAAGCGGTATGAATCGAAACGGAAAGTGGCGTTTACATCCGATCCTTCCGTGAAAGTTTTCCCCTGAAAGGAGATGTCTCTGGATACCCGCGAACTGCTTTTTACCGTCAGAGGAGCATACAGGGCAAAAAGATTATGCCTTTCATTAAAACGGTATCCGAATTGAATTCTGTAAAAGGGTCTGGTTTTGGGAGTAATATCATTTTTCAGTGAAAATTTCGTGCCTTCGCCGCTGGGAATCTGCACGTCATTATAACCTGTGAAAACTGCCCCGCTTTCGAGGTCGATCCATGCTGAAGCATTAAGAAATGCTGAATAAAATATAACTGATAAAATAAAATAAATTTTTTTCATAGCATTATCCTGCGCCTCGTTTTTTTATTCTACAGATATCTCTACGATCACCTGGTATTCAAGTTTGCCGTTTTTTACTGATCCTCTTTGTTCCTGAAGAACAAAAAAATGAACTTTCTCTCCTTTATCAATCAGCCCTTTAACAGCTTTCTGAACTGCATCTGAAAAGCTGAGATCGGAAGTTTCTGCAACGGATATCATTCTTAACATAATATCTCCTTTTTTTGTGATTCAAATATAGCATATAATAGATTGATAATCCAGATGCGGATAAAAAAAATCGATGAAAGCAGGATTTTTTATGCTTCTTGCAAATAATATGAGAATGCGCAGTTAAAGATGAATTATCTAAAAATTTATCGATTTCTGAGTTATAATCTTTTACAAATGACGAATCAATCCCGTGCTACAGACTGATCAAATCCTTCGCTTCTCGGAATACAATGTACGGAAAATTCTTCGACTCTAAATGCAGTTTCACTTTTTCATGAATAAAAACTGATTTTCTGTCTTTAAGTTACGATGGTTGAACTAGCGTTGTTTAGTTATTTATTCGATAAGGAAAAAACAAAACAAAATTGAAAGAATAATCTATGTATGACCTCTGAATTTTGAAATGAGATCATACATAGATGGCAATTTATTTCTTTTGTGCCGCGCTTTTAATCAACTTAAATATTCCAATGAAAATGTAAACGATTCCCCCGGCAAAAAGAATCAGTCCTGCTCCTGCAAGACGCGGCTTGTTTTGTGATCTTCCCATTCCCCATCCTATTACACCGAGAATAATGCCGACTGCGCCGCTTAAAATGGTTTTTAGCCAAGAATCTCCGGACATTTCAGAAAGAGATGACTTGTCATCTGTATCGGAGCTCATTAGTACTGCCGAAGCAAGTGAAAGTGCTGCTGAAAGAGGAAGAAGAACGGGCAAAGCTACAGCATGATATTTGTAAAATAATTCGGCATTTAATCCTTTAAAAGCAAAAAATATTCCGTTTAAGAGCATGGGAATCATTGATATTCCGTATAATACAGGGAAAATCTTTTTTGCCGAAATGGAAGCAAGAAGACCGGAAAAAATAAGAGCGGCAAGAAAAATCAGCAATTCAAGATAAATTATAACAGGGGAGAATCTTTTTGTTATAAATATTATCAATAAAAGAAGAGTAAAAAATATTCCGATTGAAAGAAAAGAAAGTGAAAGTACATTTTTGTTTTTTTTAGTTCGTAGATAAACAACATAAAAAGATACCGCAATGATAATCCACGAAACAATCCACAGAAATTTCATAAAATCCTCCATATTTTAAAAGCTTTTACTTGCTCTTTTAAATGCTTTATCGGAATCATTTATTTCTTTTTCATAGGCACTAAAAGTGAGTTAGAAATATTATTTTATTGAAAATCAGTTCCGCACATATAATTATTATCTTTAAAAAACCGATCTGTCAAAGTCACATGTGATAAAAAATCCTTATTGTGCATTGAGAAACACATCTTCAGATATAGTGTCACACGATTTAGCCGGTCAATTAAAATTTATCGCAAAACGACGGATATAGTTTCTTGGCGCAGTCCGGACAGATGCTGTGGCTGAACTGGGCTTCGGAATGATCCTCGATGTAGTGCTCAACCATGCTCCAGTAACCGCTGTCGTCCCTGATCTTCTTGCATGACGCGCAGATGGGCAGGATGCCTCGCAGAGTTTTCACTTCTCTCAAGCTGAGCTCCAGCTCCAAGTTCTTTTTCTCCAGCGCTTCTGTAGTCAGGGTCAGCGCCAGGTGAGCCTCGATGGCGTCCTTGAAAGTGCGCATGAGATTTTCGTACTGGTCGCCCCATTTGTTTTCCTTGATGTCTACTGCGCAGAGTGTTCCGAATACGTCTCCGTCCGGCCAGAATAGAGGGAATCCCAGGTAGGCGAAGATACCGGCTTTGGCAGTGGGCGATTCGGACCATTCAGGGTCATTCCGTGCGTCCTCCACGATGAGCATCTTCCGCTGCTTGGCGGCGGATTCGCAATAAACGCCCATCATCGGTATAAGCGTGCCGGTGGGGAATGGATTGGAATTGCAGATGTTGGACCGAAACACTTCCAGATTCGGCGGCTCCAGACGGTTGACCATGACGCTGGGCACGCCTAGGATGATGGATGCCGAATCGACGATCCTCTGCCAAATATTGACGATTTCTCCGGGAATGGCTGTTTCCTTCGTATTCATGACTGTCTCCGGTTGCGTCCTGCCATTTGTGGACGAATATAAAAACGATCCAAGTTCATAATTCTTAAGGGAGTAGCAAAAGAGCCGTTTTCTTCTTTAATGCAGTCCGCCAAGACTTGCTTGTCCATATAGGAATTATTTTTCTCAAACAACGACACGTCATAATTCCATGCGACTAAAAAATCTATTTTCCAAATGGAACTATGTATCCATTACTATAGCATCAAATGATTAAGCAGGTCAATTAAAATTACTGCATACTTATTCTGAACGCGCGGATCAGGCGCAGTACTCCGTACCCTATGAGCAAAACGGCTACAGAGATATTGAGCACTGAAATGACAATGTCCGGAATCACTGCGGCCGCTGATGAGAGAATGAGTACCCCGCATCCGAGAAACGCGAACGTGGCGAGACCTGCGGCGAATGCGAAAACCGCGAGTTCGCGCCGTGTGAGTTCATACTCAACCGCGCGGGATGCGAAAATTCCGCTCCAGAAGAGAATTGTCAGAGGACTAGAAATGGTGAGCGCGAACGCGGAAAGAAATTCGGATGAAGGATTATTTCGTATAATATTTTCTGCAGAACCGGCGAATAAGACTGAATACATCATATATACGCCGAATAGAAGAAGAACCGAGGGAGCGATGAAACCGAGCGCCTGCTTCATCCGGTCATTTTCCAGAAGCTTGCCCACGCCGACAACTGAAAGTGCGATATAGACATAATCCGCGGCGGTCACACCTGCGACGGCTGCGATTCCATCGGAGAAAGAACGCTGGACAGCAATATTCATAACGAAAATGAAAACAGGACCTATCGCGAACTGAAGAATCAATCCGGTTTTAAAGCCCCGGAAAAAAGTTTTATGCATACCGATAACCTTTATTAATAGGAATCTCTCTCAATCACCGACCCGTCATAATTCCATGTGGTAAAAAACGCGTCTTGTGAGGAAAGACGCGTTTGATGACATAGTTTTATGCGATTGAATTTGCCGGTTAAATTTATAAAAAAAGCATGTATTTACTTCTGAGTCTCAGGTGCTTTTATCTTCAGCGCTAATAGCATTCCTATTACCAGTAAAACGCCGGCTAGAATATATGACACGGTATATGTACCTGATTTCATTACAACGACACCGCCGAACATAGGCCCGATCACGGCAGCTATGCCCCAACCGGTATATATAAGCCCGTAGTTTACTCCCATGTTTTTAATACCGAAGAAGTCAGCTGTAATAGAAGGCATTAAAGAGAAGAGAGACCCGTAGGCCAGACCCGCCAGCGAAGCGCCGATAACCAGCGAAGGAATGGTATTGTAATAGGTAAAAATAAACATGTTGCAAGCCTGAAGCAGTAATACTAATATAAGTGCTGATTTGCGGCCGATTTTATCAGACAGAAAACCGCCGACAACACGCCCCAGCGCGTTAAAAGCTGATAATACGACAACGAGAATAAAGCCCGCTTTCCAGGCAGCCTGTGTACCTGCGATACTTGCCATGTGTGCTATAAGCATAAGCCCTGCAGTTGCCGAAAGCAGATAGATGATCCACAAAAGATAGAACTGACGTTTCTTAAGCATTTCAGCCCATGTGAAATTTCGGCTTGCCGGAGCTGAAGTCTTTTGGGAAGCAGAGGCCTGCGCCGGAACAAAGCCTGCATGAGGATTTTTTAAAATCAGCGAGAAGAGCGTAATGGCTGTGAGCGCAATAATGCCGAGTATAATAAACGACTGCTGAATTCCGTACAGCTTAAGGAAGTACGCGGTAAGCGGAGCCATATAAACCGGCGCCAAGCCGACGCCCGAAACTACAATGCCGGATATAATACCTTTTTTGGACGAGCTGAACCATTTGATTGCAGATGGTGTGGTAGCCGAGTAGCATAACCCGATGCCTATGCCGCCGATTACACCGAAGGTAATTACCATAACGGCCGGGCTTTGCGTAAATCCCGATAAAATTAATCCTGTGCCGAACATTATTCCGCCCAGAAGAGCTACAATGCGGGGGCCGAATTTATCCTGAGCTCTTCCGGCAAAAATCATCATAAAGGCGAATATAGCGGCAGAAACCGTAAAGGGAAGGGATGCTGTAACATCGTTCCAGCCCCATTCTGCAACAAGGGATTTTTTGAATACACTCCATGCGTAAAGGAGTCCCAATAACAGGTTTATTCCTAGGGCGGCACTGGTTATTATCCAGCCGGAATACTTCATTGTGTTCATTGTAGTTTGTACTAGTTTAGACATATGTCAATTACCTCTTTGAAATACCGGATATTTATAATTCCATTATGAAATAATTCTTATCACTTTCTGAATCGTACCGACGAGTCTTTCGTGCCGCTTTTCAGCGGCGTAGAAATTTTTATTAAGCGATTCGTATTCTTGTGCTGATAGAATTATTATTTTTCATTTACATATTTTAGTAATAATTCTTTAATTTTTATTACTTCCTTATCTTCAATTGTGCCATGCTTATAGTATTGGATTATTCCTTTTTTGTCTAATATTATTATATTGCTTTCATCCTTTTTCATCTTGAAATTAGAAAACATCTTTGCATCCCAATCTCCATATATTACCATTCTTTCTTTTTTTGAGTGATCAATTAAACTGTTCTTCCACATTCTGACGAAAAGCCTAAATGCCCCGGAGCAATCAATAATAGGCAATTTTACAATCAAATTTTTTATTGTATCCGGTTGTTCATCGTAAAATCTATTCAATTCGTTCTTTAATTTTCTATTTTTTTCGATTAAGTCTTTGGTTTCATAAAATATTACCACTACTTTTCCTTTAATCATAGATGAATTCAATTCTTTATCATCACCGGATTTTACCTTGAAGTAAGGTGCATTAGTTCCTGTTTTTAAAGTGTCACCAGCAAATAACCCTGTCATCAATATGCTGAAAACTATTGTTCCCAAAATGAATTTCATGTTCATCGCTTTTCTCTCCATTTGATTTTGTTATAAAATGTAATTTAGCCTGATTAAGTCATAAATCCTTTTAATTTTATATAATGCCTTGTTCATATATCAATTTCCACTTCCTGTTTCTCATAATCCCATGCGGCAAAAATTCAGTGTTTTACATGTAAAGACTAGTATAATGGTGTTGTCTCCCGCGATCATCCGATGAAA
>JAEWVM010000201.1 GCA_023396615.1 Spirochaetota bacterium | reverse complement strand
GAGTATGCTTACAAGAAAAGCGATAAGAAAAATCTGAAGAACTAATAGTTTTATTCACTGCTATTGCCATTTCGCATAAGTTAATATGCGGAGTGGTTATAGCAGCAAAATATTTGCAATCTGCGTTCATCTGCAATAAAAGAGAAAAAATCATGATAATCCGTCAATGACATCTTTTAAAGCAAAAGTTCCGTTTATAGCAGCAGGAAAACCGGCAAAAACACTTATCAAGAGCATTATCTCATTTATTTCATCTGTCTTTAATCCTATATTGATTCCGGCTTTTATGTGAAATCTCAGTTGTGATGAGGCATTTCCCATAGCTGTAAGCGCCGCAATTGTTGCAATTTGTCGGTGTTTTTTTTAAAGAGTCCGAAGCAGTTTGTCCGTGAAATGAACCAATTGGATAAATCCGGGTTTACTGAATAAGAGATAATATCTCTTAAAGTTAAATATATTGACAAATTTCAGTAATGTTCCGAAATTTCCTTAATATTATTACTTGGAGTTCTCATTGAAGAAAACCTTTGCAATATTACTTCTTTTCGTTTCTATGGTGATGCTTTGGGAAGATTTATCCGCTTCAAATCTTCGAAGAAAAGACGATTTTATGAAGCCGCAAGCCGGTATCTGGTTCGGTCCGGGGATGCCTCTTTTTGAGCTGTATGACAAGGTTGAGCCAGCTCTTGGCGGCGGAGCCTTTTTTCGATTGAATACGCCGTTGACTTATTTTAAAGTCGGTGGAGAGGTTGGTTATCAGAAGCATAGATCCCAGGGGGTCAATGCTATTTCCCTTGTTCCGATTTATGGTAATCTTCTTTTTTTACTTCCTATAAAGTTCCCGATGAATTTTCAGTTTAAACTTGGTGCCGGCGGAGTAAAAGTATATATCAAACCTGAAGAAAAAGAACAGTTTGATCCGCTTTTTATGGCTGGTCTTGAAGTTTCATTTATGGCAGGAAGAATGGTAAATTTCGGTCTTCGTTTTGATTACATGGTTATTTACGAAAAACATATTTCGGGAGCAAAGTACAACGGATACTTTTTTAATACAGGATTAACATTATATTTTAACTTATGAAAAAAAATAAACTTTTATTACTGACACTGATTTTATTGCCGCTTTTCTTTACTTCATCGTGCGGCGATGATCCTTTGATAACTGAACTTGTGGAAAACAGAGTTAAGGTTCTTCTTAAGGGAACATTTGAATCTGACGACAGTGTTCCGGCATGGAGTGTTTCCGGGCCAAGTGTTTTCTATCTTGATATTTCCGAGATTCGTGCCGACGGAGATAAATTCGCAAATTACAGATATGTTGATTCAATTCCCCTGAATGAAACAAATGGTTTCTTTAACGGACAGGGTCTCAGCTATCAAAGCGATGATCTTTATATTGATGATAAATATGATAACCTTCAATTGTATATCCGCAAGATGGGTTTCGACAATGCGTCTCCTTCAACTACGACGTTTTACTTTAATGACAAAGATGTTCCGGGATATGATTTCAATTTAAAACAGATTTATTTGGAAAGCGGTCCTGATGATGATGAAACAAATCTGGTTTTTCCGCTGTTGGCTCCTGTTGCAGGTTCAATCAATTATGACGGAGAGGGAGAATGGGTTGTTGAAGTTCGGGTGGTAATCAAAAATAATATTAAGCAGTATTCAACTTCAGACGGAATTACCTTCTGGGCGATTCAGGATAATATAAATGATGTAAGTAATGAATCTTCCGTCGGTTATATCGGCGGAAATCTTGCTTCAATTGCGTATGCTTATAAGAAAGAGTATACCGGAACAATAACAGTTCCTTCTGCTACCGGTTTTTTGATAGCGATTCCGGCAGAGGATGATATTGCTGATTATGTTGGAGCCAAGATCCCTCCTTATGTTACTCGGTCAACTCAGCTTAAAAATATACCTGTTGGCGTTCAGATGAAAGTATATACGACAAATTTATCTCAAGCTGATATTCTTAAGCAGAGCTCTTCTGCTCATTATACTCCTGCAGGGGCTGATGTTTTATTAACTGTTCCCGGAGAAAATGCCGTTCGTTGATTTAATTTTGCTGGAGACTATATGAGTGAAAAAATAATCGTTCAGAAGTTCGGGGGAACCAGTGTGGGTTCTCCTGAACGTATTAAAGCCGTAGCTGACAGAATAAAGAGCTATGTGGACAATGAATACAAGGTGATAGTTGTCGTATCCGCTATGGGCGATACAACTGATCATCTGATTGATCTTGCACAGAAGATCACAACAAAGCCTAGTGCGCGCGAAATGGATATGCTTCTTTCAACAGGTGAGCAGGTATCGATTTCTCTTCTTGCGATGGCGCTTCATGAAATTAAAATTGAGGCTGTTTCTTTTACCGGTTCACAGGTCAAAATGATAACAGACGGAGCGCATTCGAATGCGCGTATAGTAAGTGTTGACGACAAGCGTTTGAGAAAAGCTCTTGAAAAACATTCAGTAATTGTTGTCGCAGGTTTTCAGGGCATCGACACAGACGAAAATATCACTACTCTCGGAAGAGGAGGTTCTGATACTTCCGCTGTTGCACTTGCAGCAGCCTTGGGTGTACGTGACTGCGAAATATATACCGATGTTGACGGAGTTTATACTGCCGATCCGCGTGTTGTCGGCGGAGCCCGAAAACTCAATGAAATCAGTTATGATGAAATGCTGGAGCTTGCACGTCTTGGTGCAGGTGTTCTTCATTCGCGTTCGGTTGAGTTCGGCAAAAAATATAATGTAAGAATTCATGTTCGTTCAAGCTTCAATAGAAACGAAGGAACGATTGTTAAACCCCGGGAGGAGATGATGGAAAAATTTACGATGAGCGGTGTTACTTCAAAATCAGATGAAGTGAAATTCAATATATACGGAATTCCTGACTGTCCGGGAATCGCACAGAAAATATTTACTGTTCTAGGCGAAGAAAAAATATACGTAAATATGATCGTTCAGTCTACCGGAAAAGACGGAAAAGCTGATATATCTTTTACCGTTCTTAAAAAAGATATCGATAGAGTTAAGGCGATTTCTGAAAAAATCAAAACAGAACTGAAAGGCGACGAAGTTACCTTTCAGGATAATATTGCTATTGTTTCTGCTGTAGGTGTGGGAATGCTTTCTTCTGCAGGAGTTGCCGGAAAACTTTTCAGGATACTTTCTGAACACAACATCAACATTCAGATGATCTCTACTTCCGAAATCGGCATTTCTTGCGTAATAGATGAAATGTATGCCGAGCTTGCCGTGAAGTCCATCCATAAAGAATTTATGGAGAAATAAAACCGATGAAGACAATTGCCCTTTTATACGGAGGGAGAAGCGGAGAGCATGAAGTATCATGCTGTTCTGCTGCTTCCGTTTACGATGCACTCGACAGATCGAAATATAATGTAATAGCCGTCGCAGTAGACAAAGACGGCAAATGGTATCCTCAGAAAAATGCTGAATTTAAAACAGCAGAAGGTTTCGGAAGGGTGCTTGATATTAAGAGAGACGGACTCTGGTTCGTTAATCATTTTCCTGAAAATGATAAGCTTGTAATTCGCAATATCAAAACAGGTGAGGAAAAAATTGCTGATGCGGTTTTTCCTGTCATGCATGGAACATACTGTGAAGACGGAACCCTTCAGGGACTTCTTGATCTTGCAGGAGTTCCTTACGTCGGTTCCGGTGTTCTTGGCTCAAGCGTCGGAATGGATAAAGATTTTGCTAAGAAGATTCTTGATGAGTCAGGCATTCCGGTTGTTCCTTGGATTACTGTTGTTCCTTCTGATCTTGAAACGTCCTATGATTTTCTTGTTGAAGAACTCGAAATGGAACTCGGCTATCCGTGTTTCGTTAAGCCTGCAAATGCGGGTTCTTCTGTCGGCATAACAAAAGTAAAAAATGAATCCGAATTGAAACCGGCACTTCTCGCGGCTTTTGAGTATGACAGAAAAGTAATTATTGAGAAAGCGGTTAACTGCCGCGAAATAGAATGCGCGGTTATGGGGAATTCTGTTCCTAAAGCTTCCGTTCTCGGAGAAATCAACTCAACGCACGAATTTTATTCATACGAAGCAAAGTATATTGATTCGCATGGCGCAGAGACAAAAATTCCTGCCGATATCGATGAGAAAATTTCTGAAGAGATAAGAGAATGCGCTGAACTGGCTTACGAGGCATTGAATCTTGAAGGACTGTCGCGTGTTGATTTTTTTCTTGATAAAGAATCCGGCGAATTTTATCTCAATGAAGTAAATACACTCCCGGGTTTTACATCAATCAGCATGTATCCGAAACTATGGGAAAAGACAGGGATAAATTATTCTTCGCTTCTTGACATGCTTATAGATTTTGCGATTGAACGTCATAGAATCAAATCTGCATTGAAAGTGGATTTTTCATAATTACATTTCTTGGAGGATTTATGAATCTTATACTGCTTGGCGCACCTGGTGCCGGAAAAGGAACAGTTTCAAAACTATTGGTTGAGAAAAAAGGAATGGTTCAGATTTCAACCGGAGATATTCTCAGAGGGGCTATAAAAGAGGGAAGTGATCTCGGTAAAAAAGCTGAAGGTTTTATGACTAGAGGGGAACTTGTTCCTGATCAGCTGATTCTTGATATAATCGAAGAAAAACTTTCAAAGGAAAAATTTCCGAACGGTTTTATTCTGGACGGTTTTCCAAGAACAATACCGCAGGCAGAAGGACTTAAGAAAATAATGTCACGTCTTTCGATAAAGATTAATGCTGCAGTTGATCTTATAGTTGATGAAAATGAAATAGTCAAACGTCTTTCAAGCAGGCGCACATGTTCAAATTCAGACTGTCAGGCGATATATAATGTATTTTCGAAGCCGACAAAAACAGAAGGAGTTTGTGATCTTTGCGGTTCTCCCGTTGTTCAGAGAAGTGACGAAACTGAAGATGCGATCAAAGTGCGCTTGAATACGTATAAAGAGAAAACAGCGCCGCTTGTTGATTATTATAAGAACGAAGGACTCTTAAAAAGCATTGACGCAAATAAGGGGTCCGATAAAGTTTGCGAATCAATCATTTCGACGATTGAATAAATAAAAAGGAAAGGTGTCCGAGAGGCCTAAGGAGCACGCTTGGAAAGCGTGTGTAGCGCAAGTTACCGAGGGTTCGAATCCCTCCCTTTCCGAAAAAGCGCCCGCAGTTGCGGGCTTTTTTTGACTCAAAAAATGATTATTCTTCTTGAAGTTTTTCATATTCATATATCAATGTAGTGATTCAACTTTAAATTATTGGAAGAAATCAATGAATAGAATTAAGAGCTTTCTATATTATCTTTCGAAGAAATTCCTTTCCATGAAGCGCCCTAAACTTATTATTTTTTCTTCCATTACCTTTGTAATTATATCAGTAGTGACTTATTCGGTTTTTGCCGCACCTTATAAGGTAAGTCCGAAGATTGTAAGCGGATCCAATATGATTTCCGATGACGCACTCTGGTGTGTCGAAATATTCAATCCGAAGAAAGCTTATACTGCATTTGAATCATCCGAATTCGGCAAAACCGTTCTTTCTTCAGGCGAATGGCGGAAACAGCTTGAGTCTAGCCAGGCAGGCGGAAAACTTGCAGCTCTTTATTTTGTCCAGCTTAAAGGCGACTCGTGGTTTACCCTTTCTAATTTGTCTTCATGCTTTGAAGGCTCGATGTGTGTTGCAGCTCTTCCGGAAGGACATGTTGCGGCCGGAAAACTTAATGTTAAGTCAACATTCGGACTTAATATAATTTCTTCGCTGAAAGGAACTAAAACAAAACTCCAAACGGATTCTGATTCATCTTCTTCTGTTAAGAATAATAATGCAGCAGATAATAATTTCAAAAATCTTTTTTCTGAAGAAGAAGAAAAACTGTCAAGCCTCTCCGTGACCAAAATTGTTTACGGTTCAGGTACGGTTTACATGGTTATACTTGACGGATGGCTTTTTGTTTCTGATTCGATTGATGCGATGAAAAAAACTCTTGCACTTGCATCAAATAATAAAAACAATTCTCTTTATAATACAAAAAACTATAATCTATCAGTTCAGTCGGCCGGGGAGTCCGGGATAGTATTCTATGCATCGAAATCATCTTTTGCCGCTTCTTTTATTTCATCTACAGTTTCGGCGGACGGACTTGCTTTTGCGCTGAATCCTGATGAGGCACCGAAAGGAAATATTTTCGCAATCGGCGGCGGAAAGAGTGTTAAGAAAGAAACGGTGAATGCGGATCTGCTCAAAGCTGTTCCGGCGGATCAGACTATGAGTCTTCTTCTCTCCGCAAAAACAATTCAGTCTGTTTCATCCGATCTTTCTTCGGGTAAATCCGATTCGCCCAAAATATCAACGGCGATTCAGTCTTTTCTAGGAGCTGCCGGGCTTAATGCTTCAGATCTTTCTTCAAAAGAAGGAATTTCGGTATCATTATCCGGTTTTAAAGTTTCAAAAAACGACAAAATGATTTACCCTCAGGGTTCAGTTTTTATTCATTCCGCGAATTGCGGTGAGAAACTGCTTAAAGCAGTTTTTAAAACTGCTAACCGCAAAAAAAATAATTTCGGGGGAACTGCATACATTTCGGCTCCTGCAGATAGCGGAAATCATTATTCTCCATGCTATTATGAGAATAAGGACTGGACACTTTTTTCAAGTGCGTCAGAGGAGACTGAAAAATATATTTCAAGCGCAAAGGGAAACATAAGAACAATCGGAGACGCAAAATCGTTTTCGCTTATCGGAAGCGACGCTTCACGGCCGAATCATTTTCTGATTCATATCCCGTCGTTTTTGAATGCCGTATCTGATTTTGCCGTGTACGGAGCAATGAAAACCGGAGAGTATACGGAGAAAACTGTAAACAGCGATATACTGCCGCTTTTTAATCCTTTTAAAAAATATGAGTATTTCCATATCGCATGGGGTGATGACAGTGTGAAGGCTGGTACATTTATCTTCTCCGTGAAATAAATTCTTTCCAGATATTTTCAAGACGGCTTTTTTCGTAACCCGGAAAAAGCTTATTCTTTCTGCTGAAATTATAGCTTCCCCATTCGAGTGCAAGTGTATAGAAATGTTTTATTCCTTTTCCTTTTAAAAGCGCATTTGAGAACCGCTTTTCAGTTTCTGAAAGAGTCGATGAAGGGAATGCGCCTTTTTGCATGTACATCGGCGAACTTACGGCGAGTGCAAATGCTTCCTTGTTGAAAACGGAAGCCTGCGGGTAGAGAGAGTCGATGAGCGCATGTGCTGTTTCATGTCTTACGGTATTTTCGAGAATTCCTTTTTTCTTCAGTGAATGCGGGTTCTGAAAGTAAAAAGTTTTGTTGTTCATGTTCCATGCGCCTGCAGTCTCTTTGTTCAGTTTTGTTAAACCGTAAAATTCATCAGCATTAGCCGCCAATACAATGGTATAATTTTCTTTACGGCAGTTGAATTCATCAAATATATTCATCGATTCTGAAAAAACCGGGTGAAATATTTTAATCATGCTGCGTAAATCTCCGCTGCCGGAAATCCGGTAAGTTATGTTTTCAACGGAAATTTCTGATGATAGATTTATAGATATAGAAAATAACAGAGCTGAAAGAATTATTTTTCTCATTTGGTGAGTTCTGCTCCCGGAAAATAAAATTTTAAAACATCTTTATAGATTGAACCGTTTCTGATCATCTCAGCTGCGCCGTATTGGCATAACCCGACACCGTGACCGAGACCTTTACCTAAAAATAAAACATAGCCGTTTTCATTCTTTATGCTGAAGTAATTACTTTTTATGAAGTTCCAGCCGTATGCCCTGCCGCAGACCGACATGAATCTCGGAATATCAACTATTACATTTCCGGTTTCTGTTTTTAATATAATTTTGCTGACTCTTCCGCTTTTTGTTATTGCTTCCATGCCGTTAAGTCCACGCAAATTAAAAACTTCAGCAAGTTTGGCATAGTCAGTTTTTGCCGTCCATGAATAATGAGGAGATTTATCACAAAGACTTCTGCCGTTTATGAAATCAATTCCTTCACGAAATGTGTTGCCGGTATGGTTTTCCCAGAATACGTCCGGTTTTGTTAGAAGCCCGCCGCAGGTTGAATGAAAAAAACATTCGACCGGTTTTCCGTTTGAGTCTTTAAGAATTTCGCCTGAGCTGAATGAGTTTCCGTCATCAAGAAGTCCTTCGTAATGCATGCAGTGCGTGAGGTCGCAGAATTCCCATTCTTTTTCACTGTGACGGTCGACGTTTGCAAGCAAATAGCTTCTGGCGCAGATTTCCATAACTTTGATAAATTCCTTATAGTAAGGAGTGTTGTCAACTAAACCTTTGGATTCGGCTACAGCCGCAGAATGGATGTATGTGTCAAATTCGCATGAATTTATGATGATAAGTTTATCGTTGCGGCATATGAAGGTTAAAACGCCTGGATACTTGCGCTTTGAATTTGTTCCGAAATATATTGAAGCATAATTATTAACAGATATTATGATTTTTTTTGAATTATAAATTCTTCCCTGATGCCGGATGCTCATAGTTTCTTTATCTGCATTGATTGTGATACGTGCTTTTTTAAGCATAAAAGTTTCTTCATCGGATTTCAAAATTCCCGAGTCAGCGGTAATTACAACTGAACTCAGATCATATTTCGAAAGAATGTTGATGCGGGCTGTTTGAGCTTGCGCAGTAATTGAATGTAAATTTAAAATGATAGCAATAGTTAAGATTTTAAAGATCATTCAATATGTCCGAAATTAATGATACGGCTTCTTTTCCGCCGTATCCCTTTTCTGAAAAAACTGTTATTAAATAATCTTTGCCGAGATATTTAAAGAATACAACTCCCCATGCATGAGTTCTTAACGGATCACCTATCCGGCTGGGTGAACCTGTTTTTCCGCATATGATTTTTACATTCGCAGATGAGTTGATGTTTTTCATTGTTCCAGAAATAACGGCCTGAGTCATCGCATCTTTTATTATTTTGCGGTCATTTTTGTTGATGACTGTATTTGTGATAATTTTTCCTGAAGCGTCTGAGCTTATTTCGCGGACAGCGTTATCATAGAGCAGTGAAATATACATGGAACTGATTTTAGCAGGTGAATATAAAAGATGTCCGTCTTCTCCAATCGCGGAAAGTATCATTTTTTCACGCGAAATATTAATATGAGGAGAACTTTTCGGATTACCGAGTTTTATGTCTGCGGCATTCCTATTTATTAAAAATTTCTCATGAAGCGCGGCGTAAAAAGCTTCAGGATCTTCTGATGCCTTTGTCAGAAAAAAAACATTGCATGAATCGGAAATAGCTCTGCTTAAATCAATAGTGCCGTGACCTTTTCTCAGTGAACATCCTATATATGTTTCATCATTATCAGTTTTGACAGCGTTTTCTTTTGAGCCGTTAAAGCCCCGTGGTTTGAAATCAAAACGTCCAGTGCAGTTAATGGTTGGATTTATCAGAAAGATATTTTTATGAGAAAGAAAAACGAATGCTGATAAAGGTTTCATCAGCGAGCCTGCGGGAAAACCTTTTCTGTAAACCCATTCGTCGTTATAGGAATAAACAGCCTTGTAGTTCGCACATTCGGTAATCAGAACTGCGCATTTTCCGTTTTGTTTTTCAAAATTTGCGCACTTCTCATCTATTCCGCCGAACATTGAAAAAGCGGAAAGCAGAAGCGCGCAAAGGCTATTCATCGGCATCAATATTGAACTCGGCTATGTGATAAACCTGATAAGGCATTGTCATTATAAACGAAAATTCTTTACGCTGTTCTTTGGGGGTGCCTTCATACATTATTACGTAGAGTTTTACCCTTGTCGCCGGAGCGTCACCTGAAGAATAGTATTGAACCTGAACGGAATATTTTCCGGGCATGGCTTTCGCCATTGTAAACGTTTCAGGGCCGTAACCTGTTGTAACATCTGTATCAAGGTTTCCGCCAGAAGGAATTGAGGGATTAGCATAATAACATTTGTCGCCCTTCGGATCAATAACCCAAAGGTCTACATCCGTCGGAGTATCCCATGTCAAAAGAACTTTAATGTCGCGTCCGGGAACCTTTGCGAAGAATGAAACTCTTGAGCTTAATCCGCTGGCCTGGAGTTCCACGAGATTGTTTCCCGGTGCCGGAACGATATTGATGGAAAATCTTTTGTTTGAAAGCGGAATAGTCTGCGGAATTCCGTTGATAACAAGAGTCGCGCGGTTAAGCCCCGGAACGTCTACGATTCCTTCAATCTTTTGAATACGCTCTGAAGTGTATCCGCCTTTAGGTGAAGTTATGCGGACTTCTGCCGCATAAAGGCCCGTTGCCGCGATGAAAATAAAGCAAAATATCAGTGTTAGTTTGGTTTTCATTTTTCCGCCTATTTCCTGATTTCCAGAATTGAGTCTGATGAATAACCCTTAATATTCGGGTTATACATATGTGAAATACCAGCCGGTATGATCTTGTACGTTCCTGGGATTTCCGCTCGTATAAAATATCTAACTGAAGTGGAATTTAAACCGTAGCGCATGAAAAACACGGCGTGGTCATCATACATCTGGCGTTCCGTGTAACCTTTCTGCAGTGAGTCAGTAAAGAACAGCAGATCATTTTTTACATAAGAAAAACCCGCAGGAAGAACGTCATCTGCAAGAAGATAATTTGCGGGAGAATCCGGTGTGATCGTCAATTCAACTTCAACAAGATCGCCGACTGCGAATGATGTTTGTGCCCCGAATGAAGAAATGCCTGCCTGATTTTTTGTGTCTTTCTGTGCGAGTTTATATTTTCTAAAAATCGAAATTCCTTTTGAATAAGAGCTGAATGAACTCGATTTATCAATGTATGCCGCGTTAGCCGAAATCATAATTTTTCCGCCGCCCGATTTTTTGATTTCGAGAAGGTTGGTTCCGGCTTTGAAAGATACTTCCTTTTTAACTATTCTGTTTGAGCCTATTTCTGAAGGGCTTATGGCAAATGATTGAACCTGTTTTCCGTTAAGATAAACACTGATGCCGCTTGCTCCGCCTCTGACTCTTTTCTGTTTTGAATATTCGCTTAGAGCAATTACTGCCATTGCGGTGTCTCTTGAATTTTTCCAAGCATTGCCTATGCGGTTTTCGGCAAGCATTTCGGCAAGAGACTGTGCCTGTGAACTTTTGTTTTTAACTCTGGAAGCGCAGAGAAGAAGTACGGATGCGGCTTCGACTTCGTCATCTTTCCATTCTGCATCGTGATTGAAGCCTTTTTTTGAAGATGCTTTGAGTTCAGTGAATGCGGAATCGAAAAATTTGTCTGCATTCTGGATGTTGCCTTCGCTGTAAAGAAGAGAAGCGGCGATGGCTTTCTCGTAGATTGTACCTTTTGCCGCAAGGCTTGCATAAAAAGAAACAACTGATTTATAGTTTTTGCTTCGCCATTCTTCGAGTGCGAATAGAATATAACCGCGTTCAAAAAGAGGAAGTGACGGCTTTGAAAGATATTCGCTCAGTCTTTTAACTGTTTTATCCGCCATGTCGGGATTGACTGTTAATCCGTTTTTCTTAGCGACTGAGAGTCCGAAAAGAATGTACGCGGACATCATCGCGTCGGATGAACCTTCGCCGTACCATGAAAATCCGCCGTCAAGTTTCTGAAACGATTCTATACGCTTCATTCCGTCTGAAGTCATTCTGTCAAGGTCGCCGGAAATATGTGAAGGAATATAACCCGCTTGCTTTGCCGCGAGCAGAGGCATGAAGCGGCTCATGGTCTGTTCGACACAGCCGTAAGGATATCCTGCGAGATAATCGAGCGCCTGCATCAGCGAGTCTTCGACTCCTGCGCTGATGTAAAGAGAAAGAGTTCCGCCTGAGAATTTTGACGGAATGGAATATTTTCCGTTTTGAGAAGCATCTCCCTCGGGCATTGTAAGAGATATCGGCTGATCCGCTTTAAGTCCGAAAGTTTTAAGTCTTACCGGAACTTTAATGATATCTGATGAACCGAGAGATTCCGCTTTTACGGTAAACACAAATGAGTCTTTCTGCGAATTCTCCGGAGCTTTTACTGTATAGTAAATTCCGGCGGTTCTTCCCGCTTTAATTTGAAATTTGCGTTTCTGTGTGCCTTTAACTTCGGCTCCGTCTGCGCTTGCTTCGACCTCAATTTCACGATCGGTTTCGGTGAGGTTTGCTATAGAAAGACCTATCTGCTGTTCTTCGCCGGTGAGAATATACGCCGGTATCGCCGGAGTTATCATGAGTTTCTTGCGTGCAAGGAATTTTCCGATTCCCTGACCGACCTTGGTGTCCTTGGTTACTGCAATTGCCGTAACGCGCCAGGTCGTTACATTGTCTGCTAGAGGAATTTTTACTACGGCTTTTCCTTCCGCATTTGTTTTCACTTTTGCTGACCAGAAAGTCGTGTCCTTGAATCGGTCTCTCGCTCTTTCGTCATCTTCTTTTAGAACTGCAAGAGGCGGATTGTTTTTTGAATTAAGCGCGAGCTTGAGATTTTTCTCAACCGCGTAACCGAAAAGGCGGTAGTTTGAAGAGAACACAGTCGAGACATTGTTTGTGCGCGGATGATAAAAGAAGGTCGAAATATTCGGACGGTCTTCTTCGCGTATCTGATAAATCGCTTCGTCTACGACTCCGACTGAAACTTCCGCTGAAACGCCTTTGCCCTTGTAGTCAAGAGTCGAAATTTCAACTTCTGCTTCGGTGCCCGGTATATATTCGGTTTTCACAGGCTTAACGGCGACATCGAGAAATTTATCTACCGGAGGAGCGTTTACTCTGAGCTGGCTGGTGTAAATATTTCCGGCTGAAAACTGAACGACATTCAGCGTAAAATTCGGTGTCATGTCATCGGTTATTTTTACATAGTATTTGTGTGAATTTCCGTTCATCTTTATGATTTCTTTCGAGATGAGATTGTCTCCTTCAACACAGACGAGAAGATGACCGCCGCTTGCAGGAGTCATTATCAGTATTTCGGCTTTTTCGCCGGGAGCGTATATGTCTTTTGAAGATTTAATTGTGATGTTTTTGAAAGGAACTTCGATTGCCTGACCTTTGCCTGAAACCCAGAAAGGAGTTTCGGTTTCGGTTATCTGACCTTTGCCGTCCTTTGTACTGATAACCGCAACATAGTGGCCTGCGTTTGAAGCTTTGAATGAAAAAACCGCATTGCCTTCACTGTCAGTCACAGCTGAAGATTCGCTGATTAATTTTCTTTCGCCTTCGGTTGAAATATTGTAAAAGCTTCTTGAATAAAGAGCAAAGGATATCTGTCTTCCGGCAAGCGATTTGATTACCGATTCATTTGTTTTGTCATAAGGAACGAGCTTGGCTTTGAACTCCGCGCTGGCTCCCGGTTCGTAAAGGTTTTTATCTTTGAATATTTTTACGAAGCAGTCGGATCTGTTTGCCGAAAACGACGCGCTTCCTGAATAAGTCAGATCATTATCCGTTACATCAGCGAGAACAGTATAGCTGTAGTCGTCATCAAGCTGGGGAACTTTAATCGAAGTTATAACTTCACCCTGATCGTTGAGTTTTGCTGATCCGGATGAAACAAGTTCGTTGTTTCCGTTCATATTGATGCCGAGATAATCCGCGGCGTCCGAAAAGAAGGGTAGTGCGCCTACGGGCGAGTAGTCGAATTTCTTTTTTCTGAAAACTTTATATGAGCACTGCGCGCCTGCAACAGGACTTCCGTAATAAAATTTTGCGCTTATTTTTAACGGAACGGATGAATTTGCCGGATAGAATTTCTTTTGAGTTTCTACTTTAACCAGATAAGTCGGTTTCTTGTATGCGTCTACTGAGAATTCGCTTGAATATGTTTTGTTTTCAAATTCAAGAACGATGTTATACGTTCCAAGATAAGGTTCGCCGGACGGAAGAGTGAATTTGCTGTTGAAAGTTCCGGTTTCTGAATTGATTTCCACCGGAATATTTTCTTTAACGGATTCGCCTTTTTCTGTGTATACGTTTGCTTTTCCTTTTCCCGAAACTGTTTTATATGATGATGAAAAATTTCTGACAACACCTTTGAACTGTACTTCATCACCCGGACGGTAAACAGGACGGTCGGTGTAAATATACGTTCGGACACCGCCTTCGCCGTAAAATGATTTTGAAAAGAAATCGGGATCGCTTACCGCAAACTGACCGTTTTTTTCTAGAACTATGAATGACTTGGATGAAGGCTTGCCCGAAAATGAGCATATTCCGTTTGAAGTTTTAGATGAAGATGATTTTTTCATCGATGAAAAATCGTATAATGAAACAGATGCTCCGTCAAGAGGTTCGCCGGTAACCATGTCTGCGGCGAAAATCATTGAACCCGAATCGTACTGTTTTGAAACAAATCCGTAATCGGAGCGGATGACAACCGTATACGCCGTATTTTTTGCAGAGAAACATTCAATAAGATAAACTCCCTTTTCTTTTAAAGGGAGAGGAATCTTTCTGTAAGTCCATGGATTTCCGGTATTCTCGTCAACTTTAGATGCCTGAACCGAAAAAGTAAAAAGCATTTCGGCGTTATCGACAAATGCCGGAATTGCTTTCGGAGGTATAATGGTTTTTGTGTCGAGATCCGCGTTAACTGCGTCTTTCAAACTGCTTCTTGTGCCGGAGTTGAATTCCTTTCTCGCAAGTTCGCGGAAATCTTTTTTGAAATCAGAAGTGGCTTGTGAGAGTATCGCGAAAAAATCCGCATAACCCTTATCTTTTCCCTGCTGTTCGACAAGTCGGTCTGAAATGCCTTTGACGAAAAAATCAGCCGGATTTTTTACTTTGTAAACCCTGAACGTATAATTTTTATTTTCGGGACCTTCGAGGTTGATGTAGGCGTTTTCGTTTAGAGTAAATGTTTTATCCGTTCCAAGATAAAAAGCCGGTGAGGATTTTCCGCTATATCCGAAGAATAGCGCCGGAATAGTAAGAAACATTAAAATCAAAGGAATCGTGTACTTCGCGAATTTCATGCCCACCCCTTAGTTGTGCGTATAATTTCGTACTTATTTTAATACATAGTGAAATAGAATCAATGAATTATTTTAAATCTGAATGCGCCCAGAAAATTTTTATTGCCTTCGACCGGGCGGAATACGGCAGATTCTGAAAGATACACGGAATTTACCCTTTTTACAATACCGTTTTCGCCAGTATGATAAATCAGCCTGATTTCGGGATTTTTTTCAGTTACAATCATCGTATGATAAGAAAACGAATTTCCGGAATTGATACAGAAAAAGAGAACGTCACCTCGTTCTGCATGGGATAAATCTTTAGAAATGAAATCCATATTGAGGCGCATAAGAGTCGCTGCATCGGCAAATTCTCCAAAAGTGGATATGTCATCCGCACTGCCTTCAGAGGTTTTAAATATTTTAAATTCCAAAAATGGAATTTCGGGATAATTGAATTCTGTAATCTGAGGCAAGTCCTTGGTGTCTGTTATGCCGGTTTTTGAAGTCCATGATGCGTCATGCAGTTTGAGCGATTCGCGGTAGGCGAAGCGAACGAGTCCGGCGCAGTCGCGTTGTGATTTTTCCCACGCCGGGCTTTCTTTTAAGAATTGGGTTTCTGCGATTCTGACGAAGCGTGCGGTGAAGTTTTTTCTTGAGTTTTCGCTCAAGAGTTCCGCGCAGTCCGGAAAACCATCGAGATCGGCATCTGCTGAAGTGCTGAAAAATTCTACTTTAATTTCGCCTGAAGAAGTTTCGAAAAATGCTGAACCGGGTTTACCTGTTGAAGAAAAATACATGCGGCTTTCAAAGAAATCGTTTTCAAGTCTCAGCACTTTGATGAAATCTTCTGAGCCGTTTTTTATACGGATGAAGCTTTTGCCGAACGGTCTTTTATCGTATACAACGGCTGTAGACGATTCATCTGCCGCGAGTTTTGATGAAGAAACTTCTGACGAGCATGATATAAGCATAGCGGCAGTTATAGATAAAAGTAAATATTTCAAATCAGTCTTTCCATCGTAAAAGTTTCAGCGGCATGTGATAATATTCGCAGTCTTCTATTGTCGAGATATGCGCGCCGGTTTTTATTGAATGAATGACGAGATCGTTTTTGTCAAGGAATCAATATTTTTGCAAAGTTCTGTTGCGTAATTTGTTGTAATAAAAGCAACAGAAGAAAATTGACGCTGTGCGTAGTTTGTTTGTGAATCCTTCCCGAACCCTTTCTGGAGAAATCACGGAGCGATTAGGGCGGAATGCGGAGATTTACGGGCGATTTAGTGCACGTTAACGGGGTATCAGCCTGGTTAACGCATTGACGTTAAAGACTGAGGAATAATAAATATGCATGCTTTTTATCCTGAAAAAAAGGTATCTATTGCAAAGAAATTAAAGCCGCAGAACAGTTTTAATTCATTAGCTTATTGCGTCGATCCGGCGAATTATGATCTTGAAAACGATGTATTTGAATTCTGGGAAGCCGATCTTGAAGCGGAATCGTTGAAGATTGAATCAGTACTGAAGAAGAATAGTTAGATCATATCATTTATTCCGCGAGAGGTGGTTTGTGCCGCATCGTGCATTTTTTAGAATTTGACATTTGAACAGCGGGATTTAAAAAGATGGATAATGGCGCTGAGGAAGGATATTCGGCGGATGTGTTTGATGTGTGATGTTTCCTGTCATTTCTTGGGAAATAAGTAATAACTAAGAGTAGATGGAGATATATGAGTAGATTGCAGGCAATAGAAAATGAACTATTATCTATCAACTCAGCTGCCTTTCAGGAGTTGTGTGATAGTTTTCTTGCATTGAGAAATAGCAACTACTCAGCATTTTCAAGAACGGGAAGCCAAAGCGGGAAACAAAAAACAATAAAGGGAACTCCTGACACCTTTTTACTTCTACCAAACGGTAAATATATTTTCGTTGAGTATTCTACAAACATCACTGCTGGGTTAACGAAGTTAGAGGAAGATATAAAAAAATGTTTCGACACAAGTAAAACTGGTGTTCCTTTAAATCAAATTGCAGAAATAATTCTTTGTGTAAATTTCAACCTAACGGCAGCAGAGATTGAAATACTGAGAAAACTTTTGGGAAATACACGAGTTTTACTTACCGTATATACACTTGATATTTTATCAATAGAACTTCATCGGAATCACCGAGACCTCGTACATGAGTATCTGGGATTACCATTGGATACAGGACAAATTGTTTCAATAGAAAGGTTCGTTGCAGAATATAACAGAGCATCAAAGGGAATTTCTACTCCCTTAAACAATACTTTTTTACATAGAGATGAAGAATTAAGAGAATTAAAAGAAGCAATATTTCTAAATGATTTTATAATTCTAACTGGAGCCCCCGGAATCGGCAAGACTAAATTAACACTTGAAGGAATCAAAAATTTTCTTTTTGAGAATTTGACATATGCAGCTTATTGTGTTTCGTATAAACATCATGAATTGCTTAGGGATTTGTATCAATACTTTGATTCAGAAAAGGATTACATACTTTTTGTTGACGACGCAAACAGAATTGATGTTTTTCGTCAGATAACAGGATTTTACAAAGCAACAAGAAAAGGAAAATTGAAAATCCTAATTACAGTCAGAGATTATGCCTTTCAAGAAATTGGAATTCTATGTCAAGAATTTTCGCCAAGAAGGCTTGATCTAGCAAAATTTACAGACGAACAGATTATTGATATTATCAAGGCACAGCCATTTGAAATTTTAAATCAAGATTACCATAAGGAAATTGTTCGCATTGCAGACGGTAACCCAAGGCTTGCAATCATGACAGCATTGCTTTCTAAGGCACATCAAAACATATATGTTCTGCATGATGTTTCCGATTTGTTTGAAAATTACTTTTCAACTTTCATAAAAGACGATGGCGAATTTGCAAATTCCTTAAATATTAAATGCCTTGGTTTAATCGCTTTCTTCTATACGATTCCATATAAGAATAGAGAAATTACAACTTCAATTCTTAACAATTTTGGAATTGATTATTCAGTGTTCATTGACGTAATTGATAAGTTGGATAAGTTGGAATTAGTTGAGATTCAATTTGAGCATGTAAAAATTCCAGAGCAAAATCTTTCAACTTATTTTTTCTATAAGTCATTTATCAAGGACAATTTGCTTTCGTTTGAAACGCTATTGAATAAATATTTTGACAGCAACAGCAACCGTTTCAAAGATTGTGTGATTCCTGCCAACAATACATTTGGCGTTAAGAATGTAATGGACAAACTACAACCATTCTTGCAGAGCCATTGGAGAGGAAAAAAAACCGAAGAAGAAAAAGCTTTTAAGTTCCTTTCCACATTTTGGTATTATCTGCAAACAGAAACTTTGGAATTCATTTTCAATATTACCGAGGCACTTCCAGCAGTTACAACTTTTAAGTATGAAGTCGCCTATGAAAACAATGCTTTTTCGTACAGCAAGGATGATATTATTGAATTGATTGGTGAGTTTTTGCGATTCCCAGATAAATTAAAAGATGTAATAGAATTAGGTTTCGAATACTCAAGGAAGAAACCGGAGCATTTACCAGAATGGATTCATAAAATAAGAGAAAAAATGTCATTCGACAGAGAAGATCAAACTCAATACGGATTTGAGAGACAGATGATTTTGTATCAAGTCTTGCTTGATGGTTTAAGCAAAGGTGATACTCTTTTCACAGCAGTTTTTTACGAGCTTTCAAAAACATTTTTGTCTTATAAGTTCCATCACACAAGAGGCGGAAGAAATCATTCTGTTTATTTGTATGACTTTCCTATTCCAAATATCCCGTTGATCCACAATTTTAGGCAAGGAATTTGGAATGCGGTTGAACAGAATTATGAGAAAAACCCAAATGAATCATTTAATCTTTTGTTGAACTATTCGACTATGAGACCAGATGTAATAAAAGAATTGATGGAATTTGATATTACATTCTTGATAGAAATTATCGAGAAACATTTGAATAAAGATTCTTTTGAGCATTGCAGGTATGTTCAAGATCAAATAAGGTGGTGCAAAAAAAATTCTGTTACTCATTCTTCTTTTGCCTCACTGGCCCGAACGTTTACGAATATGACCTACGAAACATTTCTTAAGATTGATTGGGATAGATTTAGGGATAAAGAAATATATGAGTTTAATGATTATCGAGAATATGAAAAATTAAAAGAAACAGAGATCAGAAGTTCGTTTATATTTAAAAATGTTGTTGAAGTAAAAGAATTCTATAGAATTTACGCTTACTTAAAAAATGCTTCAAAAAAAGAAGGGCGTTACCATGAAACTCTAGATCAGGTTATTGATGAAAACTGCTCAAATAATCTTGAGATAGGCTGTTTGTTGTTGATTGAAGTAATCACTAATAGTAATGAGATAAATTATACCCCAAGCATCGTTTTTAGTAATCATTTAAAGACAGCATCTCAAGCAAACATAATTTGGGAAGTATTAGATCATCAAGATTTTCTTCATAAAGAGCTTTGGGAGCTTTCATTTTATTATAATATAGATGATTCGTTGCTGTCAATAGAATATGTTCAAGCATTAGTAGATGTGATAAGCAGGATTAAGGAAGCAACTACTATTTACTTTTACAAACTTCAAAGATATTTAATTCTTGAACCGGACTTGTTTAAAATTATTTTAAGAACCATTGTTGAGAAGAATGAAAAAGAAGAAATACGATTGCAGGTTTGGATGGACTTTTTTGATACTCACTTTGATAAATTGGGTGATGACATTGATCTAATCAAAAAAGCATATCTTCAGCAGGATAAAATTCATAATTGCTTCGACTACGAAGGAAAAGGTTTCCTAAATATCTTGAAGAAGGATTCAAAATTTCTAATTGAGTATGTAAACATTTTGTATGCAGAAAAAGATTCTAGAATTTCAAGCGACCATAAAAATTTTGGTTTTGTTTGGCAGGTAGAAAATATTGAAAAAGTGTTGAAAGAAGTTTTTGATTTTGTAATTCATGAAGAACTATACTTGGGAATGCTCGAACACTTTTGTAATTCATTTTTTGAAAATTTGCAAGGTAAAATGATAGAAAGGGCAAAGAACTTTCTACTTGATTATTGCAAAGTTAGTTTTTCAGATTCAAATAAAATGAATCTTATTGTTGACATAGTGAGAAATTCTATGAAGGGAATTTATGATGAAATTTTGTTGTTGTTTTTATCATTAAGTCAAGACAGAGAATTATTTTCCAAAATATTGTGGCGTGGCAGCATAACGTTCGGTTTAGGCAATGAGATGCTTTCAGATATTGAAATGGCTGATTGGAGAAATATTCTTTCAATTGTTGGGAAATCAACAGTTGGGATAAAATTAATTCCAATTAAGACCTACTTGAATGAAAAAATTGAATATTGTTTAAAGAATGGGGACAGGGAAAGACAGAGAAGATTTTTAGAACGATATTAAATGGAACGAACCGAAAACGTTGACTGTACAGAATCATGCTGTATGTTGCAACAAGAGTCCTTTGCATTCAAGCCTTCTTTGAACTAAACCAGTCCTTTGATTTTTAGTATAAATCTTATTCCGGGGATTGTCTTGATTTTTGAATTCCTCAAACTTCCGATTAAGCCTGCTTTATATCCGTCAAATTGATAGTATTTTCACAAAATCGTAAGAATTAAATCATTTGAATTAAAAAAAAACATCTTAAGAAAATTATGCGTGTCTTTTAAAGAAAGAAATATCATTATTCTTGGGTATCATTTCCTAATCACCGACGGAAGATAAACTGAAATAGAAGTTCCTTTTCCTACTTCACTCTTGACATCAATCCAGCCGTTATATTTATCAACTGTATTTTTTATGATTGATAGTCCAAGACCGCAGCATTCTTCAGGATGCTTTGTTGAAAAGAAGGGTTCAAATATGCGGTCTTTGATTGCCGTATCAATTCCAATGCCGGTATCAGAGACGGTAATTATGAGAATATTTGAATCTGACAATTGATCATCTTTCAGATCTTCTGCGCCTGCAGATTTGGTTTCGATAGTCAAAACGCCGCCGTCCGGCATGGAATCCCGTCCGTTGATAGACAGATTAAGAATCATTTGTTCAACCATTATTTTATCAGCGGATATGAAAATGTCTTCGCAAGGATTAATGATATTTATTCTGATTTTTCTTCCGGATATTTTCTGTATCATTATCTGCAAATTATGTATGAGCTTGTTGATGCTGAAAGTCTGTTCTGAACTGTAACTGTTTCTTCCCATTGAAAGAAGACGTTTGGTTAATTCTGATCCGCGGTCTACATACTCATTCATTAATGAGAGTTCATGGCGCAGATTTTCTGCTGATAAATCGTTGTCTAACAACGAAGAAAGATGCAGTGAAATGGCGGCTAAAACATTATTGAAGTCGTGAGCTGCTCCGCTTGCTATAAGTCCTGTCAGTTCAAGTTTTTGAATCTGGTTAAAGCGTTTTTCATACATCCGTTTCTCGCTCACGTCATTAAAGCAAAAAAGAATCAACTGCTCACCTAAAACCGTTATCTTTGATAATGAAACTGACAGGGTTTTGGCTGTTGTAAATTTTCCGTCACTTAGTTCAACATTGATATCGGTGTCTAATATTGATTTGCCGGTATTTTTTATTTCACGGAGAATTGATAGAAGTTCACATTCTGAACAATCTTTTTCATTATGATTTTTGATAGACATCGAACATTTCAGAAAATTTCCGACATGAACATTAAGCTCCCTGTATGATTTTGAACTCGAAAAATCAATAGCTGCACGGTTTGCTCTTCTGACATTGAAATCATTATCAAGGAGTATCATCGCTACCGGCGAGTCTTCATAAAGTGAAAGCAATTCTCTTTCTGCGTTTCTTATGCGCGTGATGTCAATGACGCTGAAAATCGCCATCTCTTTGCCGAGAGAGGGAGTATTCAGCAGTCTTACTATAACGTCTCTTGTTGATCCGTTTTTTGTGATGTATCTGGTTTCATCTTCAATGAATCCGGTTGACGTTATCTGAGATAGAATTTTGTCTCTAAAATCAATATAGTCTTTTTCTGATAAATGAATATCGCGGAATGATTTTCCAAGAAGCTCTTCTGCCGGATATTCAGTCAGTTCATAAAGGGATTCATTTCCTTCAACTAGAATTCCGTTATTCATAACACCCAGTCCGATCGGGCTTAGGCGGTATAGATCTCGGATGAGGGAGTTGTTTTTTAAAAGCTGGCGTTCTGTTTCTTTTATGCCGGTTATGTCAATTGCACAAAAAATAATCGCGTCATCGCCAAGTGATGGCGCTGCAGTACGTCTTATGATTACGTCGATTATTGAACCGTCTTTTTTTATATAACGGGATTCTATTTCCGAAAGATTTCCTTCTGCAAGCAGTTGCTGCCTGGTATCTTTCATCTGAAGGTATTCTGTGTTGTTGACGTGAACCTTTTCGAGAGTTTTGCCTAAAAGTTCGGAAGGAGAATAACCGGTCATCTCAAAAAAACGTTCATTAGCTTCAGTTAAATTACCTTTTTTAGTGACCCCGAGAGCATAAGGCGCGAGCCGGTACAATTCGCTTATATATCTGTTTTTATCCAGGATATCATTTTCTGATTTTTTTCTCGCCGTAATATCAAGAACGAAAATTATAAATACGTTCTCGCTGAAAAGTTCAACACGTGTTGAACGGACTTCGACTGTAATCTCTTTTCCGCCAAGAGTAAGCCAAATCTGTTCTAAAACCGGAACCGTCTTTTTGTTCATCAGATCAAACAGGCGGTTGGTGCTGGTTTCGTGATAATCGCTTCTCACAAAATCTTTTAATAAATGAGAATAAAGGTCTTCCGCTTTTTCGGCCTCGAGCATTTCAACGGCGGCGGAATTGGCGTAAATCATACCCGAAAATTTAAAAACTAATATCGGAACAGGTGCGGCTTCCAGCGTTTGATAAAAGCGTTCGTTAACTTCTCGAATCATGCAGTCGGCTGAAACCTGCTTGAGCATGTTTTTTGATACTCCGAGGTAAAGGTATTTTCCGTTCCTGTCTTTGACCATTGCTGAAACATTGGCGAAAGTAATTGTGCCGCCGTCACTCTCTGACGCAACTGTCTCGTAATAGCGTATGACGGGTGATTCGTCACCGGATGATATCCTTCGTAAGTCATCCTGAATAAATGATTTGATGAGACTCCATGAAGGTAATTTTAGAGGATATTCTATTGAACGGGAAAGAAGTGAATCAAAGGGAATGCCGATAATTTTTTCTGCCACTTCATTGATGTAGTTGTAATTGAATGTATCGGGATCTCTCGTCCATACAGCATACGGAATATGTTCACTAAGAAAAAGAAATTTTTCTTCACTTTGATTCCATGCCGAAATCAGAAATTCAAGCTGAAGCTTTAATTCTTCCTGTCCGAACATATTGTAGATGAGCATTTCCAAGCGGTTGGTTAAATTTTCTCCAATATGTAATACTGCAAGCGGACTGGCTACAAGAGGTCTTATGGACTCGGCAAAGCGTCCGGTGTCAATAACGGCGTAGGGGAAAAAATATCCTTTTGATACAAGAGTTGTGATTAATTGATGTATCCAAACTTCTGAAAATATGTCATCGACAAGAAGAAGATCAATTTTTTTAAGGGATAAAATGGTATAAAACTGAGAAATATCTTCAGGAAACAGTACCTGAGTCTGAAGCGGTATGTTTTCTCCGGAAAGGAATGACTTTACTGAGTCTTCATATCCGCAATAGACAACAAGATATGGTTCCTTACGCATCATAATTGAGTCATTATATAATGTCTTATTTGCGTCCGCAAGCCAATTTTGAATTCCAATTATTTAATCAGGAAAAGTAAGTATATCCGGATTTAGAGAAAGATAAGTATAAATTTAAATCTGATCGGAATTATATTGACATTATTCGTGAACTAGGCTTCGATTTTAAAACAATCTTCATTAACCGGAAACCAAATGAGTCAGCAAATAGTAATTGTCGATGATGATGAATACATGATAGGCGCTATTACGGGAATATTGCTCCGCGAAGGTTTCAGCAATGTCGCGGGTTTTATTGATCCGTCTCTGGCCGAGGAACAGATTAATTCCGGCATGGTATCATGTCTGATTCTTGATCTTGGGCTTCCAGATGTAAATGGTGAAGATATATTATCCCGCATCGTTTCATCTCATCCGGAAATTCCTATTCTGATTTTGACCAGCGATGATGATCCTGAAACAATCATACGATGCATGAAGGCGGGAGCTTCGGATTATCTGATTAAGCCGATTCGGCCTGAGAGGCTGATATCATCGCTTAATAATTTGATGACTATAACCCGTCTCACAAGAGAGAATGAGTTTCTCCGTTCGCAAATTTCCGATACTTCTTCTGTTTACAGCGGATGTGAAAATTTTATAACAAAAGATGAACGTATGAGAGGCATTTTCAGCTACATAACGAATGCTGCTGCTTCTCCGTATCCGTTTCTGGTTACCGGCGAAACCGGCACGGGAAAAGAGCTGGTATCAAAAATAATCCATGATAAAAGCGGTCGTTCCGGTAAATTTATTACGGTAAACGTTTCCGGACTTGATGATAATGTGCTTGCGGATACGCTTTTCGGTCATGCAAAAGGCGCATACACCGGGGCTGCCGGATCCCGAAACGGACTTATCCGTGAAGCTGAAGGCGGAACGCTTTTACTGGATGAAATCGGCGACATTTCGCACCAGTCGCAGGTGAAACTGCTTAGACTTCTTCAAAGCGGAGAATATTATCCGCTCGGTTCGGACAAATGCCTGAAATCAAACGCAAGAATAATCGCCGCGACTAACAGAATCCTTCCCGACCTGATTGAATCAGGAGAATTCCGGAATGATTTGTTTTTCAGACTCAAGACGCATTGGGTCGAAATTCCACCCCTAAGAAAAAGAAAAGGCGATATCGAAGTTCTAGTTGCTTCATTCGTAAAAAATGCTTCTGACGTTCTCGGTAAAAAAGCTCCGTCATATCCTCCCGAGCTGATCAACCTTCTTTCCATGTATGATTTTCCCGGCAATGTCAGAGAACTTGAAGGGATGATTAACGATGCAGTAGCTCGGTGCACTCACGGAATTCTGTCGCTTGAATCTTTTCGAAAGCATATATCCGGAGTGTCCGGAGAAAATGTTAAAATCGAACGGAGAAAAGACTGTATAAATATTATTGATGAACACTTGCCGACACTTGAAGAAATAGAAAAAGAACTGATTAAAAAGGCAATGGTTCTATCGAATAATAATCAGAGTTCAGCGGCAACTATGCTCGGAATCAGCCGGCAGACGCTCAACATTAAGCTTAAGGCGATGCAGAGTTAATCAATTATTCTGCGACATTCCGTTTTCATTTATAAATCTGATGGTTTTGTCAATTTCAGCGGCGCCGAAGGATTTTGATACACAACCGGCATAACGGAAAGAACCCATTCTCTCTGCAATTACACTTTCCGGACATGAAGAAAAGAAAACAATCGGAATATTTCGGATTCTTAATATCCGTTTTGCCGCTTCAATTCCGTCAATTCCCTTACCGAGATTGACATCCATCAAAACATATTGAATTGACCGGCACTCGTCCGCATGTCTTACGGACTGTTCGCCTGAAGGGCATAGTGTTACGGCATAGCCTAATTCCTCGAGATCCATTTTTTCGGCAATAGCAATAATGATTTCATCCTCGACAAGCAGTATATGATTTGAATCCTTCATAGCACGTCCTTGTAATAGTATGAAGTTTTTTTCACTCAGATGAACTTTCATCCGTAACCGTTGAAAGCATTTCCTTGTTTATGCTGATATTCTCATCGAAAAGAACCGTGTCGGAGTTCAGTATCAATACGAAATTGTTTAAGTTCTTTTTTGCTGCTTCATTCCATTGTTATTCTCTTCAAGCGCTAATTTGTTGTTGTATTCAATCAATTGCCCAAGAGCTTCTTCGGTTTCATTGATGACAGGTCTCAGTTTTTCGGCCAGATATTTATTAGCCTCTTCATTCTTGTTCGAAAATACCAGTTCAAGAAATCCTTTTCCCCGTTCATTATAATTAGCATAAGCCACCTCAAATTTTTTGTAAATTTCCGCTTCTGTATCATCTGATATTGAGCTTTTGTACTTAGCCATGTTTTCGTTGATTAATTGTGTATATTTCTTGCGGTTGTCATCTATACCTTTCATGATCTTATCATCAGTTTCTATTACCAAGCGGTAATTTCCGCGGCTTCTTTTCAGCAAATTCGCATTCGCCTCTGAAAGCTGAGTGATTGGGACAAGATTCGCGTTATACATTGCAGTTAACATTCCGGATATTTTAGATGAGCTGAAATATCCGACCAGACCGGTTGTCAATGTGAAGACGGAAGCTACAGTAAATGCAGTAAATAGTTTCGCGCGTATTCCGAGTTTCATTTTTTAGTCACCTTGTCTTTTAATTTTTCAATGAGGTTATCGTCAGTCCGGATATTTGCTTTATCGAAAGTGATGTTCTTAGAATACGCGAGACAATCTGCATCGATGAAAGCTTTTTCCGGCAAATTAACATCGGTTATAAAAAGATTTCCAGCCGGATTGATCACACCTGATAAATTCATTCTGACATACGCTCCATTGTTCTTACAGCAATGGCTTTGAATCGCAAAGCGAAGTGCCTGAATGTTTGACGGTGAATCATCAACGATTAGTATATCTTGATACATATTGCCCCGCGTATTAGCAATATAGCAATTACTGTGCCATAAGTTAGAAAATGAGTGATGTATTGGATTTGGAGGATTGATATCGTTTTGGATGATAATATTTTAAACAAATATTATTGATTTTACAATTTCAGGAGACATAAGTTGTATTTAAAAATTTAATATGACATAATATTCAAAAAGAAATAGTTTAAACCCATGTAATAATTTCTTACAATTGGCATTGAGTGTAAAGAAAATAGACAGTACTTAAGCGGGGTTAGTTATAATAATAATAAAATAACCCCCGGTTTTATTTTATTGGAACAGTTTCGATTATTGATTCAGAATAATAATCATTGCCGTATTTATCTATAGCGATAAAAGCCCACTTTACTCTATATCCGCTTTTCTCATAACCGCCGTGCCAATTAGGACTGCACTTGCGTGTCTCTCCCGGTTTAATCCATTCTGGTGCAGGGTTATTTCTGTTATTGCCATACCATTTTTGAAACACTTCATTTCTCAATGTCTTGTTTAAAATATTTGAACCATACCAAAAACCATTATCTTCACTATAACCTTCGAACCATATTATTTTCAATTCTCTGTCAGAGGTGTTTTTTATTTCAGTGGAATAGTACCATGTGTATGGAAACATCGGTTCCGGAAAAAATTCAGATTTGTTTATGTTTGAAGGATTTGGCGAATGAACGACTATGAAAGCTTCTTCATCAAACTTTTTTTTATCAAAGCAGGAGAAAAGTGTAAATAAAGAAAGGCAAAATAGTATAACCGTTATTTTGTTCACTCTTTAGTCTCCCTGCTTCAGTATATCATAGATCAAGGCTTATATTGAAGTTAACATTGATGAAAATATGATTTTGAAATGTTGTAAAATAATACAACATTTCAAAATTAACTATGCTGTAAATAATTATGCCGGAGAAGTTTTGTCGATATTGATATTTACTTCAACACAACTTCTTTCTTATCAGATTTTATAATTTCTCCGATTACGCGGGCATTGTCTCCGGAAGCTTTAAGTGATGAAATTATCGAATCGGCATCTGTCTTCGCCGCGATAATCATAAGACCTATGCCCATGTTAAATGTAGTATACATTTCGCGCTCATCCACATTTCCGATTTTCTGAATCAGCTTGAATACGGCCGGAACTTCATATGAATTCTTTTCAATTACGCAGGCAGTGTTTTCCTGAAAGATTCTCGGAACATTTTCATAGAATCCGCCGCCTGTAATGTGTACGAGACCCTTAAGCGGTGTGCCTTTTTCAATGATTGAAAGAACCTGTTTGCAGTATATCCGTGTGGGGCGGAGAAGCTCTTCGAAAAGAGGTTTTCCGAATTCGGGGATATTATCGTTTATTTTATTTTTTGCCACATCGAAGAATATTTTTCTTACGAAAGAAAATCCGTTTGAGTGAAGTCCGTTGGAATCAACTCCGATTATTACATCGCCTTCGGTGATTTTTTTGCCGTCGATCATTTTGCTGCGGTCAACAACTCCGACGGAGAATCCGCCTATATCGTAATCATCATCAGGCATCACGCCCGGATGTTCGGCCGTTTCGCCGCCGACAAGAGAACATCCCGCCTGAAGACATCCTTCGGCAATTCCCTTAACTATATCGACCATGACGTTTTCTTTGAGTTTTCCGCACGAAAGATAATCGAGAAAGAAGAGCGGTTTTGCCCCTGAAACCAGTATATCATTGACGCACATTGCAACCGCGTCTATTCCTATCGTATCGTGCTTATCCGCCATTTGAGCTACTTTGAGTTTGGTTCCGACTCCGTCGGTTCCGCTGACAAGAACGGGTTCTTTCATTTCCGGAAACGATGCGTTATAAAGAGCTCCGAATCCTCCGATATCGGATATGACATTTTTATCAAAAGTCGCTTTGACAAGAGGTGAAATCTTTTTTACAAAACTGTTTCCTGCCTCGATGCTTACTCCCGAATCTTTATATGTTATACCCATTCTTCCTCCTGCGGCGTTTTGAGACCGCGTAATCAAAATGGATTATGCCTAAATGTTGACAAGCATTTTTCTCTTTACAAAAAGAGCTCGTTTGCTATCGGTTTTTTGCGGGGTTAGTATGCCTTTAAGTAATGTTGAAATAAAAAATCTAATAGATAAACTCAGAACTAAATTCGATGAATATGCCTTCACGTATTCCCCGAAATATTTTGACCGTGGTGCATTTGACTCAAGGCTGAAGTTTGCCGAGACAAAGAAAATGAATCTTGAAGCTTTTATTCTCGCTGAGATCACAAATTTTGAAAAGATAAAATCGGACTATGAGAAGAAGCAGGGACAGGGAGAGGTTTCCCGCAAAATCGACAATCTCATTGAAGCGCAGATGAAGGCAGTCGCGAAATATCCGTCTGTCAGACTCCATCATCATTGCGGTGTTGAGCTTCCGCATTTTGTCGGTGGTGTAAACGTTTTGCTCGAAGAATATCTGCCTGTGCTGTGGCTGGTTCTTTCTGGTAATTCTTACCGCGATGATTTGAATGAATTAGAGCAAAAGCTTTCGGATTTCGCTCTTTTCAAGGGGGCAAAGCCTCCGAAAAAATGCGAAGACCTGATACATCTGTTTACATATGCCGAACTCAAAGATGTCGAAATTGAAAAAATCAGAAATAATTTCATGAAGGAGTGCGCTTTTCTGCTTCATGATGCGCTCGATTTTTGCGTCAAAATTCTTGAAATCCGCAATTCGGAACTTGATCAGCCCGTGCGCTTTGATAAAATGCACCAGAGTTCTGAACGCAGAAAAAAGATCACAGAACATTTTTCGGGACGCACTGGATACGGCTGCGCGCTCAAAATAAATGAATACATAGATTCTTTAATATCGGATTTCCGTCTCGGAGCATTCAGGCGGCGGGCTTAATTTTTTCTTTTAAGGCATATGAGCGAAACGTCATCCTGAAGATTGTTATATTCCGTAAATTCGTAAACTGTTCCAAGAATCGAGTGCACGATATCGATTGAATTTTCGTGAGCGCATGCAGCGAATGAATCTATCAGTCTTTTCGTTCCGAAAAATTCCTTTTTGCTGTTTTGCGCTTCGGTGAGTCCGTCCGTATATATAAAGAAACAATCACCTTCCTTGATGACGATTCTTTTTGTTTCATATTCTGATTTGTCAGAAAGACCGAGAAGAGGGCCAGTGTTGTCTATTCTGAAAACTTTATTTACCGAATTGTCGTAGAAAACGCACGGCGGGTGACCTGCGGAGGCATAGGTTACAGTTCCGTCTGCAATATTGAGCTGACACAGAACAAGGCTTGAAAAATAATAAATTTCTTTCATGCTCTGCATTATCGATTTGTTGATATAGTTTATTTGATGTTCGACATCAAATATTTCTTTCGCAATGGATCGAATGATGCCTCTGATGGAACTTCCAACATATGATGAAGCGACTCCGTGTCCGGCGACATCGCAAATCACAACCTGGTATACTCCCTCGCTGATGTAAAATCCGTCAAAAAAATCTCCCGAAATATCTTCCATTGGAATGAAACTTGATGCGATGTCATATCTGTCAATTTCCTGAAACTGCGGAAGAAGTGCAACCTGGAGAGTTCTGACTTTCGCAAGTTCCTTGCGGTCTTTTTTGATTTCATCCTTGAGCTGATCCTGTGCGTAAATATCAGTTCCTTTGATATTTACAAAGTCAAGGTAAAGTGATAGCAGGTCTTCGGATTCTTTCGGCATGGGAGTTGAATTTTCAAGAATAATATAACCTGCATGTTGTTTATTGTAAAACAGGCTTACTACGGTACAATATATCAATTCCCCGTCCTGGTTTTTAATTTTAATGTTCTGTTTTATTTTTTTTGCATCTGAAAAAATTGATAGCTTTGACTTGATCTTCTCGTATTCTGCGAAGCTAAATCCTTCGCGGACTATTTTTTTGTTGGAAAATACGGAATCATTATCTCCGAAAAAAATAACTTCTATGAAAGAAGTGTCTACGAAAGCCGTAATCTGAAAAAGAGAAGTGAGCATTCCATACTTGCTTGAAAGGTTTATGTTCGTGTTAATAAGAGATGTCATTTTGAAGAGCTTGTTATTGATATCTTTTTGCCGTTCATAAAGTCCGATGACGGTTTTCTTGTATTCGAGGTTTTTTGCCAGAAGTGAAATTTTGGAAGAAACTTCGAATGGAATAAACGGTTTTCTTATATAATCATTTGCACCGTTGCGGTATGCGGTTTCTATATGGCTTGAGTCGCTTGTCGCAGTAAGCATAATGATAAATACTTCATTAAATTCATCCCGGCTTCTGATATTCTGGCATAGACTGATTCCGTCACCGTCAGGAAGAACAACATCGATCAGCATTATTTCAGGTTTGAATGATAACAGCTTCTCTTCAAATTCAGCGATAGAAACGGCTGATTCGACGCAGTAATCATTTGAAAAAAGGTCAAGAAGAACCTTCACGACAAGCTTGTCGTCATCAAGTACAAGAATATTAACTCTATTTTCGCACGGAAACATGATGGGAATACTATGTACCAATTGATGAGTTTTTCAAGCATAATTTAAAGAAGATGAACAAGCTGAGATTATTTTGCTAAAAAAGACGAAAGAGAAATTACTGTAGCGATTATAGTAAAACCGATTCCGAAAATCCATGTCAGCATTGCGAAACGCTTATTGACGTCATCGAACCGCTTATTGACGTCATCGAACCGCTGGTTGACATCGTCGAATCTCTTATTGACATCTTCAAAGCGTTTATTGATATCGTCGAAACGTTTATCCGTCTGTGAAAATCCGAATTGCATGGTTTCGTTTTGTTTGATTATCAGCTCGCGCTGGTTGCGAAGTTCTTCTTCAACCCTTGTTATTCGTTCAAAAATCTGCAAATCATAAGGACGAAGATGGATTAAATTGTTTTTAGAACACAACTTTTCCGAATTTGCTTCAAGATATGAAGCTATCTGTTCAAGCTGTTCATCAGTCAATTTCATTGCAGTACTCATCTCCCGCCTCAAACTAATGATTTTTATCGCAATGTCAATGATATTACTGTGAATTAATACGTAATCCTGAAGATTATTATCATCAATTTGATGATTTTTTTTACTTAAACGCGGTTATTCAATTGAATTTAATCAACATCCGGATATTTTCTTCGAATCGCGCTTACGATTTCATAGACTTCTGTGAAGGATTCGACAAGCTCGGGATCGAAATCTTTTCCGGAAGCATTGCGGATATATTCAAGAACTTCTTCTTCGTTCCAGCGTTCTTTGTAAACTCTTTTGGAAATGAGAGCGTCGAAAACATCTGCAATTGCGCAGATTCTTGCTGCAAAAGGAATTTCTTTTTCTTTGAGACCCTTCGGGTAACCCGTCCCATTCCATTTTTCGTGATGATTGAGAGCTATATCGTGGCACATCGCGTCGAGATCGCTTATATCCGGATCAAAGAGATCTGCACCGTATTTTGAATGCCTTTTCATAATTTTATATTCTTCATCATCAAGTTTTGAAGGCTTTTTTAGAATCTTGTCGGATATGGCGACTTTGCCTACATCATGCAGCATCGCGCCGATTTTGAGTATGTCTTTAAAACGCCTTCTGGTCGATGAATCGATTCCGTTTTTTCTGCTCCATGCATCATAAATTTCAACGCAATATGAACCGACTCTGTTTACGTGATTTCCCGTTTCTTTGGGATCCCTGAGTTCACTCATTTTCACCATTCGCAGAATATTTTGTCTTGTCATCAATGCACGTTCTACCGCGACTGATGCGTTAGCCGCAATAAAGTTTGCGAATTTTTCGTGGTTTTCCGTAAAAGGTCTGATATTGCCTTCAGAATCGAGTGAGTTTATAAGCTGCATTACTCCGACGGTTTTATTCTGGCTGGTAACTAGGGGAACAGCCAGAATTGAAATTGTTTTGTAGTTGGATTTTTCATCAAAAGATCTATTCAGCGTAAACGGAAGAGCAGAGTCTGTATTATATGCATCCGGAATGTTTACGTTCTTGCCTGTAACGGCCACATAACCCGCGATTGAATTTGTGTCGATAGGTAGAGTTAGTTCGGAATAGATGTATTTATTCTTGTTTTGTTCTCTTTGGGATATTGTGTCATTCTGAACATAGCTGAATTTTAGAATATTTTTTTCAGCAATGAAAATTGAACCGGCATCGGCTCCTGTGCTTTTACGTGCTTCGCGTAGAATATTGTCAAGAAGCGAATCGAGGTCTTTGTTGTGATTCAATTCTTCGGCAATTTTTAAAAGATCGGTGAGATCTACGCAAAATTCATTTTTCTCCATAAATACTCCGCTTGTCTTAAAGAATCCAGTCTTAACTATATTATCGCATTTTTTTCAATAAGACAAGCAGTTTTATAATTCCCGAATGTAAAAAAAAGAGATTAAATTCTTAATCATGATGATCTCAAAGATGTTTATCAGTGGTTGCTGATACAAAAAGATGCGCATGGAGTTTATGGAAAGTCGGGATTTAAAGATTTAGGAAAGCTAGATGACTGGATGGAAATCAGAAATGAAAGACCTACTCGTTGATGCCGGATATTTTTCGCGTTAAATGTTAATTGATGGTTTGAAAGCTAAGATATAATTTTAAAAAGATTTTTATTGACTTGCAGTGTGATTTCATTAAGGTGAAGCCGTTAGTGTAGCATTAGCTTTACTCTGATGTATCGATTTTAAAAATGAATAATATTTTTCCTATTCCATTATTTGACCGCATCAGTATCATTGAAAATCGGGAATTTTATAAATTCTTCGATGAATCAGTTAATGTTTATAATGAACATTATAATAAAACATTTCCTTTTTATCTTGAGTTTGATTACCGCACCTGTTCCGGAAAATTAGAAATTCCCAACTGCGGCGGACATGTCGACAGCGTTCCATCAAGTTTTGAACAGCTTAATTGGACTTCATCGGCTTTGTTAAATATTTCCGTTGAACAAACATGGGCTACAATCTGGGATATTCATTCCATTGAATTATATTCCAGGATTATCAATAAGCTGACGGAAGTCGATGCGGATATTAAATCTTTGTATTACCAGTGTGATATGATTACTTTGAAAACGGTAATTTCTCACTCGCGGGATATTGAACAGCCTATACTCTCTTTAATCTGTAATGATAATAACAAAATCAGTAAGATTGATGTGGACGATGAAATGAATATAAATTTGCAGTCATTATTATTTATAAATAACGATGATCAATATTATGATTCATTATCTCGAATAATGAAAAATGATAATTTGTCAAAAAGCATTACTTTCCGCGTTTATTTCCTGTGTTGACTGCCCGTCTAAATAGGCGAGTTGTTGTTTCTTTCTTGATTTATAAATTAGAAAAAAAATTCTTTATCAATAAGAATGAATCTGACTGACCCATGAATTCGTAATATTATGCGGGAATTTACTTCAGGCGATATCTTCCTCTATTTATCGGCGATACCAATAAATGTTGACTTTTTGATTTAATGAAGATAGAATAAATAATTGTGCATTAATATGTGACTTAGGCATCTATGCCAAGGATGGAATAGTTAAAGAACTTATAATATAAATCGGCTATTGCGGTTATAATTTATGTGAAAGAGGTTGGTATTTCTGTCAGTGTTTATGTTGTTAGGGGCTTCTAGAATCGGTGAGATTTAATAAAATATATTCCGGGAGCCTTGTATGAAAACTGAAGATAAAATGTCGCTTCTGCTTGTCGAAGATGAAGTCATTATCGCCATGTCGGAAAAAATGGAATTAGAAAATTACGGCTATACTGTTCATTATGTGACCACCGGTGAAAAAGCAGTCCAAACAGTTCTTGATAATATTCTCCCTGTTGATTTAATTCTGATTGATATTGATCTTGGTTCCGGCATTGACGGGACTCAGGCTGCCGAAAAAATATTAAGCTATAAAGACATTCCGGTTGTCTTTCTGTCGTCACATACAGAACCTGAGATTGTAGAAAAAACTGAAAGACTGACTTCTTACGGCTATGTGGTAAAAAACAGCGGAATCGTAGTTCTTGATGCGTCTATAAAAATGGCGATTAAACTTTTTCAGGAAAAAAAAGAACGTCGTAAAATAGAAACCGAACTTATTAAAGCCAGAGATGATGCTGAAGCGAGTGAGCAGAAGTACCGTATAATGTCTGATAACATAATTGACAGCGTTTGGGTTATGAACGAAACTTTCAAGTTCACATACTTGTCGCCTTCAACAGAACATCTTTCCGGGTATACAATTGAGGAATGGGAATCAATTGATTGGAATAAATTTGTTCATTCTGAAGATATAAAAATTGTTTATGACACATTCGAAAATTTAAAGACAAAAAAAACTGATAATTCAAATCCGGTATCTGTCCGGGTGTACCACAAAAATGGTTCTTTGATGTGGGCAGAGTTTTTGGCAAAAGCTCTTTTTGATGAAAACGGACATTTTATCGGATTAACTGGAGTTACTAGAGACATAACTGAAAGAATAAAAGCTGAACAGAATTACAAAACTCTATTTAACGAAATGCTGGACGGCTTTGCATTGCATGAAATTATATGTGATTCATCAGGACTTCCGGTGAATTACCGGTTTTTGAATATCAATCCGGCTTTTGAGCGAATGACCGGCCTTAAAGTAAATGATATAGTCGGACGAACGGTGCTTGATGTTATGCCTGATACCGAGAGGTACTGGATAGATACTTATGGTAAAGTTGCCGTCACGGGCGAACCTGTATTTTTTGAAAATTATGCGGCAGCTATCGGAAAGTATTTTAAAGTGACTGCGTTCCGGCCTGCTGTTGGTCAATTTGTCTGTATTTTTAGCGATATAACCGATCGTAAAAAGGCCGTAGATGAAGCCGCAAAACAGCTTGCAGAAAAGGAAATTCTGCTTCGTGAAGTTCATCATCGTGTAAAGAACAGCATCGCAAATATTGAAGCTTTCTTGTCTTTGCAGGCGAATTCTAATCCCAATAACGAAGTTAAAACAGCACTGCATGAGGCTGTCTGCAGGGTTCAGAGCATCCGTGTTCTTTATGAAAAATTATTGTTAACTGCTGAATACCGGGATACTTCGGTTAAAAATTATCTTGAAAGCCTAATATCGTCTCTTGTTGCTGTATACGATCTGAATAATAATATAATCGTTAAGACGGAGATTTCAGATTTTGTAATAAGTTCTAAAAAGGGTTTGTCTGTCGGAATAATAATCAATGAGTTACTTACTAATGTTTTTAAATATGCATTCATAGGTCGGGAGAATGGAATCGTCTCTGTATCTGTTGATAAGAATCAAAACAAAGTGACGCTTGCAGTGAAAGATAACGGTGTCGGCATTGCTGAACGCCGTAATGAAAACAAATCCCCTGGTTTTGGTTTCACAATAGTTAAAATGCTTGTTGAACAGTTGGGGGGATCGTATAATATTGAGAACGATAACGGAACCGAAAGTATCGTACAGTTTGAAGTATAAAATCATGATATTGAAAACTTTCCGAGGTGGTTGATTATGGCACATGTTAAAAAAATACTACCGGTAATGCTGTTGTTTTTATTTTCGGCATGTTCGTCTGAAAATAAGGATGTTGAAGTTGTAAGTAATTTCTCAAAAGAAAAATATCTCGGCAAATGGTACGAGATCGCGCGCATGGATTTTAAATATGAGAAGGACTTAAACAACACGACTGCTGAATATTCCGCAATGGACGCCAATAAAATAAAAGTGGTCAACAGAGGTTATAATTACAAGACCGGTGAATGGAAAGAAGCTGTCGGAAAAGCAAAATTCAAAACAACAGAAGACAAGGGAGAACTTCTAGTATCATTCTTCGGACCCTTTTACGGCGCGTATAATATTGTCGCGCTTGACCCGGATTATCAGTATTCACTTGTTATGGGCGGAAGTGAAACAACTCTATGGATACTGTCCAGAACAAAGACCATACCAATTCATGTTAAGGAAAAATATCTGGCTAAAGCAAAAGAACTCGGTTTTGATGTAAGTGAATTCATTTGGGTTGAACATAATAAGTGAAAATTCGAATCGTTCGCGGCAATTTGATTTTATTTCAAAAAAATAAATAGTAACCGGCTGTATTTACTACAGCCGGATATAGATGTTTGATGTTTAGTTTTTCTCGAAAGTTGCTTTGTTTTTGCGGATCGAGATAGGTACTTCCTTTATTGTATTCATCCCTTTGCTGTCGTCGATATCAAGATAAAGCTGCGGAAGTATGTCATAATCTCCGCAAACCGGACAGCTCTGCACGTTGAATGTCATATAGTATGTTGTCCTGTAAGTGCTTTTCTGTGCAAGTGATCTCAGGTATTCAATCGTCTTTTGAAGATTTTTTTCTTTTAAGTCTTCCCGGATTTTCTCCAGCTCTGCGCGTAATTTTGCAGTGTTCTCAGCTATGGCTGAATTCTTATCAGCGGAAGAAAGACCGTTGAGATCAGCAATCTCAATCGCCGGCATGTAATAAAAGTTTTCTTTGAAGTTTTTGTAGTATTTTTTGCAAGCTTCACAGTAAGTAGATCCTTTTGCACCGTTTAGAATAATTACTGAACCAATGATGAATCCTATGTATTCAAGCGCGAGAAGAGCATACCCGGCGTATCCCACATTGTCTACAGTTCTCTTGTGTGACTTGCCGATGGTGACTGAAGAATTTCTGGCTGACTCAAGTGTATTTGAAATAAAAGCTGAAAGTGATGAATCGCCTCCTGCATTTAGATAGACTATGTAATGGGCTAAAGTGTAGAAGCCTAAAGCGATTAAGCCGACTGTAACTGCAAACGGTTTTCCTGTATTGATATTGAACAGGCGTGCACTTATCGCATATCCGCTTCCTGAAGCCAAACCGGCGATGAGTGATCCAACTGGAAAAACCCACACATAAAACCCGAGCAGATTGAATTCGAATTGCTGCCCCATCATGAAAATAAGGAACATGGTAACTATAGATGTGATGATGCCTGATAAATAAATAACGGGAAGTTTCTGGTTAAGCATTTTTTACTCCAGGAGGTTTCTATTGTATTTGAAAGAAACATATTCTTGTATATTGTCGGCGATTGTCGTTTTTATCTAAAATCAATATCGTTATATTTGTATGGCTATTCATAATATGTAATTGTTTGAAATAAATTCTTCAAACTTTCTTTCTGTAAAAACTTCGTTGACTCATAATGTTTTCCTGAGGGTATCTTATATATGGCTTTAGCTGATATGATATTTGTTCAATAGCGCAATTATTAGTTTTTGTTCACTTGCCTTTGAGCTGTTGAGTGTATATATTTCTCTTAAAGCAGGGGTTGCAGATGATAATAATCAAAAGCATCAGAATGAGTATAGCCGTATTATTTGCATCATTGGCATTTTTTTCTTTTACAAACTGCGGCGGAGAAGGCGGATCTTCTGACGGACTCGATCTTTCAAGGTTGATACCGTCAAACTTCAGCGGCGGCTCGTCGCAGATAATAAGTCTGTCCTCTAACGGAACTAACTGGACATGGAATGATCCCCATGTAATAAAATCCGGATCGAAATACTGGATGTATGCCTCGGCTACTGACAACTTTACGACGCTAGTTAAAATTTACAGGCTTGTTTCGGATGACGGAGTCAGCTGGACGCTCAATCCTTCATCTCCGGTACTTGATACGGGATCGGCCGGGACATGGGATGCCGGTGCGGTTGAAACGCCTGCAGTTGTTTACTTTAACGGCAAATATCACATGTTCTGGACTGGTTACAGGTATGCCCATGATGATCCGAGTTTTGACACTTCATATTTCCGAATAGGTCATGCAGTTTCTACCGACGGGATTAATTTCACGCGTGACGCTTCATATGTTCTGGCTCCGAGCGGGACTGACGGTGATATATCGAATGATTGGTATGCATACATTGTAGGAGAACCTGCTGCGGTTGTATTCAAAAACAAGATATACCTTTATTTTACTTCTGCCGGTGCTGATACCGGAGCCGATCTTGATATGGGGCCGGGCGCATCGCTTCAGGTGATCGGTCTTATTACCAGTGATGACGGCTCATCTTGGAGTTCTCCGGTGCGGGTTCTCAGGCCGGATCAGAATATCTATGCGCGCAAACCTGATTTGAGTAATAACTATTGGGCTGGATACTCGACGCCGAATGCGATAGTGCTTGAAGATGAGATGCATTTGTTCTTTGATGTCGCGCGTCAGTATGATATTGCTCCCGCGCCGATTGTGCAAACTTGGCTGCAGGAAAAACTGCATCACGCATATTCATCTGACGGCATTACGGGATGGACTCATGACACTTCGCCGATTAGATCGAAATCCGATTTTTCATGGACAACACGTGAGATACGTTCACCCGCGGCGTTTCTTGACGGAACTGTTCTTAGACTTTATTTTGCGGGAGACTCGCTGTATTTCACAAATCAGTTCGGGATAGGCATGATGAGGTGCGATCTTTCGCAGTGACATGTTGCTGCGGATTTTAAATATTTGTTAAATACATTATGCTCATTTTATTTCAGGAAGTTCGTTCCAGTTGGTCGTGTATGAAGGACTCTTGAAATTTCTGCGCATTGACCATTCTTTGTCGATGCCTTCGCAGGCTATAAACAATGAGCTCTTGCCGTATTTTTTATTGATGGAATCCATGACCATTGAAACTTTGTTTTCTTTTTCATCGCGGGCGTAATCGCAGAATAGACCGCCCTGAAGAGAATTGTCCGGTACGAGTCCGCATAGAAATATTCCGCACTTTTTGTATGAGAACCCGCTTCTGAATATTGATTCAATAAGCGAAAGAGATTCTTTGATAATCTGCTGTGTCGAAAAAACCGGTGTCATGAATTTAGCGGAGGCTGAGTTTCCATATTGAGGAGAATCGTTAAAAGGATTTGTTGAAAGATATACTGAAATCGCGGAAGCAGCGCTTTTCTGCCGCCTCATCTTTTCTGCCGCGTTCGCGGCATAGGCGGACATTGCTTCCTTCATATCTTTCAACGTCGTAACCGGCACGCCGAATGAGCGTGAAGAGCAGATGTTTTTTTTATCTGCTGCAACCATTTCAAGAGGAATGCACGAAATTCCCCGCAGTTCGTGAACGATGCGAAGTCCTACAATTGTCATTTCTTTCTTAATCCATTTATCATCCATGAGAGAAAGATCAAGCGCCGTCATTATTCCGTAAGACATCAGCTTCCGCGAATACGCGTCTCCGACTCCCCATATATCCGCAACAGAAAAAGAGGCTAAAACAGATTTAATTTTTTCATCATCAAGCATCACGAAGGCTCCGTTATGTTTGGGATTTTTTTTTGCAGTTCTGTTTGCCGTTTTCGCTAAAACTTTAGTTGTCGAAATTCCGACTGATACCGGAATGCCGGTCCATTGCCGAACGGTTGTTCTGATTTTTTCAGCCAGCTCATAAGGAGATTCAATTTTCGGAAGATAAAGAAATGCCTCGTCTATCGAATAGACTTCCATGTCGGGGGAAAACATCGAAAGAACGTTCATCACTCTTGAAGACATGTCTCCGTAAAGAGTATAATTGCTCGAAAGAAATTTTCCGTTATTGGTAAGTACAAGATCACGGCATTTATGAAAAGGTGTGCCGAGTTCTATGCCGAGGCTTTTTGCTTCGGCGCTCCGCGCGATAGCACAGCCGTCATTGTTGGAAAGCACGACGACCGGAATTTTTTCGAGTCTGCGGTTGAAAACCCTTTCGCACGAAACATAGAAATTATTGCAGTCAACAAGAGCCGTAATCATAAGGCCCTGTGAATGACGAAAGAGACGACACCCCAGACTTCAAAATTCATTTCGTCTGTTATGATTATCGAAGGATAATCGGGATTTTCCGCCTGCAGAATGACTCTGCCTTTTGAACGGATGAGGCGCTTGAGAGTCATTTCGCCGTCGATTACCGCGATTATGATGCTGTTGTGTTTCGGAGTTATCGAGCGGTCAACGATAAGAAGATCGGAATCATGAATGCCGGCGTTTATCATCGAATCGCCTGAGACGCGGACGCAGAAAGTTGCGGCCGGGCGCTTTATGAGATATTCGTTGAAGTCGAGACTCTTTTCGATGTAGTCATCGGCAGGCGAGGGAAAGCCCGCCTTCACGCGGCTCACGGCATAAGGAAGAGTCAGGTGAGCATCTTCGATGCGCAGAATTTCGGAAATATCGGCAGACATAAAACCTCACCGGCATACTATACAAGTGTATAGTAATTTGTCAAGGTTTTTGACTCAGTCTTTTTTGATGATTTTCTTAATCAGTTCAGGCGAATTATTCTTCGGTGAGTTGACGTCTTTAGAAACTTCAAAAAGCTCCATTTCTTCCGGCGGATACGGTGACAAAAAAGGAAGCGTCAGCTGTTCATCCGAAACGGCATCGAGATAAATGGCGTGGTTTTCTTTTTTGATTATTACAGGCATACGGTTGTGAATGTCTTTTATGAGATCATTCGCGCCGGTTGTGATGATCGCGCATGTACCGATTTTTCTTCCCTGAGAATCCGTGAAGAAATCGTATACGCCGGCAAGCGCGAAAGGTTTGCCGGATTTGAGTTTAATGTAAACCGGTACTTTTTCTTTTCCGCTGCCTTTCCATTCATAGAAACCGTCCGCTACGATGAGGCATCTTCGTTGTTTGTATGAAGTTCTGAAATAAGGTTTGTCATTGATTCCTTCCGCTCTCGCGTTAATCATTCCGGGGCGGGTGTTGTCTTTCAGCCATGAGGGAATGTAGCCCCATTTCATTTTGACGAGCTTTTTCTTTCCGTCAAAAACGATGACGGAAATTTCAGACCCCGGAGCAATGTTGAAACTTCCCTGAGTATCTGAAAGGTTCTGGTCAATCTCGAATTCTTCCATGAGATCATTGACCGGCGTGTATTGAGCAAAACGTCCGCACATGGTTAACGATTATTTTGGAAATAAAAATATATCAAATACTTTTTTCGCAAGGCTTCGATATTTCCGAGTGTCTGAATACAATCAAAGGCTTTGCCTTTGAAATCCGGTTTGTCCGACCACCGGACTTGTCGTCAAAGGCTGACGCCTTTGAAATCCGGTTTGTCCGGCCACCGGACTTGTTGTCAAAGGCTGACGCCTTTGATATCCGGTTTCGCATGGATCATGCGAGAATATTCAAAGGGACGAGGAGCTCAGTCGCCGCTCCTCATCCCTTTGAGATCCCACTCCTGGCTTTTGTCGGGCGAATTCCTCGCACCGGCTTTGCCGGATGCTGCGGTCGCCCGAGTTGAGTCCGACTGCGTCGGACGATTATGGTGTTTTTGCTTTCATTCATTTTTTACTGAAGTGCTTAGCGCACTTTTGTGATTTCGGAAATCATTTATCTTGTAATATCATTACGCGTTTATTCGCTTCGATCTATATTCGCGTAACTTTTTCTGCGGCAGGCGGTTTATTTTGGATTTGACTTTTGCGGAAACATTACTCATAAAGATTTTAATGGTCATGGAGCTGTGTTTTTTTAACCGTGTCATGCTGAAAGCGGCTGAAGAGATTACCGGTATATTGGAGAGGGATTTGAGGAAAGTGACCAGTCATTTTGATAATATTTGAATTGCGTGTATTACTTGAATTTGGAATGATATACGCAATGCGCATATTATTCCAAATCGGGATGTTTTACGTGTTGAGTATATATGTAGTTGTGCGAAATTCCCGCCAATCAAGAAACCCGCCATCCGTGGCGGGTTGAGAAAAGTAGGAATGAAACAAGACGTTCAGGAGAAGCCGCATTCTGACCGTTTGAGAAAAACAGCGGTAAAAACAAAGGAGGCCTAAAATGGCAAAGTGTAAGTATTGTGGTTCTTCATCTTATGGCACTGGGTGCTCTCATAGCCCTCACAAAAAACACGAACATAATGATGATGAAAAAAAGTGTGTATACTGTGGGTCTAGTTCTTATGGTTCAGGCTGTTCTCATAGCCCTACGAAGAAGCATATGCATGGACCGGGGGCAAATAAATGTAGATATTGCGGGTCCACTTCTACAGGTTCAGGTTGTTCTCATAGTCCCCATGGAAAACACGAAAAATAACAAACACAGAGCAAACCCTATCGATGAATAAGAGATAGGGTTTGCATAAAATTGAGGAGTTTAATATGGCTTTTGTCGAACCCATTACCATAAAAGATGCAATAGAATCTGTACACCGGAAGAATTATTTGCTGCCTGCAATACAAAGAGAATTTGTTTGGAGCACGGACCAGATAGAAAGATTATTTGACTCTTTGATTGCAAATGGCAAGTAGATTTCCCCCGGTTACGGAAAATAGTTTTCCCTCAGTGAATAAAAAAATTATACCTCCTTTTTTTGATTTTGCACCCTATAAGAATCACCGTTAAGCGAGAAAACATGAGA
>JAEWVM010000199.1 GCA_023396615.1 Spirochaetota bacterium | reverse complement strand
CCGGCGGAGTGACAAACACTAAAACAAATAAAGCGGGATTCATGCTGGGATTATTCATTCCATATTATGTTATTCCGTATTTCAGGTATTTCAGATTGTCTGGAAATAATACTGCCGAAGCAGGTTTGCTTATAAAATTTCCTATTCCGCTGTGTAATTGAAGTTTATCATAAAAAAAATCGACAAAGACTTTTACAGAATAGTTTTATGAAACAAAATGATTCATTTTTAAACTAATTCTTATTCAATATTTCAACAGAGAGAAAATTCGTGAAAATATTTCTGGCAATGATAACATTATTAACATATTCTCTTCTGGGCGCAAAACCATTCAACATCGCATGCAATTATATCCCGATCGGAATTAATGCCGGAGTAGGAAATAACGGCGGAGTAATAGGCGCAGAACTGAGCTTTGTTCATCTCGGCGACGGCTTGTTATACGGAGTATTTTTTGTTAACCTACAGTGCAAAGTTATTAATCATTAATTACCAATATCAGATGGTTCACAAAACAAATTTATGAACCATCTGATTTAATATTTCCGCCTGACGGGTAAGCTCTTCAACCATACTTGAAAGATCAACAGCGCTTGCCCCAAGAGATTGACTCAATTCATTCATAACCTGAATATTTTCACTCATCTCGTTTGTTGCATTTTTCTGTTCTTCAGCTGCAGTTTCAACTCTATCTGCAGAAGAACTCACCTGATCAGCTGTGTTTTTAATTATCGATGACATTTCAGCCTGGCTGTCAATTTTTTCCATAATGGATTTGGCTGAAACATTCATAGAACTTACCTGTGAATTTATTTCACGGAAGCTGAGTGAAGCAGAGTCAAATTCAATTGCTCCGTTTTCCACGGCTTGAATTGACTCTGATACTAGTCGTTTAATTTCATTAACACTCTCAGAAGTTCTTTCCGCTAATTTAGATATTTCTTCTGCTACAACCGCAAAACCTTTACCCTGCTCTCCTGCTCTTGCCGCTTCTATCGAAGCATTTAAGGATAAAAGATTGGTCTGTTCGGATATTTCAGTTATAATTTTAACAATTTCTCCAATACGATCCGAACGGTTTTTAATATCATTTATCGCATCAGTAGCTTTTATGATTGCACTTTCTCCTTTCTGCGAATTCTGGGCAGAAGTCATGGCTTTCTCCTGAAGAAGAACCATATTTTCACGTACGTGCTCCATAGACTCAAGCATTTTAGATGTAATTTCTAGATTTCGCTGAATATTCTGCCTTTGCTCTGCTATTATTGATACCACATTCTCGGCAGCGCCTGATAGCTGTTCAATACTTGCCGCAGCTTCCTCTGCAGATGCCGCCTGTTCTCCTGCCGCAACGTTCAAGGATTTTGAATGCGCGGCAAGTTTAACTGCGTGCTGATTAGTTTCTATAGAAGTTGTTTTAATTCCAGATATCAAGTTTCTAAAACTTTTAAGCATTTCTCTTATTGAATTTCTGAACTTCCCCATTTCATCTGAACTATCACCGGTCAAACTTCCCGTCAGATCGCCTTTCTCCATATTTTCCGTGATTTTCTGCAACTCAAGAAGAGGCGACAAAAGGCGTTTATTGACAAAAATAGGCATGCTTCCGAGAAGAATTAAACCGATAAGAATGGTGCCGAGAATCACCAGCATGTGAATACGCTCTTTAAGTTCAATCCTTTGACCGAATATCTTGCGGGTATTTTCAATAAGTTCATTCATCTTTTGAGAAGGATCAGCCGAATTTTTTTCCGAATCAGAACTGCTTTTTAAAGTAGATTTAAATGCAGACATCATATATGAAATTCCGCCCAAAGACGATTTGAGCAAATCAGATGCCGAACCTTCATCTCCGGATTTTTCAGCATAATTTTTAATAGTGATAATTTTCGATCTCATGCTTTGAGAATTTATTCGAAGCTGCTGCATTGCAGCCTGCGGATTTCCATTTTTAGATGTCATTTCTTTGGATAAATATTCAACTGAATTTGTGAAAGAATCAGCATCAATTTCATTCAGTGCTTTTTTAATAGCACTTTTGTCCGAAAGATGCGCTACTGCTGCATCAACACCGGTACGCATTTTTGAAAGAGCATCTCCCGATAAAGCGGCTATTTCTTCAAGATTCGATTCTCCATTTTTTGTTTTAGCATAAGCATTCTCATACTTTTGATATATTGAGGTATAATCTGAATTAATACTTTCAAGCAGTGAAAACGTTTCATCCGGAAAATCAAAATCGTTCTTAATCTTCAAAAAGAGCTCTTTATATTCTTCGTTAAGTTTATCACGTTCGGAAATAATTCCGGATTCTATTTCTGAGGCAGCAGATCTTGATGTAGAAGGGCTGACGATTTTTGACCAGTCTTCTGAAATTTTGACATAAGATATTTCAAGTGCTCTAAGGGAATTTACAAGTCTTGTCATTGAATCCGAATCGTGTCGAACTTGATAGAAAGTAAATGAAAGAACCGCAGCGGCAGAAACAAGATAAAATATTCCTATAACAACTGCTATCATGAAAATTTTGCGTATTGAAATTGTTTTTCTCATATGCCCCGTTCTTACATTCAGAATATTCAGTTTATTGACATTATTAACAATTTAAC
>JAEWVM010000196.1 GCA_023396615.1 Spirochaetota bacterium | reverse complement strand
ATCCGTTTGCTGGAGAGTAGGGAGAAGCTCCCATGTCGTGATTATCTACGAAAGCAACGAGTGCTGCACGGTCTTCGGCGGATGATTTTGCAATTAGGCCGAACTTTAAATTTCTGGCGTCAGCTGACTGAATGCATCTTTTAAGAATAATGTCAAAGGCACAGCCGTTGCTTTCCTTTGCCCAGCCGAGAATTCTTGCTCCCTCATCAGCTCCGTATCTTTTTACCATCGGGTCATTTGTCATAAAAGGCGAATCCTGCCAGTATTCGCCGACAGAAAAATATTCTTCTTTGTGAGTTGACTTGATCCAGTTAACGACTTCATTCACTTCGTATCCCCAGACATAGTCCCAGCGCCATCCGTCTACTCCGCATTCATCCATCAATTCATTCATTGCTTCTTTTATTCGTTTATTAACTCTCGGATTTGAAAGGGAAAGGTCGAAGCGTCCGTCGAAAAAACTGCCTCCGCTGTCTGTGCCGCCTTTTGCCCAGCACTCTCCGGGATATTCCCAGATGTCTTTCTGCATTCTGTTTCCGTCGCGGTGATTTGTTACCAGATCTACAATTGCTTTTATTCCGCGCGAATGCATGGCAAGTATCAGTTCTTTTAATTCATCTTTTGTTCCGTATCGGGAGTTTAGATCAAAGTCATGCCAGTAATATCCTTCGCCTCCGCCGTGCTTTCCGTTGGATTCCCATGCCGAGTCATCCCGCCAAGGCGGCGGAAGATAAATTATTGTATAACCGCAGGATGCGATTCTGTCGGCAGATTCTGTAAGAATCCGGTACCAAGACATGTCTCTGCCGTCTATGGTCCCGTCACCCTGAGTTTTGACAAGATTCCAGTGAAAAGCCTGAAGTATGATATCTTTTCCGTTTCCCCTGTTAGGCATATGTCCCCCGATGAAGCATATTTTGAGGCGGAATAAATAAAAAAGCAATAATATTATTACAAAAGACATTTTGCGTCAATTCAGCAAAATATCTTTTGTAATATCTCAATAATATTCTTATTATTTTATTATGATTAATGAACAGAGTCTTCCAGCAGGATTCGAGCTTGACTGCGGATTATATGTGTCGGTTTTCCATTCTCCGTCAATGACGTATGAATAACGGTACTGTCCTTTGGGCAGGTGTTTTTTTATGCGCCATATATTTTTATCGTCACGGAAAAGAACATCGTTTTCCGGATTCCATCTGTTGAAATCTCCGACAATTGAAACGTAGGAAGCGGAAGGATTAAAAATTCTGAATTCAACAAAAGATTTTTTTCCTTCTTTTATGATTTTATACGAAACGAATTTATTTTCGCCGGTTGACTGTGCAGCTGTTTTAGAAACGGTAGAACCATATCCGTCATCCTCTACTTCTTCGCTCATCGGATCTGCAGTCCATATGCCGTCGATGAAAAACTTGTATCTGAAAATTTCTTTTCTGTCATATTCTGCGAGAAAATAATACCAGACACCGTATTTTCCGCGCTTCATGCTGATCTTCTTCCATCCGGAAAAATCTCCGGCAATGTATGCTTTTTTGCAGGAACGGTTTTTATATGTGAAAACAGTTCCTTTTTTCAGTGAAACATTGGTACTTTGACCGTTATTATCAAGAATGAGTTTTGCAGCATAAGGAGCAGTCGAACTCTTTAAATTTTTCAGAGAGTATTCATATGAGGTATCCGGTTCAGATTGCGCGTTTATCCCGGCAAAAAAGAGCAAAGGAAGTATAATAAGATATTTTTTCATAAAAAGGCTTTTCCGCCGAATTAAAATTTGCCCGGTTACGGGAATATATTATAATTTCGGGATTATGATTCAAAAACATGAGAATTCGGTCAGAATAAAGACAGAATGCGTTTAATCTCAATTTTTAGTATAATTTTTCCGATAATTAAACGAATAAGGTCTTATTGGAAAGAAGCTCTTGCAAAAAGGTATTGATTTTTTGAAAGTAGTTTATCATTGTGATTATGTCTCTTTTATGGAAATAATTAATGGCTGAAAAGTATAAAGAAACGGCGGCGATAACGCCGGAAGAAGCTGCTGAAGTAGAGCGTATACTGGGCGTATTGCCCGGCGGTGCCGCTTCACGCAAAAAAACCGACGATACGGCTGCTCCAAGCCGGGCTTTCGGCGCACCATCAGGTTTTTCTGATGTTTCTGATTCTGCAGATGAGATTCAGGATATCACTTCGATGGTTGAAATTGAAGATGAATCAGAACCGTCATTTGATTTTCAGGATCAGGATGATTTCTCAGCTTCTGATGCATTTTCCGAAGCTGAAAGAGATACTTCCTTTACCGGAATTGATGATTCTGGGTTCGGTGCTGAAGAAACTGTTTCAGACGGTCTTCCTGATATTGATTTCGGAGGAGAATCTGATTCTGCCGAACCTTCGTTTGGTTTTGATGAAACGCCAAGTCCGGTTGAAGCACCATCGGGTGCAGGAAAATTTCAGTCATTAAAAGATAGAATAGCCTCAAAGTTTAAAAAGAAAATAGATACAAGTACTGCTGAAGGACAGATTGAGTCTTTGCTTGAAGATGAACCTGACGCAGTCGATGATCAGGATATATCAAAGGATATATTCGTAGGCGGAGAAGACACTTCTGCGGATTCTTTATCTGATTTTTCACTGGATGATCAATTTTCATCGGAAGAAATTTCTTCCGATGAAATGCCGTCTTTTACGGATGCTGTTTCATCCGATGATCTGGGCGGAGTTTCGCTCGACGGATCTGCAGATTTTTCGGGACCGGATTTATCCGATATTGACATCGGCGGCAAAGCAGATGTTCAGACTGCTGATATTGATGAACTTCCGGAAATTGATTTTTCTTCCTCGTTTGATGAACCAGGTGCTTCTTCGGCAGATATTTCTTTCGGTTCAGATGAATTATCCGGCGGAAATTCCTTTTCAGGTATGGGTTCCGGCATCGACAACATCGATGCTATTGACGATGTTGTAAGAACATCCGCTCCTGAAATGAATTCACGCGGTTATATTCCGGCACCCGAAACTGACGAGGATGCCCTTGATCTGACTGTGCATGAAATGCGCAAATTGAAAAATGCGCTCAAGCTGATGTCATTCGGTTTGATGAAAGCCGTAAAAGACACTATAGTCAACGACAAGCTTTCCAAAGATGATACATCCGAACTCGTCAACATGATTCTTGACGGTGCGCGTGAGGATGATGTTCAGACTTATCTTGAAGAAAAACTCGGAATTGTAATTGATTCAAGCTCTGATTCCGTCCAGCGCAGAAGAATATATGCCCGCGAAGAATACACTCAGGAAGGGCGTGAGCGCCAGAAAATTCTCCTTAAAAGAACGCGCAATATGTCTATTGCAGGCGTACTTGTGATTGTTCTCGGTGTTCTCGGTTATCAATTTATTTATAAGCCCTTAATGGCAGAATGGCTCATAAATAAAGGAGTTAAGCTTATCCGACAGCATAATGATCCAAAAACAGAAGATTATGCCAAGGCGGAAGAACTTTTTCGTGAAGTTGAAGAAAAGTACATAGAGAATTATCTCTATGGCTATAATTCATACGGTCGCGCCTATTTCGATAAAAAAGAATACGACCGTTCAATAGATAAACTTAACAAAGGATATAAAATAGCTGAAGAAAAAAATTTCGTAGAATATGATATTCTCAATAATCTCGGTTATTTTTATTCCAAGGTTCCGGCACGTTATTTTAACGAACTGAAGCCGCATCTTAAGGATTACTATTATATAAAAACGAAGCCGATAGATAAAGTCGATACACAGCTTGATGTTGCACTTGATTTTTACCGTAAGGCAAATAACAAGAATCCTGATGATATAACATCATTATACGGAATAGGGAATGCCTATTTTTATCAGGGGCAGTTTCTGAAAGCCCGCAAGTATTTCGAAGATATCATCGCGAAGGCTCCTGATTCTCCTGTCGGATATTCGGGACTGATGAATCTATTTATTGAGCGAGATGCATTCGCCGAGACAATTGACCTCTATGTAAAAATGAGAGATAAGGATATTCTGCATGAGGTGGATAGTCCGCTGCTTGCCAAGGCCGCATGGTATGTGATGAGCAAAAAGGCGGACGAAAAGAATAATGTCAGAATTGATTTCGGAATTCAGTCACCGCGACTCAAAGATTCTGATGATAATCCTTTTCCTGTTGTCGCGGATATACTTAAGGCGTTGAAGAAACGTGATGCGAATTATCCTCCTTTGTATCTTCAGTATGCGAAAATGGCTATTCTGCAGAGAAATCCTAAGCTTGCCGAGAATTATCTTTTTACTGCTCTTGAACACGCAGAAAAAAAGAATGAGAAGTATTTCGGTGCGCTCGCTCTTCTCGGTGAATTTTATTATATGACGAAAGATCCAGTAAAATCATATAAATATCTGCGTGCTGCTGAGAATGCGTATCAGACACAGCCTGAATTTACTTATGAAGAATTTTATAAAGAAACAGAATCGATAGGCAAGACTTATGCTCTCGAAGGAAATCTGTTTTATTACTTTTTTGATAAGATCAAGCTCGAACAAACTGACCTTGATTCGCTTGAAAGCGAAGATGTCGATAGACTCGAAGATAAAATGGAAAATTATTCTATCGCGCAGAACAAGTATCAGAAGGCGCTTGATAATCAATATGAATCTTCCGAGCTTCATTATAATCTCGGCCGAATTTATTACATGAACCGCCTTTATGAGGATGCGCTTTCCCAGTGGATGAATCTTTATGATGATTTCGCGAGATCGCCTGAATTGATGTTTTCTCTCGGAAATGTTTTTCTCAGGCTT
>JAEWVM010000132.1 GCA_023396615.1 Spirochaetota bacterium | reverse complement strand
CTCCATCCATCATCACAGCCTGAAGCCGCTGAATAAAAGTATTTTGGGCGAAAAGTTCGATCTGAAGATCGACATTGAATTTTTTATCAATATCATCTTTTCTTCTTTTCCATTCTTCGCAGTTATTTTCGGCAAAAGACCATAATAAAACTTTTCTTCTTTGCTGATTCGCCTGCGCGGATGAAAATATAAAAGTACATAAAATGCATAATGCCAATGTGATTTTTTTCATTTTTCCTCTTTAAATTAATGATTCAATATGATATCTTCAGTGATGCATTTTGCATAATAAATCAAGATAAAAAAATGAAGATTGCACGAAATATGAGTAATCTTTCGTTTTTGCATGGTGTCATGCAATACGCAAAAGGTGCTCCGCACCTTTTAAATCCGTTTGCCGATTTCTTTTGCGTGCCCAAAAGAAATCGGCGAAAGAAAAGGGCACCGCTGCGCGGGGCTTGTCGCGCGAATTCCTCGCACCGGCTTTGCCGGATGCTGCGGACGCGCGTTACGAGGCGCTTTTATTTTGACCTCCTGTCAAATATTGAAGCGCCTCGATGGCGGTTCTCCTACCGCCTTAGTGTCCGACTGCGTCGGACGTTTTTAAAGGCTTTTTCTATCATTCATTTCTTGCTTTGGTGTAGCTCAAAGTGAAGCAGCCGCAAAAAGCAGGGACGGACACGTTGAAATCGCCTTCTTTCGCTGGTTTAAGAATAATATTCGGTTTAATTGAAGCACCTTAGATTGTTTAATTTATGATATTGTTTCTCATGTTTTGTTTTGAGTGAATAACGGCAAGAATAGTGACGCCATCTGATCTGACAAGGTATACAATGCGGTAAGGGGCAAAATGAATTTCGCGGATATTTTCGTCCTTGAACTCTGAAACGACATTCCCCATTTCCGGAAAATTATCCAGCTTTTTGACTTGATCTGTAATATTGTTGATCATTTTCCGTGCGTAAACTTTTGAATCTTCGGCGATGTAAGCGAATATGGAAGCGAGTTGTTTCTTGGAATTGTCAGACCAATTTACCATTTCTGCATTTCTTTGATAAGATTATCGTGAGAAGTGACTCGGCCGTTATTGACATCGTCGAGACCCTTGTTCACTTTTTCGATTACATAAAGGCGGTACATCATATCTTCTATAGTTGCCGTTTCAGGCAGGGAAGAAATTGCTTTCAATGCTTCCTGTTTGACCGTTGTCTGCATACTGAGATTCCCTCTTTATCTAAGATGTTAATATTAAATAATTATAAGGCAAGCATTTATTTCTTAAAGAAGTATTCTTTTAAAACTACGAAAGACGAATTTCTCTTGATTTCATAAGGAGTTTAATTATTTATCATCTTTACGGATACTTTTATTATTCTTTTTATGGGAAGGATCGCATAAAAGAAAACTCTTTGTAAAAAATGATTGCGGGAAGGCCGTATATGGATTATAAAATTAAAAAAATATTGTTTCTTGTTGTTGTTTTAATGTCATGTATCGGCGCTAAAAGTATGACCGAAAAAGAAGCTTTTGAATATTTTTTTAGCAAAACAGTTCATTATCCTGACATATGGATAATTGACAATTCTCAGAATAGATTTTCTGAAGCTGCAGGTATAAAGAATTCTTCAAGACGATTTTGCATTGTGTTTGATGATCAGTGGAAGAAGTTTACAATAATTGCAGTTAATAGGAATAGGTATGATGGTCTTGTTGAATTAAAGGGAAATAATGAGTTTGAAATAGAAATTAATGGGAAGATATTGTATGGAAAAATTAGTGTTTTCCCAGAACAATTAACTCCAATAATTGCATCTAATAAACAAAATGTTAATACAAAGATTGAGGAATATCACATTATATTTTATTATGATAATAGTCGTAAAAAAAAAGTATCTTTAGTCTTTCCGTTTGTAAATAGCATGGCTCAATTGGGAAATCTTGGAAAGTATAATTATAATGTAGATGATTGTTTGAAGTTTATGGAAAAACAAATTCAAACTGATAATATGTTAGATAATGCGGATGTGCCATTGCCTTGATGTGGTTTTTTATTGAAACCATATATAGTTTGTGATGCAATAAATCAATTCGGCGTCTTTCGGCGTCGGTTGTAGTTTTATACGATCATTGAAAACGCAGGGATGACTGAAGCAGAACAAATTGTTCGTATATTGAACGATTCGGTGTTGGTCGGAGGTTTAAATGATAAAAGAAATTGTGCAAAGAATTGAAAATGAAATTTCGATGTTATATGATACTAATTATAGAAGAGAAGAAAAAGTATGGGCAAATGAAAAACAGATAAAGCATATAGAAAAATTATGGAATAGAGCAAAAAATCTGAAGAGTGATGAGATTAAGGTCTTGTCTAGATATGTGTTGGATGTGTGTTCTTTGGATAGTAAATTATTAAAGAATATTTCAGAATTATATCAGATTATTGTTTTGCGTGGTAGTGAAGGGTAAATAAAAAGTAAAAAGAAGAATGGTAAGAACAAAAATCAGAATTTGCCGAAGGCAAATTTATCCCTGATCGGAGCGCAGGGGTTATGTCTGAGCCGAATCCGCCGTGTTTACAAAGGCGGTTCGGCGAGTTCTGCGCGACAAGAGCGGGAGGGGGTTTCAAAGGGGCGAGGGTCGGCGATTGAGACCTTCGCCCCTTTGATCTTTTGCATGAGACCATGCGAAATCGGATTTAAAGGTGCATCGCACCTTTTGTGTATTGCATGACACCATGCGAATAACGGATCAAAAGGCGAAGCCTTTGAATAAAATCATTATTATTGACAAAAAGTCCGCTTGAAATAAGTTTTAGCAAAATTATATCAAGGGTTAGGTTTATGAAAAAAGATGTCAAGATCGGACTCATCGGCTACGGCACTGTCGGCAGCGGAGTCTATGGTCTCCTCAAGAAAAATTCTGAAGTTATTGCGGCGCGTACCGGATTTAATGTGTCGGTAAAAATGATCTGTGATCTGCGTGCAGACAAAATCGCTTCAGAAGTTGCCGGAACCGCCCTTACGACGAACTGGAAAGATATAATTAATGATAAAGAAATTGATACCGTTGTTGAACTTATCGGCGGCGTTGAACCGGCTAAATCGATGATAATCGAAGCATTGAAAGCCGGAAAGAATGTCGTCACTGCAAATAAAAAGCTTCTTGCTGAAGCAGGCAGTGAAATATTTTCAATTGTCAAAAACAGCAAGGTTAAGCTTGGCTTTGAAGCGAGCGTCGGCGGCGGTATTCCGTGTCTTGACGCACTCAAATCTGGTCTTGTCGGAAACCGCATCAACAGCGTAATGGGAATTTTAAACGGAACAACAAACTATATTTTAACACGCATGGAAGAGGGCGGTCTTTCTTTCGGCGATGCGCTCAAGGAAGCTCAGCGTGAAGGTTTTGCCGAAGCTGATCCTACTTTCGACATCGAAGGTTATGACGCCGGGCATAAGATTACTCTTCTAGGAATGCTTTCTTTCAATAAAGAAATCGATTATTCATCCGTTTCAAAGGAAGGCATTACACGAATTTCTTCTATCGATATGCATTTTGCGCGCGAGATGGGTTACGTCATCAAACTTCTCGGAATTGCGAAAGACGTAAACGGAAAAATCGATATACGTGTTCATCCGACTATGATCAGAAAAAATCATCAGCTCGCGTCTGTTAGACGCGAATTTAACGCGATTCTTTTCGACGCGGATATGACAGGCAATGTTGTTCTATTCGGCAAAGGCGCCGGTTCTTTTCCGACTGCTTCAGCTGTTGTCAGCGATGTAGTTAAAATTTCGCAGAATAGTCTAACTGAAGACAGTGCTCTTCATCTTGACGGAAAGGCCGAGCTTCTTCCGTCGGGAGAAAGATGTTCGCGTTTTTATTTCAGAATGCGCACAGAAGATTCTTCGGGCGTGCTTGAAAAAGTCGCGGGAGTATTTGCTAAAAACAATATTTCCATTGCGTCTGTGGTTCAGAAAGAAAAGGACAGCACTGATAACACTGTTCCATTGATAATAATGACTCATAGTGCGAGCGAGGCTTCGATGAAGAAATCGCTTGAGCTCATAAATGAGTTCAGCTTTATAAAAGAAGAAGTAGTTGTAATAAGGGTGGAAGACTGATGAATGCATATTTTAGATGTATCGACGGATGTGAAGGAAAATTTTCTTTAACTGATATAATATACAAGTGCCCTAAGTGCGGATCTCTTCTCGAGGTTCATCATGATGCTGATTATCTGAAAAAGAAATCAGCATCTGAGTGGAAGGAAACTTTTTCTTCGAGAATGGGGACTACCAAATGGCCTTTCGGCTCGGGTGTGTGGCGCTATAAGGAATGGATCAATCCCGACATCGATGACGAAAATATCGTTTCTATGTACGAAGGAAACAGCAATCTTTTCTGGGCGAAGAGATTCGGCGGATTTCTCGGCATGAATGATCTCTGGGTCAAGATGTGCGGAAACACTCACACCGGTTCTTTCAAGGATCTCGGAATGACGGTTCTTGTTTCGCAGGTCAATGACATGATCGCGCGCGGAAAGAAAATTAAAGCTGTGGCATGCGCTTCAACAGGCGATACTTCGGCGGCTCTTTCGGCATATTGTGCGTATGCAGGCATTCCGTCTATTGTGTTTCTTCCTGCAGACAAGATTACAACTGCACAGCTTGTTCAGCCTATTTCAAATAATTCGATTGTTCTTTCAATCGACACAGACTTTGACGGCTGTATGAAAATCGTTCAGGAAGTTACAAAGAATAACGAGATATATCTCGCCAATTCGATGAACTCGCTTAGAATCGAAGGTCAGAAAACTATTGCACCTGAAATCGTTCAGCAGTTCGGCTGGGAAGTTCCTGATAATATAATTATTCCGGGCGGAAATCTCGGAAATGTTTCGGCTCTTGCAAAAGGTTTTTCTCTAATGCTTGATCTCGGCATCATTACGAAGAAGCCGCGCATAATTCTTGCTCAGGCGAGAAACGCGAATCCGCTCTATAGATCGTATCTCAAAAACTACGAATCGTTTGAGCCGGTTAAGGCTGAAAAGACTCTGGCGTCGGCGATACAGATCGGGGATCCGGTTTCTGTTAAGAAGGCGATCAAGGGACTCAAAGATTTCAATGGAATAGTTGAAGATGCTAGCGAAGATGAACTCGCCGACGCGGCTGCTGTTGCTGATAAAACAGGAATGTACACATGTCCGCATACCGCAGTTGCGCTTGCAGCACTCATCAAGCTTGTTGATAAAGGCGAAATCAAAAAGGATTCGCGTACTGTTGTTGTTTCAACGGCGCATGGACTAAAATTCTCTGAATTTAAAGTCGGCTATCATGAGTCTTCTTTGAAGGGCATCGAGTCGAAGCACGCGAATAAACCTCTCCGTCTCGCGGCGGATGTTGCTAAAGTGACTGAAGCTCTTGAAAAGGAATTCGCTGCACGGACGTCAAAATAAATGTATTTCCGGCGTGGAGAAAAAAGCGCGATGAATATAGTTTTTGCTGTGTTCGCCGCGTTTCTTTTTCCGGCATCGGGTACGGCTTATTCGGGCAGAATATTTAAGGCGTATTTTTCAGCCTTTGTTCTGCCTTTTCTTTTAATGCTTCATGTTTTTCTTCCATTGCCTGAAAATGCCGCACTCTTTATCTCTTTGTCGGGTTTCGTTTTAGTTTATATTATCATTTCGCTTGTGTCTCTTGTTTGTTTTACGAAAGAGCGCAGAGCGCATTATTTGAAGATTATAGCACCTTCTATTTTGTCTTTTCTCTTAACGCTTACTGCGGCAGGTGTCATATCTGAAAAATATGAATTCCGATATATCGGAGACTCTTCCGCTTATCCTCTTTTCAGCAAGGGAGATGTAGTTCTTCTTGAAAAGAAAAAGGCTTCGCTGGGAGACCTTGTATATCATAACGGAATTAAGCGGGTTGTCGCGGATAATCCTGCTAAAATACGTTTTTTCGGCGGAAGGCTTTATTTGTTTGATCGCGAACTTGATCTTCTTGAGTATGAGACATCGGAAAACCTCTCTGATGTGTATTATGAAAAAAATACAAATATTATTTATCCTGTATATATTTCTTCGCATGATCCGCTTTTAAAACAGAAAGATGATGTCTATGAAATAAAAAAGAACGAGCTATTGCTTTGTCCTGATAACCGCAGTTTGGCCGGTGTTTCTATAATTCAAGCCGGAAAATATGATGTTGTACGGGGTGCGGTCTTTTCGCCTGTAATCGGCAGACTGTTAAAAGGTGTAACTTTTAAGCATATTTTTCTTTAAATTAACGATTCCTCGTATTACGCTAATTTAACATATATGAAACAATTAACTCGGTCTTTTAGTTTGCCGAGGGCAGTTTGATTTGTTTTCTTGGTTAAAATGTCCTTAAAAACGGCTTTTTGACTACATCTGTAATTTTTTTTTAGGAGAAATAGATGGAAGAGCTTTTTCCTGAGAACCAGGGACTCTATGACAGAGCAAATGAACATGACAACTGCGGTATCGGTTTTGTTGCCGATATCAAAGGAAGAAAATCAAACGACATAGTACAGCGCGGACTCGAAGTGCTTGCGCGAATGGAACACAGAGGTGCGGAAAGCGCTGATAATAAGACCGGAGACGGCGCGGGTATTCTTATGCAGATTCCGCATAAGTTTTTTGCGGAAAAAATACAAGGTATTCCTGCTGAGGGCGAATACGGCGCGGGTCTCGTTTTTCTTCCGCGTGATAAATCAGACCGTGACAAGGTGAAAGCCGAGTTTGAAAAAATAGTTTCGGCTGAAGGACAGAAAGTAATCGCATGGCGCGATGTTCCCGTTATTGATTCGTGCATTGGTGAAATCGCTAAAAGAAGCGAGCCGAAAATTGAACAGGTGTTCATTTCAGGTGCACAGAAACAGGATCAAAACCGTCTTGAAAGAAAACTTTACATCATAAGAAAACTTTCAGAATCTACGATCAGAAATTCTTCAATAAATAATAAAGCGGATTTTTATCTTCCGAGTCTTTCGTCTAAAACGATTGTTTACAAGGGAATGCTCATGCCTGATCAGGTTAAGCAGTATTTTCCTGATCTTTCCGAGCCATCATTCGAAAGTGCGATGTCTCTTGTGCATTCAAGATTCAGCACTAACACATTTCCTTCATGGGATCTCGCACAGCCGTTTAGAATGCTTGCTCATAACGGTGAAATCAATACTGTAAAAGGGAACCGTCTCTGGATGAGCGCGCGCGAATCGATGCTTGCTTCGGAAGAGTTCGGTGATGATATAAAAAAAATACTTCCTGTAATTGAACCGAACAAGAGCGACTCGGCGTCTTTTGATAACGCGCTTGAGCTTCTTGTTATGACAGGGCGTTCGCTTCCGCACGCGCTGATGATGCTTATTCCTGAAAGCTGGAATGAAAAGAATCCAATCGATGAAAAGCTTAAATCATTCTATGAATATCATGCGACATTCATGGAGCCGTGGGACGGGCCTGCGTCAATGGTATTCTGCGACGGAAGATTTGTCGGCGGAACACTTGACAGAAACGGACTGCGTCCTTCACGTTATATCATAACAAAAAATGACATGATAGTGATGGGTTCAGAAGTTGGTGTTCAGGATTTCTCTCCTGAAGAGATCGCGTATAAAGGCAGATTGATGCCTGGTAAAATTCTTCTCGTTGATACAGTAGAAGGAAGAATTATCCCCGACGGCGAAGTTAAGGAAAAAATTGCTACGCAGAAGCCGTATGCCGAATGGGTCGCAAAGAACAGAACTGATCTTACGGAAATTAAGGGAGAAGAAGTTTCTCCGTCGTTTGACAGTGCTAAACTTTCTGAACTCGAAAAAGTTTTCTCATATAACAGGGAAGATCTTGATACTCTTTTGCCTACCATGGTCGAAACGGGAATGGAGCCTACGAGTTCAATGGGAACCGATACTCCAATCGCGGTTTTTTCTGATAAACCTCAGAGTCTGTTTAATTATTTTAAACAGGTTTTCGCGCAGGTAACAAATCCTCCGATTGATTCGATAAGAGAAGAGCTTGTAATGACTCTGACAAGCTTTATCGGTTCGCATAAAAATATTATCGAAGAAACAGAAGATCATTGCAGAAGAATCAAGTTCCTTAATCCTTTGTTTTCTAATTCTGATTTAAAGAAAATAGCAGACTGGAAAAACTCGAATTATAAGACTTCTGTAATAGATATTACTTTCGACGCTGCGGGCGGAGAAAAAGCACTCTCTGCCGCATTTGATAAAATATGCGCTGATGCCGACAAGGCAATTGACTCAGGTTCTTCTATATTAATTCTTTCTGATAAGAACTTTTCTAAAGACAGAGCACCGGTTCCTTCAC
>JAEWVM010000102.1 GCA_023396615.1 Spirochaetota bacterium | reverse complement strand
TTAAGCTTCTCATCGCCAATGGTACTGCATGGAACACTGTGCGGGAGAGTAGGACGCTGCCAGACTTGAAATTATACATTTACAAAAAACCTCTTCTGAAAAGAAGAGGTTTTTTGTTTTTAATGGGCAAGAAACATAAAACGCCGGTGGTTTATTTCGCCGGCGTTTTTTATGCAATTCTGCGGTATTCAACCTGGAATGATTTTCTGTTGACATGGCGGGCTATTGATTGTTGGTTTATTGTTCTAATAGTTCTGAGCAATGCTTTCTGTAAAGAGTGAGGTAATATGAAATATTTCTTTTTATTAGTACTTTTGCTTAGTATTAACATGTTATATTCCGACATGGGTCCTCTTATTCCCATATCCGGCGGCAATGTGAAAATGATTAAAAATGATGATATTCAGATGTTAGATGAAATTATCAGTTTCCATTTATACCGCGATCATTATACTGTTGAAGTTAATTATACATTTGTCAATGAAGGAAAATCCCAGGAAGTAATAATGGGTTTTCCTAACGCCGAAGGAGGATGGAATACTGCGCCTATAATAAATTTCAAGGCCTTTGATAATGATAAAGAACTAGCTGTTTTTAGAAAAGATGATTCTGAAAAAAAGGCAGATAAGGAGAAGGGTGAAGGGCAGAAATATTATGAATGCTCAAAACTATTTTTTAAAGAGGGTGAAAAGAAGGCAATAAAAAATACTTACGAACAGATATATGAATCTGACTATGATTCAACATTTATGGCCGTAAATTATATTCTCAAAACCGGCAGTTACTGGAAGAATAAAATAAAATCTATTAAAGTATACGCCTATTTTGAAAATATAACTCCTGAAGATTTGCAGAAGAGATATATGTATTTTTCCAGTGATTCTTTGAAAAGCGGCGGAGATGTTGTATATAATTTTGAAGTTACGCCGAATAAGTATAAATTTGAAAATAATATAATATCGATGCATTTAATCGATGTTGAACCGGATTTTGATATAAGAATATCATTTACGGATCTGTTTTATCATAATCCTGAATCTTCATCTATATTAAAAAGCAAGAGTGATCAATACTCCGCTAAAAATGTTATTGATAACAATCCGTCAACAGCATGGGTTGAGGGAGTTAGCGGACCAGGAATCAATGAAAATATAAAAATAGATTTTACCCCATATACCGCTGGCGGGAAAATTGAAGGATCGACACTTATAAATAAGATTGGTATAATTAATGGTTATTCAAAAGATAAAGACACATTCAAATCAAATAATCGTGTAAAGAAAATTAGAATAACATATAACTATAGGTTACATCTTGATGAAATTGAAGGCAAAAACTCGAACCCTAATGATAAGGTTCTTGGTAGTTTAGGCATTAATGAATTTAATGATCAGGAATTGAGAGACAAAGAAAAAATTCTCGGCGAATATCTGTTAGAAGACAAAATGGAAATGCAGTATATTCAGTTTGATGAACCTTTGCTTGCATCATATATTAAGATAACAATTCTCGATGTCTATAAAGGTGATAAGTTTGATGATACATGTATTTCTGAGGTGAAAGTAATTACTGAGAAAAAAAATAATAAATTAAAATGAGATGTTTTATTTCCGCATTAAGATTATTTTAACGGCAAATTTCAACTGAGAATCTATTTTCTATAGATACTCAGTTTTCTTGATCTCGTTAATAATATAAAGAGGCATAATGAGAAACATTAATATTATATTGATTACTTTGTTGATTGGGTCATGTGTAAGCGCAAAATCAATTAATAATGGAAAACTGATAGGCGTAGTGTTCATCAAAAACAATAACCACTATTTCGCTGTTCAAAATGATTCGATTGAAAATAATTCAAAAATAAATGTTTATTTTCAGAATAAAATCATTGTCGCAAAAGTCGAGTCAAAGGTATCCGCTGATATTGATTTTGATTGTAGTGTAAATTTCAAATATTCTGATGATGCAATATCTTATTATAAAATTAAATTCGAAGATAAAACAATGCGCGAGGGAATCGGCTTTTTAGAAGTTGATTCCAGTACCAATAATGACTACGCAATAATAAAGAATATGAAAAAGAAACAATATTCTAACTATAAATGGTGCTTGAGTAATGAAGGAGTTCATTTTAATATTTGGGAAAATGAACCGTATAAAAGTAAAAAAGTATGGAAAGCATACCTGTATTTAGGATATGATGTTGAGCCAACATGTAATGACGCTGATTGCGAATAGTTAATGTGCGCAGTTGTGATTTTCATTTGATACATTACCCGAGGTTGAAATACTATATGATGAGAAATAGATAATTAATGGGTGCGATAATAATATCATTTGCAATCTACCTGATTTTCTTGATTCCGATTACTTTGATGGAAATATTTATTAAAATTATTTTTAAGATGCTTAAATTAAAATTATCCTTTGTTATGGCAAGTATAGTAATAAGATCGGTAATATTTGTCATAACATATCTGATGATAATCGGTTGTTATTTTGTTTTTCCAAAATTGTATTTTATCATTTTAGATACTATTTCAATAAATGATCCGGATGATATTGGAAGAATCATTATCTTCAATCCGTATTTGTTATCCATTGTCGGGATATTAACGTTGTCTTATTATGTTATCATGTTTATTGGCTATAAAAAAGAATTCAAATGCAATATGTTTTTAAAAATAATTATTACTTTTCAATCTATTTATTTTTCAATTATATCAATATTTCAAGCTTTAATCATTATAGACTGCTAATTGATTTGCGTGTAAGGTGTGCAATGCTGGTATTCACCTGACACATTTCTCTCAAGCTGCTAAATCCTCTGGCCGAGCAAAAAAACGGGCTTGAAGGTGAGAATTAGATCGATTTTAATTTTAGCAAAATTCACTCGCGATTAAGAAAAATATACTCCCGGTTGAGTGAAATTCACTCATTGGTGTCTCGCTTCAAATAATTTGAACATTTTGAAAATAAATTAAGAGGCAAACTCCATGCGCTCCTTATTTTTTGCCATACGGCATTTTTTTGCAAGCATTAACTTGCTTTTACGCTTATTCAGTATGTTTTTATCACGTCCAAAAAACATATCAGACGGACGAAGAT
>JAEWVM010000070.1 GCA_023396615.1 Spirochaetota bacterium | reverse complement strand
GTCCTAACTCACGGTTTGAATATGACATCAGGGCTTTTCCGCTATCTTGACATATTTTTGACTGCATTGTTTTTCCATTAGGAAGTTTTAAACCAAAAGGTGTTTCACGGTCAGGGAAAAACCCTGGAAAATTTTTTCGAATTTCTGCCGGTATTGGAATATAAACCTCATTAGGGTGCCGGTCTCTACCTCCCGCATTCCATTGATTCAAGCCGCTTTTTTCATAAACAATATTATTACCGCCGTACAGAGGCAAATATATTGTTTGTTTTATTTTTGATTCTTTTTCAAAAAGCAAATCCTTTTTATCAAGCATTTTATGCAATTCCATAAGAGGATCTTCTAAGATATCAACATTAAATTCATAAATAACCGAGTCTGTTATAAATCTCTTAGTAAGAGTGCTTTTTGAAACTAAAAATGAATATTCATGCTTTCCGTCATCAAAAGCGATTGAGCCTTTTCGTTCTGTAATGTTATTGATATTAGCAGTATCAACCTTATCCATTGCTTCCTCGAAAATCAGGAATTTACCCTTATCTCTTACAACACAATGATATATTGAATTCTCTAATGCATGGGCTTTTTCCGTAAACTCAATTCTGCAATTTCTCAATTCTGAAATTTTTCTAATTATACCTTCAGGCGTTAAATTCTCATAAGTCTTTCTATCATTATTAAATTCTGCAACTTTTTGAAAAGTCTTATTATTACCAACAAGGAAAGTTTTAAGGCCGATTCCCAAAGCATCTTTTTTAGCATCAGCTGAAACATCACTTCTTGATAAATCCTCTGCATCAAAGGCTCGACAAAAAACTTTTTCCGCAATTCGATAGTACAAATAAGGGATTTCTGATATGTCCGCGCGCGTTTAAACACGGCTAAAATCACATTATTGCAACTGCGCGCATGACATAATAGGCTATCTATGTCACATAGCCTAATAATTCCACGTTAAAACTTCTGTTTTCTTTTTGCCTGATCCTTTATTAACCGAAACCTGTTGAATAATTGTTTTGGTATTCCAATTGTGTTGATTAGAATATTTCTTGAGAATTTCGGATGGATACGAACTGAGAAGAAACTTACCGTCGATTTTCGACAATCTGTCCAACAAAGCTGTAAAATCATCTTCCGAATATCCGTCATAGTGGCCGCAATCGCTGTTGAAATAAGGGGGGTCGCAATAAAAAAATGTTTCTACGCGGTCTCTTGAATTGATTATACGAAGTGCGTCAGTACATTCTATTTGAACGTTTTGCAAACGGATAGCGAAGTCTTCAGAAAAAGATTCTCGCTTATTTGTAATTTTCTTAGTAGTAGTTCCCTTTTTGATATCATAACCCCATGTGCCGTCAAGAATACTGCAGAACCCTTGAGCTGCGAGAACCCAAACTGCCCACGCTCTTTTTATTTCAGAAAACATGTGTGGATTATTATAAATGACCTGAGCATCCTTGTGTAATCTCCGGCTGTGTAATGATATCCGAATTTCTTTTTCAAGACTGGAGAAATCATTTTGAATACAACGATAAAAATTAATGAGCTCACTGTTCGTGTCATTTATAATTTCAACCATTGATGGTTCCTTTGTGAAAAATACAGCCGCTCCGCCGCAAAACGGCTCAACATAAATCGAGTGCGGCGGGATTAACGGCAATATAAAATTTAGAAGTTTTTGTTTTCCTCCGTAATAAGTAATTGGAACATTTTTCTTAACTTTTTTGCTTTCCATGGAGACCTCAGAATTTATTTATTTATTTTTGCAATTCATTGTATTGTTCTCGAAGTTTTTTTGCTTTAGCTTCATAGTCCGATAATAATTTGACATCTTCTTCAGAAGGATTTTCTCCAATAGTAGAAGCGGAGAGAACTGCTCTGAGAGCTCTCATTGAAGCTGCATCAATTTCATTTAGTTCTTGTATAATAGAGCAGCGTTGAAGCTCTTTATCATGATCTTCTTTTTTAGATTCAGAGATTATCCAACTATCTGATTTAGAATCATAAATACAGTATTCTTCAGCACATAAAGGTTCTTTTTTCGTGTAATCCGAAACATCATGCTTATAGTCGGATTTACTTAAAATCAATTCGGATTTGTTTTCCTTGTGATACCATAAACCAGATATATCAGGAACATAATTCCACGTTACTTTATCCAAAGAAATAACTGCGATATAACCCGACTTTGATTTTGGTTTTTGCATTGTGCAAAAAGGCAATGTAATAAAATCAGGATCACGATCAGTAATGATATTTTCTTTTTCTCCTACATACTCACCATTTGCACCATATTGATACTCAATTCTTTTTTTCATTTTTATCTCCTTATTTAAAATATATTCCGGCATTGAGAGAAACTGATGCTGGGGCATTTTGGTTTCCAAATCGTGGGGGACCATTAATTCCATCCGAAATGGGTCCCATCGTTTGACCTGTTTGGGTTTGTGTATTCGTAATACTTGTCAGTCTTGATGTTGGGCCACCTTCAATGAGATCACCCCGTTGATTGACTGCATGTAGATGACCAAGCATCATATCCAGCAAAATAGAGAGCATTCCACTGCCATTATAAGCACTGCCGTTTGCTGTTTTCAGCACTGAATTTGAACCTGTGAAACGCATGAAAATACCCTGCCAATCAGGAAGGCGGAATGTTGTGCTGCCGTCACCTGAAGAGAATCCACCGCAGGCACCTGCAAGCCAATCTGCATCACTTACCAAAGTACCGAGAGCTCCAGAATTCAGAAGAGCCATTAATTCAGGATATAAAGAACGAGCTTTGACAGCACCATTAAATGGCAATACTGATTCAGGATATTGAGCGAAAATCCCAAAGTATAACTGCCCAACGCTAGAGGGTCTTTCTGTGAGAGAAAAATATGATCTTTCTGTTAACTCTGCAAGGTTGTGCGAATGTGTACTCGGAGAATAAAAACTTGGAAGTTCTCCTCCAAGCTTTGCAGCAGAACCTGTTACATCACTCTCAATACTTCCATTAGCTGAAAAAAGAACGATTTTTTTACCAGAAGTAATTTCCGCATCTGGAGAACATTCTTTGACGGAATCTGCAGATAATGCTGTTGGCTTTATTTTTGCCATGTTCCGCAAATCGGCAAGAATAGAGATTACAGTTCCGTTACGAGATACTCGGCAAAGAGGTATATCGTTTGCCTGCGCGTCCGAAACTGCCATAAAAATTATACTCGGGATATGAACTGAATTTTTTTCCTGCGCAGTTGAAAAATAATCTTCATCAATCCATGCATGACGCGCAACGATAATTGATGTTTGACCATCCGGGATGGAAACTTCCTTGGAAGCCGAACTCTGCAGTCTTCGCTGTAATGTATCACGACCAGAACCGGGCGAGACAGTGAGAATTCCGGGACTGGGAGATAAAGAAACTTCCCAACCAGAGATAACGCCTGCAGACAATATGTCAGACTCTCTGTCTAACACGGATGTTGAGATTCGGCTTTGTTCTTCCTGAAAATCAGCCTGATACCATTTCTTTCCGTTTTCCGGATAATTAACACCGGACAAACCTCTATCGTTTTCGTTCATAATTATACACTCCAAAGTTCAGTATATTTTCCATTTTGTTTTTGCCATATCGTATAATCGGCGGAAGGTGCGTGCTCATCTAACTGCCACTTCAGACGGCTTTTCGTCATGTCATCAACAAGCGAGATTTCATCCTGAAGATAAATATCATAATGCATAAAAAAATATCCTCTTGAATATATCCGTCCTGTGCCGATCGGAGTTTCTCCGATTGTGAAAACATCCGGAAAACTATTGCTGTCAGCAATTGAGCATGTTACACCCAGATGAATATATACACAGGCTTTAATTGTCTGCTTAATCCCGCCTTTACGCAGAATGTGTTTTTGCTCCTGAATTTTTTGCCGATACTCCGGATCACCGAGAGAAGATTTATCTACATCAAATAATGCGCCATGATATGACAGAGCCTCTTCAGTCGCCTTAGACAGAAACATAGAATCAGACAGATAAGACAATATCGGATTTACGCAAACCGAGAAAGGTTTAGTCAGAGCAAAAAGTATCTGCCACCATTTCGACCTTTCTGCTTTTTGCTTAATCTTGGAAGACAGGAATAAATGCTGCCATAACCAATCTCTAAAGCTGAATTGTGTTATCATATTATGCGTCCTTGTCTTCATACGGTATTTTCGTAAAGACTGCAGTACCGAGACGTGAAACGTTCAGTGGTGGCACTACGACATTTGCAGTCGGATAATTGATTCTGATATCTTTAATTCCCAAACTTGAAGATTGAAACTTCGCTGTAATATTTTCGAGAATCTGATCTTTACCGGGGAGAAGCCCTGCAAGATATGAATTCAGAATTATGAGAAGATCCGCGTCAGTTGGAATACTGAGAGATGTATCATACCATATAGTGATATTGTAATCAGTGATTATAGATGCCGGGCGTGAACCGATTACTGTATAACTACCTGCAGGATCGATTTCATCAGTATTGAAAAATGCCTCAATTGCCCGCAACGTTTCATCTGTCGCGTCGCCTCCGCGTCCGGCAACGGCTATACCTAACGTGCCGCGTCCGGCATAACGAGGGATGCCCCATGCTTGTTCGATCTCCGGAAAGTTTTTCTGCGTTTCAGAAACATACCAGGACAAAGTTCCTCTGCTGATTCCGGTTTTTGCGTCCTTGAGACGCTTGTATGCCGATGAAAGAGTTTCTTCCTCGTCACCGCCTTCGCAGGCGGCTGGATTGTAGCAGACATCGATTCCGTCTGGCGGATTATCAATATAAACGATTGTCCTCGCTGGCACATTGTATTTTTTGCCTGTATCGAGAGCTCTGATCCCGACAGCAACTGTATAGTAACCGTTTTCATCTTGCGCTGTATCAATCCCGATCGATGCGGATTCAATTGTTTCATAATAAAGAGGTGACTTCCCATCTGTATAAATTACAGAGTTCTGAGGTATTTCGATTTCAATTTCAGGTTTTGTCTTAGAACCAATACGCGCTACACCTGAAGACTTGACTGCACTCTTTAAATCAAGACCTTCCTCTGCCAGATGACGGCGCATAACATACCGTGAAGTGGTTGTCTGAGGAAAAATAGAATCGAATATAGAACGAAAAACCGGATTGAGGAAAGTAACGAATGCCCACGAAACCGCGGCAACAACTCTCATCCATACGCTTTTTTCATCATCTTCTTTCAACTGTACTCCGTCCGGTTTGTTTACTTCAGAAAGAATCACCGAACGCACAGTGTTGTAATCAAGTTCAATGTTCATAGAGATAACCCCTCATAAGATTCACCATCCTCTGTTTTGAATGAGGCAAGAAATACGACCGAACCTGAAGAGACATCAATAGCGATATCGATTGAATCGCTTTTGATTCTTTCTTCTGCAGATAGAAAATCTTCATAGCGTCGTTTGACTAATGATACGCCGTCTCCGTCAGTTGGCGTTTCCTTCGGAATCAAAACACCTTCCCACGGAGCATGAGGCAAAGACAGAGGAGGTATTTTCAAACCTGTTGATAGTGTTTGCTGAAAACATTCTTTATCCGCGACGATATCAAAATCACCTCCGGAAATTGAAATATCTCCATCTGAATCAAGAGCTATATCAGTAATGTTCATCATGATGTTTTATTGACCTCCGAAAGTGAATCTGCAGGAAAAACAGGCGGCAATAAACCGACTAGAGGATTTATCCCTCCCTGTGGTCCGGGAGCAACACCGGTTCCAGCCCAAATAATCAGTGCGGATATTTTCTGATCTACATCCTGCGCCCATGTTTGAACTTTTTCACCGAGAAGCTGGCTATGAGACCCGGCACCGAGAGACACTCCGTTTGCAGATAAAAATATTTTTCCTTTTTGATTTTCGATAGAGAAAGACTCTCCGACAGAAACTACAACTTTATCTATTTTGCTCCATCCGCAGATGAATCCGCGATTTTCCTGATTTTCCATAAAGGCAACTGCGACGCTTGATTTTTCTGCCGGAATAAAATATGATGTTGAATCTGTTGTCGGAGACAGCCTCACTTCTTTGACTGGTCTGCCGTCAGAAAATGAAACTCGCGCGATTTTACGATTTTCATCGACTGTCTCGACTTTTCCTTGAGCGATGTAATATATTTCGCGTTTCGCGGCAGCGGCTTTCGCTATTGCTTCAGTCAGAGAACTCATCTGACGCCTCCGTTTACATAATTTTTCCAGAACTCCCAATCATTTTTGCTTTTTGTTACTTGAGCAGTTTTAGGGTTTTTATCTACTTTCTTCGCGGCTGGACGAGCGGCAGGTTCAGGAATAATTTTCGCCGGGAAAATCGTTCTTGAAAATCCGTCTGAAGAACTGATTATAGTTTCAACTTTGTCGACTATCTGATCATACTTCTTGCCTCCGAATCCGTCCGGAAATATCGATATCACCATCGAATGCTTCAGGTAAGGAAATCCGATAGTAGTGAAGTGACCTTTCAGTCCGTCAAAATTCAACTCTTCAAAAAGTTCTTTAGCGCGGTTCCTTGCGTCGCTTGCGCTGACACCGTCAAGGTGAAAAGTTCGCGAAGGATTTTTCCCGTTCTTACCGAAGAAACTTTTCACTAGATAGCCGTATTCGTTTTCACTGACGACATGCACGCATTGGATATTTTCTGACTGGTGATACATCAGATTGTTTTCTATGATGTTAATTCCCGCGAAATAACCCGGATATGTTTCGTATGGGCAATAGTTCTTTTTGGTAAGACGAATTTTCTTTCCTTCAAAGGCGGCGATATATCCGTGTTTCTGTGTGAGTTGCGCAATAAATGCGCGAGCCGTAATTTTTGACCATGCACCGACGGTAACTACCGGATACGTATGATCTGCCTGTTTGATGACTTCTTTGCCGCTTGCTTCAGCAACAATTCGATCAAGAGACATGTTCTTAAACTGCCGGGAGAGAGTTCTCTGTCTCACTTCATAGAAAAAATCTTCGCATTGAAGTTCTATCGTATTTGTCTGAGGACCAGCCTCGACAATAACTCCCGCGAACTCATCAGCAAGACCATAACGTGAATAGCCAACACGCAAAGATATTTCATCTCCTGTTTTAAACATGTCTGATGATATATTTTTCGTCTTTGCAAGATTGATTTGAGCGGTATCACCTGTCGCAGAACGGTCTGAAATAATATGCGCATCGATAAAATGTTTCGAATAATCAACACCTGCTATTTTGCATTCGCGTATAAGATTAAAGAACATTTAATTGTCTCCGGATATCTGATGCAGCGTCAAGCTCCAGTTGCGAGCAAAGCGCCGGTATTATTATTTCATCGCCAGCCGTTAACGGTTCGAAGTTGTTTGACTTGTCGATTATATAATACAGTTCGCGCGCACCGTAAAACTTTTCAGCAAGTGAATAACTTGAATCATCCGTATCGACAACGTAACGTTCATCTGTTACAGGGGGAATAGGGATGAGAAGCTGAACGCCTGAATCTAACGAATTCGGCTTATCGCCGATTGATTCCGAGTTGTAGTAATATATCAACGGCCACAAATCGAAACGGAAATAGAACATGTTTGCGATTTTAAGTAATGTATCATCCTGCCGTGTTGTATAACTGCTGATTTTCATACGAGCCCCGTTTGATTACGTATTTTTGCGCGAAGAGCCTGCAGATTATTCAATTTTATTTCTTTGATTCGGTCGGTCATTTCGTCGCTGACACCCCGGAAAGAAAACCACAGAATTGATCTATAATTCTCGCGAATCATCGGTTCAAAATCAGAGAGAACTATTTTTTTGATACCGAACACATCCGTGTAAGGGCATTGAATAGGCAAAGCATCTTCGATATTAAAAAGAGCAACAAGAGTCTTCAGTTCTTTCAGCATCAGAGAATTGCTTTTGGTAATTATGCGGCCTGTAATAGAGACTTCCATGTCTCTATATCCGACCATAGTTTTGATCGTTCCGTCACCGCCGGGAACATCCTGTTGAATAATGTTCTTACCCATCGATACCTGGACAATGCAATCTGTCGGAAGATCAATAGAATTGATTTTAACAGGATACAGATCACGGCGGCCGATTGGTCCAATGCCGACAGCCGGAACTTTCGCTCCGGCAAAATCGAGAAGATCGGAGACTGCACCGAGCGCGTTAAACATTCATCCCTCCAGCGAGAGAATATCCCTCTTTCTCTAAATCGCTTTTTATTGCTTCAGCAAGAAGTGCGGACAAACGTTCAATACTCAGATCATTTCCGCTGAGATTGATTACTATATTTGCGAGTGTTTTAGCATTGAATCCGATTCTGCTGTCGGAAGGTGAAGACGAGCCAGGCGCGCTGAACTTTTGCATCATCGGAGAATCCGCAACCGTCTTTGCCTGCACTTTGGCAAACTGTTCCGGAACTGGAGTGCGGCTTGATTCATCGATAACACCTTTGGCCCAAGTCTGAACAAAGCTTTTCCCGTAACCGCTTGTTTTTGATAATGCGCCTTTTTTCGCGTCGGATTGATTTAAATATGGCGGAATACTTCCAGTCACATGCTCCACTGCTGCAGTGACCTTTGCGTTCGATCCGCGAATTCCGGCAGCGTAAGTTTCTCCGAATTTCTTTCCGCTGTCGTAAGCTTTTTTTTCTGAAGTTGCTGTAACCGCGTCATCAAAACCGAGAAAAGTTTTTACTTCAGAAAAACGGTCCCCCAGAAATTTTGTAACAGCTCCGACCTTATCAGCAAGCTTATCCCATTCTCCCACGATAACGGCGATAATTCCTGGTATGCCTCCAAAAAGCACCATTAGAATTCCCAAGACAACACGTACCGGAGCAGGAAGAGATTTCCATGTATCCCTGAACGCATTCGCGAATCTTTCTCCAACTGCCTTGAGAGAATCCCAATTGTCACGAAGAAGCATAATTCCGGATACCAGCCACGCGATAGGACCCAGAGCAAAGAGAAACCATACAGCCGCGACTTTGATCCAAGTCGGAGCATCCGCAAATCTCTGTTTTAATTCGTCCCAATGTGTAACGAGATAAACAAGCACCACTACAAAAGCCAAAACCGCAACGACAATCAAACCGATAGGATTTGCGACAATAGCGGCATTCAGCGAACTAAGGGCTCCCGTCAAACTGAACGTTGCGGCTGTCGCGCCGCCTGACGCACCTGCCACAACTGTTTGCGCGAGAGAGTACAGCATAGCCATTCCTCTGATTGTACGGTATGCGCCGTAAAGGAAAACAACTGCGCCGCCGAGCGCGATCGTAAAAGCTAAAGCTTTTGCGATGCCCTGATGTTCATTCAAAAATTCGGCAACTGCACCGGCTAATTCTGCAGCGCTCTTCGCTATTGGCGAAAAAGCATTCTCGAGGCCTTTACCCATTGCGCCTTTTAGCGCACTCCAGCCCTGATCCAGTTTATTGAGATCCGCCGCCGCATTATCTGTTCTAGTTGCAGCCATCGCAAAAGCTGGCCCAGTATCTCCAACAGCCTGACCAGCCTCAGCAAGCATTGAAACTTCGCCGCGTAATTTGTTCGTATCTGCAGATAAATTCTGTACAAGTTTAACAGCTTCATCCGTGCCGAAAGCATCCTTGATTTGCTGTTGAGCAACAGTGGATTGCAAATCTCCATATTTGCCTTTAATTAGATCAATAATGTCTGCAGTGCTTTTCAGATGTCCATCGGCACTCGTAAAAGAAAGACCTAATTTTGTTCCTGCTTCACCGGCATTTTGAACAAAAGACCGGAGAGCAGTTCCGGCTTCTCCTCCGCCCATCTTGTTAGATAAATTTCCAAGGATTGCCATTTGTTCTTCTAATTTCATTCCTGTAGCTGCAGCAGCAGAGGACACACTCTCCATTGCTGCCTGCATTTTGGCACCATCAACTTTGTAAGCCTGAACTGCCGCTGCCGTCTGGTTCGCGATCATTTTACCGAGATCAGCATCACTCATTTCTTTGTATGTTGCTCTAAAGATATTTGTTACCGATCCGAAATAACTCGCCATCTGAGCCGTGCTTCCTTTTGTCGCGGCAGCCGTTACAGCGACAAGCCGCGTATATTCCGCGACTCCTGCATCAGAAAGAGAAGAGATTCCCGATTTTATATCGTAACCTGCCTGCAAAAATTCTTCCCGGCTTGTCCCGAAAGCGACTCCGACCTTATCAGCCATTAAAGATATTTTCTCAACACCTTCAGCAGACACCCCAAGAGAGCGGATATCACTTTCGAGCTGAGTCACTTCAAGACGGGCATTAACGAAACTTTTTGTCAGCATGAGCCCCGCGGCTCCGACACCCATAGCTTTAGCTCCCGCAGTGATTTCACCCATTCCGGCAGAAAATTTTTCAAGCTGAGGATCAATGGACTTAATCGCTCCTTTGAGCGATTCAAAGTGACTTGTTATTTTTGATACGGCGGGAGACGCGTTGTCCCGGCTTGTTACTACCGCCGCGAGAGTAAAAGGTGTCATGTCATTACACTCCGAACGCTTTGGCTATGGCGTTTGCCATAAGCGTAGTCTGCCTGTCTTCGATATATTTCACGTCCATTATTGCGCGCATCAGTTTCTCCTCCGACATCGAGCAAGGATCAAGTGCCGGGAAGTAATAGCGAATAAGCGGCTCCCATACATCCCCGGCTTCAATTTCCTGCTCCCGCTCGACTATAGCTTTTTTATTTTTGCCTGTGCGTTTACCTGGCATTCAACAATCAATTTCTGGGCGATAGGTGAAGCTACACCCCAGTTTTTACCGATAAGCATGTTGAAAGTTATCGGCTCCGGATAGAGCACGCATAGACGCGCGAGATCTGCATCTGATTCAAATCCTGTATTGTTCTCGCGGGTTTTTTTGTTAAGCTCCGAAACTTCCGCTTTTGTCGGAATGCGGAAAATGCCGTTAAAGGCAGGGTATACTGATGTCGCTGGCACTTCGATTAAAAGAATCTTATCTTTATATTTCTCTTTCCATTTGTCGATCTGCTCCGACATGTTTTCGATGTCCTCTTCAGTCAGCGGCTGGTAAATATCCTCAAGCCTTATTTCTTTTACGTCTGACTCTGCATTCTGATTCTGTTTCATTTTGTTTCTCCTTGTTTTAGCACGTGGTGGTGTGTGTGGTGCCGCCGGGGCGGCAAAACTAAGGAGAGAATATAGGGTTATAGCGCTTTATATTTTAAAAGAGGACCCACAACCTCAAACGGAAGATCAAACGTATATCTTTTGTCTCCGCTTTTGCCGGTAAAACTCTCTTCCTTGAACTTGATAGGAATGACAAATGTAATCGTCGGAAGATCCGGAGATTTCATTTCGTAAATAAGGTTCATTGCCGGCATTTTGAGAATATCCCATCCTTCAGCAATTGCAAAATCCAGAATAGACGCGTATTCCTGACCTGAGACGACAAGCTTGCCGTCTGCCGAAATGTTGCCGAGACCGTAACCGCTGACTTCGCCGTCAGTTCCGAAAAACTTTTCGATTTCCACTGATCTTTTAAATCCGAACTCAGTCGCGTTTATCAGTTTGCGGCCATTCAAAAGACACTCACAATTTCTCCAGCCATACTCCTGAGGAGCGCCTGTAGTATTTTTGTCCATTTAAGCCCCCTTCGAATAGCCGACTTCAGCTTCAATGCTTTCCATCGTATCGATTTTAAAAATTTTGACTTTAGCCTTTACTCCCTTTGTTACGTCCTGAGTCGGATCGACATTCAGATCGTGCCCGGAGATTTCACGGTCGCCTTTCATTTCCATCGCTTTCGCGACGGCGTCATCCGCGTCGGCTTTGAGAGCTTTCAATCCTCCGATTCCGGCTTCTTCGTGAGAGGGAGATTCTATAAATCTCATCATCGACTGACGGACAATTCTGCGGACTTTATCGACAGTGCGCAAATCCTGCGAACGGATGTAATCAGACGATTCTTCCGTCATCAGATTCGCGTGAGCGAAAAAGATTCCGGGATAATCGTCATATTTTGTCGCTACAGTCAATCGGTTATTATCAAGCAGATCAAGCCATGCGTCAGTTGTTGAATCCTTATACGCGAGATCCGCGTAATCTTTTATTTCGCTGAAAGTGAGAATTGCGAACTTGTCAACAAAACCGACTGACTCATGTACGCGCGCAGCGGAATGCTTCGCAGCCAGAGCCGGAAGCATCGATCTGTAATCACCGTATTTGATTGACTTGCCGTATGCGCAGGTAACGACAATTCCTCTGCCGTAAAACGAGCGGGAGGTATTGATCAGATCCATCGAATATGTTTCTACTGTCTCTGCAGAAAGCCTGTCGCGCGCGGAGAGGAGAAACATTACATAGTGATTAAAGAGTTTTTCCCAGTCTGTGCGAATCTGCTGACATGCAGCCCAGAACGCTTTATCTGTCGCGCCGAGAACAGTGATCATCTTAATGTCAAAATTCTGCACCTGTGTTTCTATCGCTTCAAGTATCTTTGAAGTCGACGCGCCGGGAGCAAGAGATTCTACAGTCCAGACATCTCCGGAAGCAAACGAATCCGCAGGAGTTGCCGCGTCTGTGAACACGATGTTTACTCCGTATCCGAGAGCAATAGATGATCCGCTGGCCGGAGTGATATACTCATCGCTCCAAGTTTTACCGCCGTCGGACGATTTGCGGTATGTCGCAGTGCCGCACGCTCCTGCGAGAATAATTTCGAGCAGAAATATTTTAGCTGCAGTAGGTGTTCCGTTCGCGGCGGCAGTTGCCGAACCTGTGCCGGTTTTCACCGGAGCTTTAATCGATCCCGCGATATCTGTTTCCGGTTTGATTAGAAATATCGGCGGCGCGACCTGTCCTTTGTCTGCATCGAATTCACCGTAAAAATGTTCGCAGAACTCAAGCAGTTCTCCGCTTTTCAGAATGCTTCTCGCTTCGGTGATTGATTTTACCTCATAGGCGGTTTTAGCGTCACCGCCTTCGGCAGTGCCGACGAAAAGCTGAATTCCGTCTTCACCTGAAGCAGAATTGCCGAGACCGCCGTCTTTAATTGTCGTGTCTACATTTCCTCTCATTTAGAGCCTCCATGTCTTTTTGATCCGAAGCCGCTAACAGCCTTCATGAATTCGCTTTTTGTTACCGGGACTTCCGGATCAGCTTTAACCGAAACGCATGCTCCCCGGACGATCGATGAACGAATGTTCAATTCTCTCGACCATTCATCCCATGTTTTTTTGTCCTGTTTGACAGACGTCTCCGCAACATACTCGGTGCGTTTGTTTTTGGATGAATCTTCCTGTTTGTTGTCCACTTATACCTCCTCAGTGATTTCGATAGGAACATCACTTTTGAATTTCTGCACGGTGGTGGATCGGTATATTTTTCCTTCAAAATTAATTCGAAGGATAATTTTATAAATTTCGGCGACTCCTTCCGGATCATCCACAATCCCGCATCCGAGACACTCTACATCAATAGGATTTCCGGTGCGTGATTCGCGGATTACATCAACTGCGAAAAAAGCGTCTTCGACTTTTCTGATAATTGAATCAGTTGATCCCATATAATCTTTTTCGATCATATCTGCGTTAATCCAAAAATCGACTTTATAAGCGAGCTTCTTGTTTGAAACTGATTTTAGTACGATATTAGCATCTGCTCCGTTTTGACGATATCCGGACGATTCATCTGTTGACGCGTTTGCATCAGACGGATGACGGATAACCGCGCAAGGAACAAGTGATCGAAGTTTCGCGAAAGCCGGATAGACTTCATATACTTTGCCGGAAAAAATAAAACCGTCAGAAAACTCCAGACTTTCTATCGTGCTTTTAAGAAAGGCAACTATATCAGCGATCACGGATTGAGTCCTCCATTGCTTGCATGATTTCTTCACCGAAATTTACATCCATTGTTTTTTTCAACGCCGGTTCAAGATGAGGTCTTGCAGGGATTGAAACTGATCCGGTTTTTGTCTCAACTTCCCATCCATTTTCAAGAGCTGCCGCCTGCGGGAAATTTGATCCGACAAGATATTCACACGGCTGAAGTTTTTCCACAGCGAACGAATTAACATAATGCTGGGATGGAGTTGATCCTTTCGCTGCACGCTTACCTGAAATAAGAATTTTATTGCCTCCGCCGAGAGCCTTTTTGCGCTCTGCGTATTTAGGAGACAACGGAGCGAAATTAAAACTCTGATCACGTATTCCTTTGACGGTATATGTGCGGACAATTTCCGCAGTACGCTCGCAGGCCTTATCGAGATTCTTTTCAAGATTCTTCCCGATGTTATTCAGTGCTTCTATAAATCCGTCAAATCCGTTCATCTCAATCGGCATTTTCGGCCTCAAAAAAATAAAGTTCAAAACCCCGCAGAGCTTCATCCAAACTGATTTTTAAAATCTTGAATACCTGGCTTCCGTATAAAATTCTATCTGCAGGTTTCGGTGCTACTTCCGCAAAATCAGATTTTCTGATTGCGCATGAAAAAACAGTTTTGAGACTCGTGCCGCGTTCGCGGTTTTCATTTTCATCCGAGTCATCCTTGATATCAGCCTTAACTTCAAAACGCTTGTCTTCAGGATATTCCAAACGTGGATTCGCATTCGAAGATCCCGCAGATTTTACCGCAGGCATATATATGACTTTGCGCAGTACGGTTTTATCCCAATACGCGTTTGCTTTTTGAGCGACAACTGCCATATTCATATTCTGTAATCCTCGACTGATCTCTCCGCTTTTGACAGATAAGTATCAATAGCGATCGATCTGCTTTCTTCGCTCATCGGATCAAACGCAACACTCATTCCTGAAGGAGTTTCAAAATCCGTTACGTTGCCGCTTGATGCATCTGACGCAAGTTTGTTAATGCATTCGATGTTCAGAAGATAAAACTCCGCGTCCCGCAGAGCTTCAGCTCTGTCGGGATTTTGCGGATCTGCGCTTTCCGCGTCAGCTACTGCCGACGCGCCGACCCAGCCGATGAGACGTCTTTTAATCTGTCTTGATGTATCAGTCATAAAATATTCATAATCCGATACTTCACTTCCAGACGCAGAATCCGAAAGATTAAGGTTCTCCGGTTTCCAAAAACGTTTTATCCGGCTAAGGTCGTTAAGCATGTCTATTCTCCATTTGCTTTATCAGCATCATTAGCATCATCAGAACTTCCGTCCGCTCCGGATGAATCATTGAGATTATCATCATCTCCATCATCGGAATCAGAATCGCCATCATCAGCAGAACTGTTTTCATTTGCTCCGGCAGATTCCGTATCAGCCTTATCCTCGCCGACCTTAATAAGTTCACCTGAACGGATTTTGCTTACGATAAATGGAGTTTCCAAAACTTCGAAAACTTCTTTCTCCGGTTTGTCCGAAGTCGGCGCTATTTTCTGTCCTTCGGACAAATCATAGAATCCGTCTCTGCGGCGCGCGATTTCGGCTTTGAGTCTAACTTTAATTTTTTTCATGGTTCCTCCTTAAGCCGTAACTTTAAGCATGCGCGACGCGTCACGGAACAGAACAGAATAACCTGCAACTTCAGAGACAACCGCCGTTTCAAACTGCTCGGAGATGATTTTCTGATACTCTACGAGAGAGCCTCCGTTTTCGTACACTTCCTCAATACACGCACCCGAATCAATTGCGATGATTCTTCCTGCAGGCATTGATTTAACTTTTTTCGGAGGATCCATCATAACAGGACCATAACCCCGATTTACATATTCAGGCAAGGTTCTATATGCAATTCGCATATCCTGACCGGACAGCATCAGAGTCGGTTCGTAATTCTCAAACGATTCTTCGAGATTAACCGTATCGGCATATTTCAGAGTGCCGGTTGTTCCCGCAGAAATGGTCGCGATGGGATTTCCGTTTCCATCTCCGTTGATGAGGGTGTCAACAGCTGCTGAAAGTTTCTGCATTGAAATGTTCTGACCAAGTATCTGCATTGTAGTCAGAAAGACATTCGCTCTGCATCTACGGACAGCTTCATACGAACTCTTAATCTGATATCCGAATTTGCCGAGCTTAATCGACTGGCCTTTAAAAGCTATAGTGACTACAGGGAACTGCGAACCCTCAGCAACTCTCTTTGCTTTGACTTTCGAAGACGATTCAATATCAACAAGAGCTGCTTCATAGACTCCGCCCTGAATGCCTGTTCTCGTCGCAACGATATCAGAAAGATTCGCGTAGCTCTTGTTGAGTTTGTTCATCCCCATGCGGACAGCCTGATTGATTGTCTCAACAAAGAGCACCCTTGAATCTTCAGTCTTGTAAAAATCGGAAATAAGCGACGCGTGACCCGGAGCTATCGCCAGATCGCGCGCGGCAAGCTGCTGTTCAAGAACAGACAGCTTTGACTCTTTGTTGAACTTATCTGATTTTGATAGAAGTTCAGAAAGAGAAACTCCATTTTCTTTTGCTTCAGCAAACATCTCTTTGCTGAGAGAAATTTTTTCATATCTTGCCATTTTATCCTCTTAAAGCAGGATCACTGCTGTTTTGTTTACCGTATCGACTGTCAGCACTTTCGCGAGGCTGTATGTATCAAGTCCGCCGGTTGTAACGGTCTTCTTGATTCCTCCGCTGCCGTCCGCGCAAAGCGCTGCGCTGTCTGCTGCAGAAACAGTGGCATCATTGCACGCAAGTTCGAGACAGCCTTTTAGCGCGACACTGCAGAATCCGTCAGACTCAACTTTCAAAAGTTTTCCTGCAAAGGAGCTGTTGTTAGCGGCAAGTTCGATTTCACCGTTTCCGGATATGCTTACTGGCTTGCCTTCATCTGCAGAAGTTATTGCTGCCGGGCATTTCATCGTTACGGCAGAACCGTCAAGCCCTGCGAAACCAATTTCATCCGTTATCATCATTTGCCTCCAAATCTGAATTTATCATCATCTGTATCATCAGATGACTGTGAAGAATCGCGCTCTGCGCTTCCGCGGTGAAGTTCTGCTCCGCACTTCTTGCACTTAAGCGGTGCAAGTGCTTCCGCCTTCTTTGAATAGAGTTCGGCAAATGCCTTCGCGTCTTCATACGACGCGCTCTGAATGCTTTTTTCAAGAGCAGTGTTCAATGTCTTTTCATCGCCTTCGCCTTCTGCGAGTTTTGCAAATTTAAGAGCTTCGGCTCTCATGTCCGAAAGAGTCGCATCGGCAACAACAGCCTTGGCAGATAATTCTTTTGCGAGAGCAACGATGTCACTGTTTTCATCCGCTTTCAAGAACTCTCTAATCTGAGAGAGTTTTTCATTGTCGGAAGTGATTCGATCTTCTATCTCTCTGATAAATAGAGAGAGCTTTGAGTCGTCGAGTTCGACTGTGTCGGACGCTTTTTCAAATCCGAACTTTTCGTATGTCATGCCGATAGCGGAAAGCAATCCGCCGACAGCTGCTTTACTGAGTTTTACACTCATGTCGTTTTTTCCTCCTGTGTTGTTATTTTTTGACTGAGACAAAGACTGTTCTGAACCGTTTTCAAGCCCTGTGCTTTCCGGAGTGAAAAGTCTTTTTGCCCACCGGTCAGCCCCTTGCCATACCAGTGAGATTTCATCGTATCCTGTAATTTTAGTTATGATGAGACGGACAATCGAATTGTCTATATTCTCGCCGAGCTTCCAGAAAAACCCTTCAAGCTCAGAGTGAGATTTCTTATATTCAAAAAGAACATCAACGCTGACAGAGTGCAGAGCTCCTTCCTTGATCCCGTCTACAATTCTCTCGTTATGCTTTTTGGAAATTTTGAGTGTGACATCAACGCCTGCTGGTCTGTCTCCTGAAGATTCTTCCCACCAGCTTTTCGCCGTAACTCCGATCCACTGATTAACATCGGCATCATGATTCGGATATACCGTCTGACCTTTGAGCAAGCGGTATGAAGACTTCAGAACTCCGTCTGCAGAAAAATCCAGATGACGGTCTTCGATTAAAACCGCTGATAAAGCGCGGAACGGCGCGAACAGATGAGTGTCTGTTTCATTCAAAGAATATTCGTCAGAACCTGAAAATCCGTTCTCTCCGGAAAGAGCCGATGCGGAAAGGCGCAAGCGCCCAGTGCCGCGCACGTCATCTATAATAAGCGGTGACAATTTCGCATGAGAAAGCTCCGCGGATGTCTCCGCAGATTTGAGTCCGTTATCAGATAGAAAATAAATCATTTTGATCCCCTCAATGCCGTTTTCGGCATAATTTTCGGGGTGGTGTGTGTTTTGTGGTGGTTTGGAGGCAGTGCCTCCGTATAGAGAGCCTTTCAGCCGAGCGGAAAGGCGTTTAAAACTGTTTAAAAATCAAAACCGGAATAATGACACGTTAAGGCTGTTTTTTCTCACAGAGAGCCGGAAAATAAGCCGCCGTTTTCAGCTTGGGATGCTTGCGCCGTAATAAAGGGATGCCGCAGTATCGCGAACATGTTCAGGTAAGCTTTCAAGCGGATAATCTCCGATATAAATACCGTACCAATTTTCGCGCCATGTACCGCGGATCGCTCTTCCGATAAGAAGGTCTTTTTCAACTATGACCGGAAGAAGTTTTACGAATTCAATATCCGTGTCGTCGTCAGGGCGTGAATCCATGTAATCAATCAGCTCATCTAATTCATGTATTGTGTAACACTCGGAAGGTAAATCTTCTATCATGTGTTTGAAATGATTGAAGAGTTTTCTTGTTTCATTTGAGTTCATGGAATCTTCCTCCGAAATCCTTCTCGGCGCTTGTAGCCGCCGGATAACATGTTACAATCCGAGAAGTATCAGCATCAACGACAACTGAGACTTTTTTCGAATCATCATAAAAAATAACTCTATGCCGACCTGAATAGAACTGAACATAGACGTTGGTAAATTTTCGGCAGGTCTCTTCAGATAGCTTAATGTAATCTTGCTTCGAAAATTTGTCACCAAATTTTTTGCGCATATCCTTCTGCCTTTCAGGTTTGTCATCCCAGTGATTTTTCAAGTCATCATTGAGGTTTCCTTTCGAGTCTGTCCATTGTCCCCAGCGCGATCCGCGTAAAGCGTTGATCTTGCTGGCAAGTTCGTCAGATGATAAATCCTTGTATCTTTCCGCTGAAGTGTTCAGACTTTTTTTGATGTCTGCAATTTTATCAGCGGCAGCTATTCTACTGGATATTCTATCGACGCTTTTTCTGATGTCGTTTTCGTCCGGACTTTTAAGCTCTGACAGATTCCTTCCTGTTTTCGTTACAATTCGCTCCGGCAGTCCCACAACAGTTGTTGTTCGGCATCTCCCGTGATACGGCGGAAGTTTGCAGTCAAGAGCCGAAACTATATCAGCCGTTTTTCCGGCAGGTACGTTTTTCGGCCACGGAAATTTCTTCACAACATCAGCCGGATCAGTACTCATCACATCTCTAACAAATGTTGCGGCAGTTCTGACAGTTATTCTTCGTCCGTTCATCTGATTGCAGATATCACTGGTTCTGTCATCCATCATCGCGACTATTTCAAGTTCCTGAATCCCGATTTCTTCGTATGTCAAAGTCCGCGCGTAATTGCGCGATTTGTTCACAGCGTTAGAAACCACAAGACGGTATCTGTCGAGAATCGCCGGTGCGGTCATCTCTTGACCGACAGTTCTTGATGCGATATCCGCGATCACTTCATGAGACACATCGTTCTTGCCGTTCAGCGCATTTTCAACAGCCTTTTTCATCTCTGGAGAATAGTCGGAAAAAACTTTTCCGAAATCATACTTTCCGGATTTGGCAAAGTAGTTCAAAGCATCCTTGTCGGACGCAACACCTGTTTTGATTTTAGCGTAAACAGAACCTTCTTGCCAAGCCTTGCCCGTGTACTCTCGGATTAACGGTTCCATCTCTTCGACAAAATTATTTCCCATCTCCTGTTTGAGATAGTTCATAATCTCGTCGCTCAAAGCTCCGTTTTTCGCGATCGCATAAACTCCTTTCTGAAGTTTGCTTATCGTGCCATTATAGTTTTCAAAGAACTGTGCTATATATGCGTATTCAATTTCGCGGATGCGCCGGATTTCTCCGGAGTTATCTTCTTTCCGCGAAAGATTATCCTCTAAGGCTTTTTTTTTTCGTCCGCGAGTGAAATTCTCTCACGCACAAACTCATATTTTCCGTTTTCGGAATTATACTTAAAAGCGGCGCTTGCCTGAGGCGGTTTGCCGACAGCGCAGTCATAACCGAGCTCGCGCGCTGCAGTATCTGCATCAATTGTATTCTGGGCAAGACGCTGATATATCATGTTCTGATTTATCTGTTTGACTTCAATGTCTTCTTTCGCTTTCAGCGTAGGCGACGGATTAAAAGCAATCGAAACAAGAGTCGGAATTTTTCGCATAGACAGATGCATGTTGTAAATGCTCTCGTTCGCGCGTTTTATGATGCGGCGCATATTATCGCCTTTTTTTATCAGCGTGTCATAGCAGACTGTCGCGTATGTTTCCGTCGTAGAATAACTGCGTCCGAGCATCGCCGGATCAATGTCAAGACCGCTCGCTGCCATCTGTTCGATTGACTTCAAAATAACATCCATACCTCCGGTTGCCCGGCTTACAGCCTGCGTCTCAAGCTTTGAATTCTGATCAGTGACAACAATACCTTTTTTCATGTTCGCTGATAGTGACTGATATGATTTCTCCAGAATTCGCCCCGAACGTTTCATGTATTCGTCTTCAGTTTCTCCCGCCTGTGGACGAAGATTACGCGTCAGCCACATCAGACCGAGAACTCCCCATTTGTCAGTATATTCGTCAACTTTCTCCCATGTTCTTTCCTGCCGAAGAATAAACTTTATAGCCGCAAAAAACGGCGGTATCGGATACGGTTTATCTTCCTCGGTTTCGAGAGGAATGATCGAATATGTGAATGGATTCAGTTTAATGTCTCCTCGCAATGAAGACTGATACGCCTGATACGATCCTCCGTCATTTTTGAAACGAATTGTCGAAACAGGAACCTGATATACCGAATCAATTCCGGAAAAAGAAATGTTCGGAGCGGCTTCCTGTGAGAGCGCGCCTGTAATCGCAAGCTGACGGAGCTGAAGATTGATGAAACCATCCGCTCCCGCTTTGTTCGGAAACGCGGTGCGCGCGAACATATTAAGCTCTGCCGCTGCCGCGTCAATTGCAGTATCAGTTCCGGAGAAATCGCAAGAGTGCCCGTTATTGCACAACGCTACAATTTTATGCACAGTCTGCGAAACATCCGGATTGATCAGCGCGAGAATGGATATCACGTTAAGCATCTCAAGTGGATATGACGGAGTCAGAAAACCATAGTCGCGTTCAAAACCGCGAACCGCACGTTCAAATTCTGCATCCTGTTTACGGTCAGGATAAGGCAGAGAGCCTGTAACATTTTCTCTGCCGAGCAAAGCATTAAACGCATTTTTAATATTCAGTCTCATCATCCCACCACCGGATCAGCGCTCGCGCAGAATTTTCCTTTGCCTATCAGGAACGAAATAAAAGCGGAGTTGAAAGCCATACCGAAATGATTCGCAGTATTTTTCTTGTACACAGTCGACTCATATCCGTTTTTATCAGTCTGTTTTTCTTTTTCAAGATTACGCAGATGAAGCTTGAACTCTTCGTATAATTCGATTTCTCCGGGTTTGAGTTTTCTCGGATTCGGAAATTCAACACCGTGATCTTTAACGAAGGCGGCAAGATCATCAATGGATTCAGTCCTGTCGTTCATCACAACATTAACTTCGTATTCGTCTTCGCCTTCGGTTTTTTCGTGAAGAGAGTTTCCCTTGAAATACTGAATCGCTCCCCAGCCCGGATAAGATAAACAAAGCTTTTTTGCGAGTGTCTTGTACGGCATAGCATCTATTACGAAATACGCATTGTATTTTTTAATAATCGCTTTGAATTCTTCTTCATTCACTGCCGCGACTTTCGCAAGAGAAAGCAGCCGCAGTTTTGAACCTGTCCATCCAAGCACAACAACGTGACAAATATCTCCGACGTCTATGCCGATATAAGAACTGTAAGCAGTCGGCTCGAATCCCTTTTTCCCTTCATGGTCAATAATTATGCTTTCAGTAAACGGACACATGTCCGGGTTGCTATATGGCACACCGACAATAGATATCCAGAAACGTTTCTTCGCGCTCGCGAGTGTCGCGTTCGCGTACTTGTCTGCAATATAATTCAGATTCGATTCACGCAAATCATCAAGCCATGACACCTGCCAGCTTATATGATCTTTTGATCGTGAAGGATGCTTCGCGACCCATTCTTTTTTCTTTGATACGAGACGGCGTCGGCAACGGGCACACAAAAAGTGTCCCGTTGCTTTTCCGTCTTTATATTTTACCGCAAAATTCTGCGGAAAATTCTCAACTAAATTGTTCCAATGTCCGCATCCTGCACATTGCACGAGACGGTATCGCATGTCTCCCTGTTTGAATTTCAGATCAATACCGAAATCTGGTCGTGACGGTTGTGAAAGATTCACAAGCCATTTAAACAAAGAGTGAAGAACACGGTCATCGGCAAACTCAAGGTTTTCCTGATTTGCTTCATCAACCTCATCTTTTACAACCATGTCGGCATCAATGGATTTTACTTTGCGTTTGCTGAATACTCCGCGGAAATACAACGAACTTGATCCCAGCTGTTTAAGTCCGAGATTATCAGCTTTATCATATCTGAGTTTAGAACTCAAATACGGAGAATCGTCAATCATCGGATTGCATCTATCCTGTGAGAAATCCACGACATCATCATCGGTCGGAAAATAATAAACAGCCTTCATCGCATGCATATCCATGCGGTATAAAGTTTTAAGAAGCGCATATATGGAAATACCTTTCTGTGCTGCTTTCCGGAAGGATTCTTCCGGCACGTCCGGAGAATTATAAATGTCGAACAGATAATCATGGTCTTCATCAATATCGAACGGAGCAATACTTCCGCTTTTGCGGAGCATAATGTTTTTGCGACACCAGTCGAGCAAACCGTCAGGACGCGAAAAGTATTCCGAACCGCAGCGCGCCGCAATGTCAAATACACTGTTATCCATTTTTAACCTTCAGAATTTCGCGCGCTTTGAATTCAAAAGTATTCATGATGGTTTTCCAATGCTTAGAAAGGACTTCTTTTACTTCAGGAATTTCATTCATCGACTCGAACATAATCTGTACCTGATTCTCGACTCCGATGCGTTTGTTTCTTTCTTTGATTTTATCACACCATTCACCAAGCGATTTAAACGAATATATAGCAGCATCTTTCGTTTTAAATTTCAAACTGCCGTCGGTAATCTCTTCGAGAACTTTAGCTTGAACTGCTTCAATCTCGCCGACAAGATTTGTCTTAATTCGCGCGGCTGTTGTGTTTTCGTTAACTTCGACAAGAGCGTCAACTTCCGATTTTCGGTCAATCCATGTGCGGCCTTTATCATCAGGCTGTTCGCTCCACGATTTGATAGTGTTCGGACTGATGCTCGCACAGTTCGGACGCACTCGCATAATCTCCGCAATGCGGTGGAACGAATGCCCGGAGCAAAAAAGCACGAAAGCATCGCTTTTGTCGATATCGCTATAAGCCATTATTTGCCTCTAAAGCTGTCGCTTTCGTAGACTGCTTCAACGCGCGGAAGCTTGCCGCGCTCATTCGCGTGATACGCGAAACCGGCAGCACCGGCAACACCCAAAAGCCACACGCCGAAATCAGCATGAAACTCCGCGAGAGGTGTGAAACACAAAAGGGCATAACCGAAAAGAAGCAAACCGGATATCGTATAGGAAACCGCGCGCTTCGAAATTCTGCCTCCGCTTCCGCAGAGAAATATTTCGACCAGCGTCTGCCGGATTGCTTTTTTAACCGGCTTATCAAAGACAGGAACTTTATTGGTTTTATTCTGCGCTAAAGGCTCAGTGATTCTTCTGCGTGATTTCATCCGTCAACTCCTGCGTTTTTAGATATGCTCGTTATAGGCTGTACATTGCTTTCTCGCATAAGAAGTGCGAGGTTCATATCAATGAGATCCAATTTTTTTTCAAGTCGACGTTTGATTCTCAATTCTTCCTGAAAATATTTATTGTTTTCGATTTGAAGTGAATCAATTCGCGTCTTCTCTTTGTTTAAATCAGATTCGAGATCACATATTTTTTTTTCGATGGATTTGAAACCGTATTTCATAAACCCGTATGTTACACCGGCGGCGAATGCTACGCCGAGCAGATATTTAATAACATCAAACATTTAACTATGCCTCTGATATTTTCAAAAGAAGCTTCATTACAAAATAGCCGAAAAAAGAAAGAACAGTGCAAACGAGAATAATGACGAGTATTCCGCGGTTTTCTTTTTTGCGGAGAAACTCTTTGTACTGCTTCCATGTATAACTTTTCGCCATAAGAAAACGGATTGTAAGAAAAGTGCAGACCGCACCGATAAGCCAAAAAATAAAAAGAACAATAATGAGAGATAAAACAGACATTGCAACCTCACTTAATTGTTGTAAAACCGAAGCGGCATTTAAAAAACACCGCCCCGGCAGCACCACACACACCACCACGTGCATTTAGTTGCTCTGTTTTTAGCACATAGATAAACGGGACGCAAGGCTCAACTGTCGCACTTGTCGCATCTGTCTTAACTGTCGTATGTTTTTTAAAAAAGTTCGAGCTGAAGGCAGTAAGAATTTTCTCTGAAGCGGATAATTTCTGATTTGATGTATTTGAAGTTTCGGCGTGAAAGTCTGACTGCACCGAAATTTCCGGTTTCATGATACCGCAGAACCGTCCGCGGTGAAACGTCAAGAAGCTGTGCCGCCTCGCGGGCGGATATTAAATCTTCAGTGGTGGTCATATTTCTGTGCTACAACGGGTCAGGCGGTTTTGTCAAGAGTGGAAATTCGATTTTGTATTATTTTTATAAAATACAAGATATATATTTGTAGCGTTACGTAAAATTAGAAAAAAAATATGAAGCAACATGAAAATGTTAAGAGAGTAATAGATTGAATAGGAAATAGAATATATCTTTGATTTAAAAATGAATAAAAAAGAAAGATTAATCAGCAATGCAACTATTTCGGCAACGATCGAATAAGTATTAGTAATAATAAGTAATTGGTATAGGCTTATATTTTTTCCATTTAATTTTCTTGAAGATTGTGTATTTTTAAGCTTCTCTATATTTTGGTTTCCGTTTGAAACGATAATAGTTAAACTCGTAATAGAAAATCCAATGAGTATTGCCAATATACCTATAATAACTGTAGAAAAACTCGAAATGGAACACAAAGAGATTTTTGACAACACTAAAAAATAAATAAGAACAGAGACAAAGAAAGGCATAGCGATATCATAAATAAATACATCAAGAGATAAAGTAAATAAATAATCAAGAACTGGAATGATTGGCTCTCTGTAAAAGAAACGACGCTTCCAAAAGCTACTCATAAAAATTCTCCAAAATATTACTCATTTGTTTAAGGATATAATTGGATTTAGCTACACCTTTTATATCGGTTTCAACTTCAATAAAAGTAGTCCTTTTAAATATTTCTGTATCTATCATAATATTGTTTTGCTCTTCATCTATTCCATAAACGCGAATTTTTTTGATCTTTTTTTGAGTTGAGCTCATTTTTTCATAAAAATAGTCTTTAATGCTCTCTACCATGTTTTTATCTCTGCTAGCTTTAATGTCAATAAGAATTGTATCATTTAATTCATCTATATGATTTGAAAAGTTTAAAAACTCTGACCCTAAAACATCACTTTCAACTCTAAGTTTTACTTCTGTAGTAACTTTTAAGCGTTCAAGATTATCAAGAAAATTGTTCGTTTGAATAAAAGAATAATTTATTCTTGCTGGATCAATAGACTTATTTTCAGAAAAGAAACTTTTTGAAAAAAAATGAAAATAATCAATAAAAGCTCCGATAGATATGCCCGATCTTTTCTCTTCTTTTATGCAGACGATTTCATTTTCGTCTATATCATACCTTAAAGAAAAATGAGTTAACTCATTATCTCCTTCAAAGTCATCTTTAGGGTTTTCTCTTTCATCACCAGTCATGGTATTTAGTAAATCCGGTTTATAATGATGCTTCGCTGTTTGAAAAACAATTGTGGCAATAGAATCTTTTTTCTCATAACTTTTAAGAAAATGTGCTTTGTTTTGTCCTCTTATTTCGTATTTGCGATCAATTTTTTGTTTTGAAAGAATAAATTGAATCACTTTGTCAAAAATAATGATATCTGCAAATTCTTTCTGGTTTCTTTTCTTATGTAGTTGGAATGAATAATAAATAATTTTTTTCTTTATAGTTCCTGGCATCTCTTCCTCTCACTAAATTTATTCTTCAATATCAGAATCGGCCTTGTCCTTTTTCATTATATCAAAGTTTTCCTGTCGCAACCTCGTGTTCAGCTAACTGAAAAGCATAAGTGATTTCTGAAATTTCCGATTCTTTTTTTGCTTTCTTCAAATCTCCTTCTATTAGTTCAGTAGCTTCTTCTTTGCTTATCCCATCTTTGAATGAAGCTTTCCAAGTTGTTGTTAAATCAGAAATTTTAGTCCATTTTTCCTTAATAAGAATAACGTCAAAAATCCTTCTTTCTGATACATCAGCATTTTTTAAATCAACCGTTAGCAAAGCATAAAATTTCATCTCTTCCTCTCACTAAATTTATTCTTCAGTATCAGATTCGACCTTTTTCTTTTTAGTTTTTGAAATATTCATTCCTGCAATCATTGAAACCAATCCGAAGATAACATGCGATATTATAAGAAGTCCGACTTTTTCATTATTCATAAAGACCTGCGAAATCCCCAGACCGATCAGCAAAAGAGCAATGAGAGACAATACGAAGAGAACCTTCGAAAACCTTTTATCATGAAAATGAAGCTCTTTAGACTCAAGCTCTATCCGTTTTAATTCGATTTCAGAATCTTTTTCAATCTGAAGCTTATCTAACTCATGTGATCGTTTGTTCATATCGGAGACAGCTTCAATTCCTTTTGAAAGAATATCCGCAATCGAATCATTCGTTTGCGCTGTTGGTTTAGGCAATTTATCTTCTGACATTTATCTCATCCTCTCTCATTATCCGCATCTATTCAATCTCAAACTTCATCTTGGCGTAAATATCAATTGAGTTCCGATCTGTCACTGTATCATACAGCTTACCGAAAAATCTGCAATACGCGACACCTTTGTTGATATACGAAATAAGCCGCAATGTATGCGGCTTATTAAATCATTTAAAGTTCAGTCCAATTCTTCATGTATACTTTTCCGTTTAAGAAGTATACATCGATAGCTTTCATTCCAAGCTGATAGTGATGAAGCTTCATTACTCCGAGACCGGGAGTATCGCTCTCGCTTACAGTATCAGGTTTGCCCATCATTGTTTGAACTTCGGCAATCGCCATTCCTTTTTGAATTTTTTCATAGTTCTCGCGAGAAACTTTAGTGTTTGTAATCCCAAGCGGAGAGGAGTTTGTGGAATCAGAAGGCATGCCGCATGCGGCGAATAATGCGCAAAGCAATCCGGCAAAGAAAATTTTCTTCATAATAAGAACCTCGTTTTATTATTATAAATTTGCATTAGCAAAGCTATTGCCATCAGCATTCAGCAAGTGCTCGAACCTGAATCAGCGCTACGCGCCGCTTCTTTTCCGGAAGTGAATCAATTGCCTCAAGAAGTTCTTTGACAGACACCGATCCGCGAACGAATCCTTCCGTAATAGATATCATTTCTGGATTCTCTTTTAATAATCGGCATAGATTATCAAGTTTTTCGTTTCCCGTATTCGGAGAAACGGAAAGAAACATTTCTCCACGTCCTGTTAGTAACCAGTCTAATGATACATTAAACTTTTCAGAAATGGACAATAAGGATTCGTTAGAAAATCCTTTAGCTCTTCCAGAAATAACATCACTTATCATTGCAGGTTTTAACCCAATACGGTTTGCAAAATCCTTTTGTGATAAATCCAGATATTCGATCAGTTCTTTAAGTCTATCTTTCATTTCCCTTATTAATACGGCAATATCGTATTTTTTCTTTAGAATTCGATTTTATCGTACATTTTTTGTTGACAAAATACGATAATAACGTATATGCTTATGGCATAAAGCTTAATAAAATAAGCCAAAAACAAGCGAACTAATTTCGCCTTAATTTGGCTAACATTGTTGGGCTAAATAAGCAAGTAAAAAAAGGAGGAACAATGAACAAGAGAGAGCTAAAAGCTATTATGGCTCAGAAAGGAATAACCGTGACAAGTATTGCCGGTTGTTTGAACGTTAATGTTTGCTCAGTCTATGACGTATTACATGGACGAAGACGAAGCAAGCAGAAGATCGAACCTGCCCTAGAAATTGCGATTGGTATTTCCATCAAAGAAATTCAGTCAGCGTGGAAAGAAGAATCTTCAATGGAGAATCCTGTCTATGACAATATCAGGGCTTCTCTCGGGTTACCTGCATGAGAAAATCAACAGAAACATTCGAAGGCAAATATCCCGGAAGCATCAGAAATCTTGAACGGCTTATAAAAAGATTTCTGAAACAAAAGAAAAGAACATTTCGATGGAGAGATAATGCGGTAGTCTCAAAGATTTACAGTCTTTTCGTTAGTCCTAAGAAATCCGCCATTGCCAGTTCGGATGTTGCAAAGATCAAAGAAATAACACGCAACATCTTTGAGGGCAAAATGATCGATCCGAAAAAACTACGGGAAGTCCACAACTCTATTCCTATCACATTTTATCCTGGCGATATAAAGAAGGTCTCTAACATTCTTGGGCGGAAAAATCTCCAAGAAGCAAACCGCAAAAAAATGAAGCCGAGGGGGAAAGCTGAATGAAACCGATAGGAACTTCATCTTTTAGAATGAAAAGAGATATGAAGGATTCATC
>JAEWVM010000055.1 GCA_023396615.1 Spirochaetota bacterium | reverse complement strand
GTTTGAGATATTTGCCGGGAAAATTTGCTGCAGCAGCCGGAGCTACGATTGCAACCATTTCAACACCGCTTCGCACGTCAGAGAGAAAAGCGTCAATATCATCCACACCGTTTCGTGCTTCATGAGTACATGCATCAAGACAATGTCCGCATCCCACGCACATGTTTTCGTTTATAGTGACATAATCTCCGGAACCGTCATTGCAGAATTTTACAGGGCACGCAGAAATGCACGCATGACAGTTAACGCATTTATCCTTATCGATTTGAATCACTTTTGACAGCTGTTTCATCTTATTATTATCCTTAGAATGATGTTCACTGTAAGATTATCGGCAAAAAAAGTTCCATCAACAATGATTTATCCAATATTATTTAACTGATTAAATATCAGGCCTTACGCCTCCATCTGCCGGAATCGAAACTTTCAACAAGACCCGAATCTTCCAGTCTTTTTAATATCTTAATCATATCAGATTTTCTCAAACCAAATGTCAGAGACAAATCATCAGTAGTCGAATATGTGCTTATTTTATCAAAAACAGCTTTCTCAATTTCTTTATCATTTAAATTATCAATTGCGGAATCTATTATTTGAACATTAACAGGCGATAATCTTCCGGAAATAAGCTTCAGCTGATCATATGATGCTTTAGGAACATTCTTTTCAGCTCCCGGTCTTGAGAGATAATTAAGCTGAACAAGTGCAGAATCAATAGTCATAAGATATTTTTTCAAAAGATCAATTTCTTCATCCGAATCATTGACCCCCGGAATTACAAAATACTCAATAATAATTTTACCTGAAAATTCACGGTAAAGAGAAGCGATGCCGTTTAATATATTGTCAACTGTTACAGATTCATGAGGTCTTAAAATTTTTTTTAAAGAACCTTCCGTCATTGCATCAAGAGACGGAACAATAACATCTGCAGAAATTATTTCATCTCTTACTTCTTTCAAGTGCAAAAGTGTACTGTTTGTTAAAACACATATTCTGTAATCAGGGTAACGACTCTTCAAAAATGTTATTATTTTGCCTATTCCGCTGTGAAGTGTCGGTTCACCTGATCCCGAAAACGTTATATAATCAAGATTAGGTTTACTTGATAAATAATCATTTAATTCAGTAATTACATCTTCAGTATTGACATATTCACCTCTTTCAGTTGTAAGAAGAGTCGTGGCTCCGCATTCGCAGTAAATACAGTCAAGAGAACATGTTTTGTATGGAAGTAAATCAATACCCAAAGAGATTCCGAGTCTTCTTGAATTAACCGGACCAAATAAGTATTTCATGCATTCTCCTTTGTTGACAATTAATATAATATATAATAGAATTAAAGTCAAAAGATGGCGGATATTCCGTATCAACCGAATGAGGATATATGAATTTATCAATCAGTTTTGAAAACAAAAAAAATATAATACTTGCAGCACGCAAAGCTGTTGAGACGGAACTATTTAAAAAAACCTCATTCAGTCCCGATCTTACAGATTCTTTTTTTGACGAGAAAAGCGGAATTTTTGTGACTATTCACAAAAACGGGAAACTCCGAGGATGTATTGGCTACATTGAGGGGTTTATGCCCATACGCGAAGCTATATACGATCTTGCTCTCTCTGCTGCATTTCGTGATCCTCGCTTTAATCCTGTTTCTGCAGAAGAATATCAGCATATTGATTTTGAAGTATCTATTCTGTCACCGATAACACAAATCAAATCAATCGATGAAATTATAATCGGTGAAGACGGTCTTATAATTACAAAAGGAATGAAAAGAGGACTCCTTCTTCCGCAGGTAGCTACAGAAAACAACATGTCCAAAGAAGAGTTTTTATCGCATACATGCATGAAAGCAGGTCTGTCTCCAAATGAATGGAAATCGTCTGAAGTTCAGATTGAGAAATTTTCTGCAGTAATAATACGGGAAAATGAAATCAAATCTGTGATTTAAACCATAATTACAAAAATTTCTTTTTCCAAAAGCATACAATTTAATCTTGACAAAGAACCATTAGAGGTTGATTTTTCCGCCATGAAAACAAAATTATTACTTTTAACAGCATTCTTGATACCGGTAGTTCTTAATGCCGGATATTCTGCCGGGCGATCATACTACACTAAAAAAAATTACGATAAAGCTAGAGAAGAATTTCTTTCCGCAGTAGAACAGAATCCTAAAGACGGAAATTCCTATTTCTTTCTTGGTGAAATAGAAAAAAATTCAGGTAACTTCAAAGAAGCAGAAGAATATTACAGACTGGCAATTGAAGGAAATACAGATAAGCGGTTTAAAAATTTTGCATATTGGAACTATAACTTAATGGTTGAACAGAGAGGAGAACCTAAAGATATAGTCATCGCCTATAAAACTTTCTACAAGAATATGAATAATCATGAGTCTGTAAAAAAAATAGATACTCTCATTGATAAACTTTTGTGGACTGATAATCAGAACGCGCAGAATTTATATAAAGAAGGCGTTTCGCTTAAAGAAAGCGGAAAGAAAAATGAAGCAATTGATTCGTTCAAAAAAGCGGCATCGCAGGATTCTGCTTTTCTCGCACCTCATTATCAGATTGGAATGATTCTTTTTGACCTCAATGACAAGAACGGAGCCGCAAGAGAACTTTCAATTGTCGCAGAAAAACTTCCTTTCTATTATGGAGCAAACCGTATACTCGCAGATATATATTTCAGCCAAAATTCATTCTCCAGCGCAGAGAAATATTATTCAAACTGCATCATCTACGGCATCACCACAAACGACACTGAATATACCCTATTTCTTAAACGCGCCACATGCAGATATAATGTAAAAAATTATGATGGAGCTCTTGAAGATGCAGTTAAAGCATCAAATCTCAGAAAAAGCGAAACTGATCCCCTTTTTATAATGTCTGCAATATATATCAGCAATTCTGATTACGATAAAGCTGTTTCTACTTTGAAATCTATCGATAAACTTCTGCCGAATTCCCCTCAGGTTCTTTTCCAAATCGGAACAATTTATTACAAACAGAATAAAACAGAATACGTCGCTTATTTCGATAAACTCTTCAACGCAGTATCAACATCAAACGAAATTCCTGACAAGTTCTACAAGGCTTTTGTTATCAGTGCAAATTATCATTTTTCTCAGAAATCATATTCTCAGTTTACAAAAATCATTTCATCTATTCCGGAAAAAATGATGGACAGCCAGATGAAAGTAAACGCCGGAAAAGCTTATTTCGAAACTTTGAATTTCAAAAAAACAATTCATTTTCTGGAATCAGCATCTTTATCCAACGAAAACAAACTTCTTCTGGCTTTGGCATATCTTAAAGACAACCAAAGGGATAAATGCAAACAAACTCTTTCTGAAATAAAAAATGATACCGCTATCAAAACAATGGCTCTTGATAATAAAAATCTTAAACCGATTATGCAGGAAATAATAAACGAAGATAAATTGATAAATGAACCGGCTAAATCTCCGGACACAGTTTCACAGTAATGTTTGAAATATGCGGTTTTAAAACTAAAATCGGGAATTTTATTCTTGGTGAAATAAATTTACGTATTTCGGAAGGCGAAATTTTTTCTGTTTGCGGAAAATCATCCTCCGGTAAATCAGTTTTTATATCTTCCCTGTCCGGTTCTATAAAAACTCTGGGCGGGGATTTCTTCTTTAAAAGTTCATGCATCACCAATGAACTAAAAAATTATATAAGCTCAAACGAGACCATTCCATCAAAAGATGAATCTCTCACGGTAAAAGAATTTTTTTACTTATCACGCCGGAAAATAAAAGGCAAGCTTACTTTCTTTAACGAAGAAGATAAAAGTCTCATTTCCGAATTAGCATCAAATTTCGGATTAAAAAAATACACAAGTGAAAAAATTTCAAATATTCCTCATTCTGCTAAAAGTCTTCTTTTTACAGCAGCCAAGATTTCACAATCAAAAAAAATAATTCTTCTCGATGCTCCTGAAGCTTTTCTGGATCCGTTATCGCTTAAGATTTTAAACAGAGAACTTATAAAATATTCCAAAAAATCAAATATAATCATTATGTCAAATAATGATCCCAATTTCTCAATTTGTTCTGCTGACAGCATCGCAATTATAAATGAAGGAAAAATTATTAAACAGGGAGATTCTTCAGTTTTCTCGAATAACAGCATCAAAGATTTTTTTGACACAGAAGGTGTTCTCGGAACAAACATCGAAAGCGGCAAAAAATATATCCGCTTTTTCTAACGGCATCTTTTAACTTATCATATCAGGTATAGTACTTGATTTTCATTTTTGCTTCTTCAATTGAATCTACAATAATAAAGTATTCATAATTATGCATCCGCTCGATCATTTCTCGAAGATCACTGCCCGGACGCATTATTATGACACGTTTCCCGATGTTTTTAGCATCAATCCCGGACGTCACAAATATATTCATTCCGGATGTTGTAATTACACGAATGTCTTTCATATCAATTACAAGATTTTGTTTTTTAAGGTTTTCTCTGAGAAAACGCTCAAAATCACTGCATACAGAAAGTGAAAGGTTTCCGTATAAGGTTATCAGTTTATAATTATCAAAATCTTCTGAGGAATAAGAAAAATCCATTACTTTTTCCAGCTGTTTCCATGATAAATTTTATCTGCAGATTCCGAATGCATTATCTCTTTAATTCTTTTTTTCAGTGTATCAGGAAAAATCGTAACGGAATCCAATTCTTCAACTGAAAAATACTTGTATCCAGACAATCTTTTGTCTGAACCGAGTTTAATCTTTCCTGATTTATAAGTACATAAAAAAATAATATTAAATATATGACGTGACGAATCAGGCGATATTGATTCAGAAACATAAACTATGTCTTTTGGGCTTATTTCAATTGATAACTCTTCTAAGAATTCACGCTTAAGCGCAGTTTTGGCATCTTCGCAAAAATCCACCCCGCCGCCTGGAGCAAGAAAATACGATTCATCTTCTTTTGTGTGTTCTACAAGAAGAACTTTTCCATTTTTTATAATAATTCCGCCGACACGGATACGTATTTTCTTTTTCGGCAAATTACAACTCCAAAGTACCTTTTCTCTTCATTTCGAGAGCTTTTTCTGCGGCAGAAGCCTCTGCTCTTCTAATACTGCTTCCAGAAGAACGTACAATTTCTTTTCCATTTATGAGCAAGGCAACTTCAAAATTTTTACAATGATCAGGGCCGCTTTCGCTTATTAGCCTGTATTCAGGTTTTTCCTTATATTTTTTCTGAACAAATTCCTGAATTGAACTCTTGGGATCAATACTGCTCGGGATCTTCTGAACGTCTCTTATATAGGGCTTAAGATTAGAAAGAATGAAGTCCCTTGAAGATTTGAGACCCGAATCAAGATAAATAGCTCCAATAACAGCCTCAACCGCATCAGATAAAATCGAATCACGCAAACGGCCGCCGGAGAGATCTTCTCCCCTGCCCATTAGAAGATAATCACCTATTCCAATGTTTCTCGCTACTTTAGCAAGAACATCTTCCGAAACGACCTTGGCTTTTATTTTAGCCAATTCTCCTTCATGGTATAATGGAAATTTTTTAAAGATATATTCATTAACGACTAAAGCCAGAACAGAGTCTCCCAGAAACTCAAGACGTTCATTATCATGGATATGAAGCTTTGTCTCATTTACATATGAGCGGTGAATTAGTGCAGAATCAAGATAATCCTCATCTTTAAAAAAATATCCGATCCTCTGTTGGAAATCAGATAAAATTTTTTCTCGGGATTTATCTCTTTTATCAGAAAGAATTTTAAACATATTATTTCAAAAATAATAAAGCGCCCGAAGGCGCTTTATTAAGCTTCAGTTACGACAGCTTTTTTAAGCCTGACCTGCTTACCTTTATACTGCATGCAGGAAGGACAAACTCTATGAGGAAGCCCATAAGCTCCGCAATTCGGACACGGTCTCAAATTTGGAACATCTATCGCTTCATGAGCCCATCTCATACTTGATTTGGACTTTGATTTACGCCTCTTAGGTACAGCCACTTTCTTTCTCCATCGAATCTCAAATTATTATTCAAAAGATTAAAACTGATGATTTTTGTCAATAATATTTTAAACATATATTTAGCTCAATCTTGACAAATTACGAAAGATTCATGAAATTGAAACAAATCAATGAACTTTTAAAGAAAAACCAGTTAATGAATCTATTTCCTGAAAAAGCCCCCCTGAGAAGAACCTGGACTGAGCTCTGTCTGTTGAATTAAATATTTTGAGATTTCATTAGAACATTTACCAGAAAACACAAAAAAACAGTACAAGCATAAATTGTTTTTAACTAATTTAACCTATTACAAAACAGATTTTATTCATTCCCAATTCTATTACCGGATAATAAAATATTATTATCGCGGGAAACCTGAACCCGTTACATAAAACAAATGCTCTTTTTCATCAGTTGCTTATATACCATTATTCACAATATCATTTGAAAAAAGCCCTGAAAATGTTTACAATTCGAATTCCAATTTCCCTATATTCCCGACTACGAATAAGTATCTACATATTTCGTTCTAGTGAATGAAATATCTATTATTGATAAATTTTATTGAGTCAGTCCTTTAATTTATATCTTTTTCGCTTATAATCGGAAATTTAATTGACAAGAAACGACCCATCGATAAATTCGTTCACGGATGGTTGTCCGAGTGGTCGATGGAGGCGGTCTTGAAAACCGTTGAGTTAATAGCTCCGGGGGTTCGAATCCCTCACCATCCGAAGATCTATATAAGGAGAGATGCCCGAGAGGCCGAAGGGAACGGTTTGCTAAATCGTGGTACCGTTTCGGTACCGAGGGTTCGAATCCCTCTCTCTCCGAATAAGTGATATGAATAGAATCAAAGAGAAAATTAACAGCCTAAAAATTAAGATTAAGCCGGTAATAGATTATGTTCGTTCTCTTGATTGGACAAGAATTCTTTCCGCTTTCGCATATTTCCCTTTTATAGGCTGGATATTTCCTCTCTATTTGAAAACAGAATCCGGGGACTGTCAGAAAAATTCAAGGGAGGGTTTTTACCTTTCAGCGATTGTTTCACTGGCATTGACCGCTCTTTTTCTTTTCAGAATAGTTGTTGCAAGCGGATTCAGTATCTTTCTATTTATAATTACACTTTTTCATATAGTTGGAATTGTTTCTTATTTTGCCCTTTCGGTTTATCTGATATACAGAACTTACCGCTTCGGCAGTTTCAAGATTCCTTACTTAAGCGTTAAGGCTGAAAAGCTTAACATATAAGCGTCTGTAGCTCAGCTGGATAGAGTATTTGACTACGAATCAAAGGGTCAGAGGTTCGAATCCTCTCAGACGCGAAAAAAGCCCTGATTTATTCAGGGTTTTTTTATTCTCCTTCAATCAGTATATCAAGCAAATTAAGCTAAATGCCGACTCTAATAATGTGGAATATTATCCGGAGGGCATTATGAAAAAAGCAGTATTAATTGTTTCAACCCTGCTTTGCAGCATAAGCGCTTTCGCTTTTTTTTCATCAAAAAAAAGCGAACCAATAACCGACAACGAAATTGATATTCTAAAAAATTCTATAATAGTTGATTCACTGAGTATGAATTCCGATAATTCCCCTTCAGAAGGTTATATCATTCATGATGATTCTTTTATAATTAGTGAATCTATTAACGCAAGTGATGGAAATAAAAAGTCAATTTCTGTTAATGATAAAAAGTCCTCCGATAAAACCGGAAACGAATATCTTAAAGAACTTAAAAAAAATAATATACGATGGCATCTTGTTAAACATATTATCAGAAAAAATGAAAATCTGATTTCAATTGCAGAAAAATATAATTCTGACATTTCACATATCGCAAGATATAATGGAATAAAAAACACTGATCTTATAAAAAAAGGTTCTAATATCTTAATCCCCACACAGGATGGAATTGAATATAAGGTAAAATCCGGCGACAATATTTCGAAAATTGCTAAAAAATACAATATAAGCAAAAAAGACATCATCAATTCAAACAGAATTGATTCAGACATGATTAAAGCCGGACAATGCATCTTCCTCCCTTCTGCCAAGGAAGAAATATCTCAATCATTATACACTAAATCTGATAAAAACAAACGTTCACAAGATAAAAAAATTTTCAACGCAAAAAGCAACAGAACTATACTTAAAGACGAATATAAAGAATCTTCCAAGGCTGTAATCAAACAATACTCTTTCTTAATGCCGGCAAAAGGAAAAATAACTTCCTCTTTTGGGATACGCAGAAATCCTTTTAACGGGAAAAGGGAATTTCACAATGGAGTTGATATAGGATGCCCCATAGGTACTCCTATAAAAAGTTCTGCTGATGGAAAAGTAATTTTCTCGGGATCAAAAGACGGATACGGCAATATGATTGTTATAGAACATGCAGATAAAATGATAACTGTATATGCACATCTTGATTCGATGCAAAAAAACATAGGAGATGATGTTAAACGCGGTGAAACAATCGCCCTTTCAGGTGCAACAGGAACTGTTACTGGTCCGCATCTCCATTTTGAAATCAGAAAAAACTATGTAACAGCTCTTAATCCGATGAGGATAATCCGAAAATGAAGCATTTTGTTTTATTGATATTTGTTCCTTTTCTTTTAATCGGTGCGGAACTCAAAAAAACCGAGAATAAGATAAGAATTTTTTATACTTATAACAGCTATCCGGGAGTTGAAGCTTCAGTCAAAGGAAAAGTTCTTCAGCTTGGAACAAGAGAAATATCATCTAACGAAATTCTTCAATCGGCACAAAGAAAAACAAAAATATCGGTGAGACTTTTTGATAAAATAGGAATTTTACCCGGAGATACTCTGTACATTATCGATGATAAAAACCTGATAGTCGCAAAGCTTTCAGTTGAAGTAATTTCAAAAACTAAAAATTTCGGGTGGCTTTTAATAGGTTACGGCAACTTTAGACGGACAAGAGCAGATATGCGGGTATGTTCAATAACTGCCGAAAGTAATCTAACAGAGGCTAAATACTTTAAAGGAAAGGGCGATTATTATATCTCCATCGGAGACTTGGGAAATGCGATTGCAATGTATGAAAAATCAGTTCAAAAAAGCAAAACGTATCCTGAACCGCATATATCTTTGGGAGAAATATACCTGGGAAAAAATATAAGTGAATACGCTCTAAGAGAATATGATGAAGCCTATAAATATTTCTCAAATATTTATGATAAACAGGACAAGTTCGATCTGCTCAAGGGCATGGTTTTAACAAGATACAAAATGGTTTATGAGTCAGTTTATACAGGAATTTCATCATCAAAAAGCAGTGAAAAGATGAAAAGCAAGTTAACAAAAGATGCAGTCAATTTAGGCTTGAAGGCTCTGGAGATAGATCCGGCGAATGCGGATGTAAATTTTTATCTCGGACGTTTCTTTTACGAAACGGAAAATCCGGATGATAAAAAATCAAAAGAACATCTATTGAGATGTATTGAATCAGATCCTGAATATCAGAGTGCATATGTCATTCTTTCTAAGCTTTATCTTAGACATAGAAATCCTGAAAAGGCAAAAGAATATGCGGAAACAGCTCTACGCTTAAAGCCTGAAGATGGTTCTGCAAAAAATATCATGAAACGTATTAACGAATAATCATTTTGATACTTTAAAAGATTTAACAGATAATTCAAAAATACTTTTCATTTTGCTGTAATCTTTTTCTTCGCATAGTCCCGTTACGAAATAATCGGTTTTACCTTTAAAAATTGAGATGTCCCAGATATAACTGAAATCATTAAGTTTCCCTTTAAAAATAATTCTTGAAGGATTTCCTTTATCAAGAAAAATTTCCTGGTAATCAGGTATACTTTCCTTGAGAATAGACGAAGTTCTTTCAATAATTTCATCATCATTATTCTTTCCGCTGCTCACGGTTATTGAAGGATTTATTTTCTGAATATCTTCATCTTTTCGGGAAAACACTACAGATATATCGTCTTTTCCAGTTGAGTTCTCCCATGACTCCGGATAACTAATACTGAAATTGGCCGAATCATATTTTTTGAATCCTTCAGGAACACGTGAACATGAAAATATAAGAAAAAGTAAAATTACATAAAAAAAAGTTTTCATAGTCTTCCATTTAATTCTTGATAAATTTTGTTAATAAATGTCTCGTTACATGATTCTGCTAAGGCAGAAGAATAATCAAGTAAAAGTTGAGGAAATTTTGGTTAATAAATTTGATCTTCTCCGGTCTGCATATATTGATCTCCGTAAAAACAAAATCCGCTCAGCTTTAACCACACTTGGCATTATCATCGGCGTTTCTTCAGTTATTTCAATATCAGGTCTCAGCGCCAGTGCCGCAGAAGTTGTCAAAGGAAAGCTTTTTTCGTACGGAAAAAATGCCGTCAGATTTTATCAGGGTGATGACCAGTGGGCCACTGAAACAGATTTGATCAACATTAAACAACAGAATCCCAATATTAAATATATTACTCCGCTTTATGAACAAAATATTTATGAGGTTAAAAGCATTTATTACAAAATGAACATGAGCAGGCTTCAAGCCACAACCAATGATTATTTTTTTATCAAAGAAATGAAACTTTCAAGAGGACGTCTTTTTTCAAATACGGAGATATTATCTGCGTCAAGAGTTGCTATTATAGGAAATACCGTTAAAGAAGCTCTTTTTGATAAATTAAATCCTTTAGGAATGGAAATTAATATAAATAATGTCCCTTTCAAAGTTATCGGAGTTTCTGAAAGTTCCGGTACTTCAATCGGCGGAAAAGACTTTGATAATTTTATCGCAATACCTTACAACCGTATCAGCTCGATTAAAAAGGAAAAAATTCTTATTGAGCAGATATATGCATCTACCGAAGACAGCATTCATGTAGATTTGTTAAAAAATAATATTTTGAAATATTTTAGATCAAAATTCCACATTCTTCCCGGAAATGACCATACTCAACTCTTCAGGGTTTCTACTTCACAGGACAAATTAGAAATAGCAAATTATGTAATGAGTGCCTTAAAATGGCTTATGGTTGCTGTAGCATCTATAGCTCTTTTTGTAGGCGGCGTCGGAATTATGAATATCATGCTTGCTTCCGTAAATGAAAGAATCCGCGAAGTCGGCCTAAGAATGGCTATAGGAGCAAAGAAACGAGATATTTTGCTGCAGTTTCTATCCGAATCGGTCGTTCTTAGTGTAATTGGAGGAAGCATCGGAATTGTCGTAGGTCTAATTTCTTACGCTATAATCGTTTATGTATTAAAATGGCCTTTTATTCTGTCAGTTTTTTCAATAATAATATCATATTTCTTTTCGGCTGCAGTTGGAATTTTCTTTGGTTTTTATCCTGCCAAAAAAGCATCTGAAATGCTTCCTATCAAGGCATTAAAGCATGTATGATTCCGTTTTCATAATGGGCCCGACTGCCTGCGGGAAAACCTCAATCGCAGTAAAAACCTCATTGCTGAATAATGGTGAAATTATATCTGCTGATTCACGCCAGGTCTTCAAACGCATGGACATCGGCACCGGAAAAGATCTGGATGATTATAATTTACATAATATCAATTATCACATGATAGATGTCGCTTCACCCAATGATAAATTTTCTCTTCATGACTACATGTCAGGTTTTGAAAAATCTTTTTCAAAAATCATATCTCAAAACAAATTACCTGTGATATGCGGCGGTACTGGTTTATATATTGAAGCTCTGCTTAAAGGATTCAGTCTTTCGGATATACCGGAAGACAATGATTATAGAAGCAAAATGAATATGTTACCGAAAGATGATCTCATACAAAAGCTGTCAAATTATCCGGAAATATACAACAAAACAGATTTATCTTCCAAAAAAAGAATAATACGTTCACTTGAAATAGCTGAAAACGGCGGCAAATTCGGCAGTAATCAAAATATTTTTGTTAAGAATCCCCTGAACTTTTTACTATACTATCCACGTGATGAAATCAAAGTAAGAATCGAGAACCGTTTAAGAACACGTATCGACAATGGAATGATTGAAGAAGGCAAAAAACTATTACAAAACGGACTTGATTTAAATAAGATGAAATCATTCGGCATGGAATACAAAAGAATGGCAGAGTACATATCAGGGGAAATTGATTACCCTACTTTCTTCAACAATCTGTTAACAGATATATTCCGTTTAGCGAAAAGACAAATGACATGGTTCAGAGGGATGAAAAGACGCGGAATTTCTTACATTGAAATTGACCTTTCTAAAACATCGCATGATGAAGCTGTTCAGTTCATCACCTCTAATATTATAAAATAAAAAAATAACGCCGGATCTTTCCGGCGTTATTGCATAAATCAATCAATATCTAATCAAATATTATGCTGTCTGCTTTTTCTTGAAGTTATACACTATACCAGCAATACCGCATACGAAAATCACGATTGCTATAATCTGCGCCTGAGTAAGGGAGAACGCCACTTTAGGGTTCACTCTTATAAATTCCACGCCAAAACGCGCAACGGCATTTAAAAGCATATAGGTAAAAATCAAAGTACCCTTCGGAAGATCACGCTTTCTCAGATTGAGAAGAAAAGCACAAACCAGAAATGAGAAAAATGATTCAAAAAGCGGTGTTGGAAACACGCCGGTTGAAGTTGGAACAATGCCGTTAGGATAGCTTGTTGCAAAAATTGAATCCGTTACTACTCCGAAGCATCCGTCACCTGAAACATGACATCCTATTCTTCCAACAGCATATCCAAGTGCTACAGCCGGAGCAACCATATCAGCTATTTCAAGATATGATTCTTTGTATTTTTTCACTACGAAGTAACAGGCTGCAAATGCTACAATAATTCCGCCGTATACAGAAAGACCGTCACCCGAAAGAATCATATCTTTAGGTGATGCAAAAAACTGTTCAAGATTGTCAACAATATGGAAAAGCTTGGCGCCGATAATAGCACTCGGTATTGCGACTATCAGAATAGTCGAAGCCATTTCGTGATTCTTTCCTCTTAATTTCATTTCTCTTTCAAGAAGAAGAAAAGCAAGATAGAAGGCAAGTCCGAGCAAAACCCCGAATGTAGTTATGGTTAACGCCTTGTACTGAAAAATTACAGGGAACATTAAAAATCTCCTTATAAATCAATTTAAAAAACTTCAGAATTAATCTGATATTTTGTCAAGATTATTAAGAATTCATAACAAATACCTCATCTTTCCATAATCCAATAATGTTTTAATGATTTTCTTCAAAATTCATTTCTTGATAATTAAAAAATGAATGCAATCTTTACGTTAAATTTCTTGACATGTATAACTATCCGTTTTTATTGACAATATGAACATAGGAATAAATCTATTCGGACGACTTCGTGACAACTCTACATTGCAGAGCGGTTTCGTGTTGCCTTGAATAATTAAAATTTTTTGCAAATGCGGGCCGTCTCTGAAAGAGTCGGCCTTTTTTGTTTTAGCAGTTTCACAGGAGGAAAAAAATGAGCACAAACAATTATGCGAAAATGAAGCCCATTGAAAACAATAACCGTTCATGGCCTTCAGCACAAATCACCAAATCTCCGGCATGGTGCGCGGTAGACCTACGTGACGGCAACCAGGCTCTTCCAAACCCAATGACTCCTGAACAAAAACTGGAATACTTCAAACTTCTATGCTCCATAGGATTTAAAGAGATTGAAATCGGTTTTCCATCCGCATCAGAGGATGATTACAACTTCTGCAGAAAATTAATTGAAGAAAACATAATTCCGGACGATGTTGTCATATCTGTTCTGGTTCAGTCACGTTCGCATCTGATAACACGCACAATAGAAGCTCTTAAAGGAGTAAAAAAGTGTGTAGTTCATGTATATATCGCAACCAGTGAACTTCATACACAATATGTTTTCGGGCTTAAAAAAACTGATGTAATCGAAACAGCACTTGCAGCTGTTAAACAGATAAAAAATGAATCAGATGAATTTCTTAAAAATTCCGAAGTCGGTCTTGAATTTTCTCCGGAAGAATTTACCGATACCGATCTTGATTTCGCGGTTGATCTTTGCGCCAAGGTTATTGAAACATGGAACCCTAAACCGGAAGAAAAAGTGATTCTTAATCTTCCAATGACAGTTGAAAGAAGATTGCCGAACGAATATGCTGACATGATAGAAATTTTCATGAGAAAAAATAAGTATCCTGAAAAATCAATTATTTCTCTTCACGCGCATAATGACATGGGATGCGCTGTTGCCGCAACAACTATGGCATTGATGGCAGGTGCTCAAAGAGTAGAAGGAACACTTCTCGGTCATGGTGAACGAACAGGAAACCTTGATCTTATTACGATGGCTCTCAATCTTGAATATCTCGGCGTCAAAACAGGTTTAAAATTTTCAGATATGCCTGAAATTGTCGACACTGTTGAAAGAATAACTTCAATGCCTGTTCATCCGAGACATCCTTATTGCGGCGAACTTGTCTTTACTGCGTTTTCGGGATCTCATCAGGATGCTATAAAAAAAGGATTTGTACAGAAAGAAGAACTTGCCAACGCTTTCGGCGGATGGAAAATTCCGTATCTTCATGTTGATCCGACTGCTCTTGGACGAAAGTTTGAAAAATTTATCCGCATCAACAGTCAGAGCGGAAAAGGCGGAATTGCATTCGTGCTTCAGCATGATTATAAGATTAAAATGCCGAAATGGATGCAGATTGACTTCGCTAAACAGGTTCAGACCTATGCTGATAAAATGTCGCGTGAACTTGAGGGTTCGGAAATAAAAAAACTGTTTGATGAAACTTATATTCAAACAGGCGATAAAATAAAACTGATCAATTATTGGCCCCGCCCTTCCGAGATTTCTCCGTCCGATATAGAAGGAGAAGTTCTTCTCAAAATTAACGAAAAGGAATTCCGTGCAAAAGCTTCAGGAAACGGACCCATTTCGGCATTTGTTGAGGCTGTAAATTCCATAGACGAAATTCCTTCATTTACACTTCAGGAATACGAAGAAGAAACAATGGGACAATCTGCCGATGCAACAGGTATATGTTTCGTCAGAATCAAAAATGAAAACAGTAACAAAGGAGTAATTGCTGCCGGAACCGACTCAAACATAATTCAGGCCGCAGCAAAAGCCATCATTTCGGGACTAAATAAACTCTGATTATCTGAGTTTATTTCTTCTGACAACTAGAAATCAATCAGGCTTCACCGTAATTGAAGCCTGATTATTCGTCTCATTTTTCTTTAACATCATTAAAAAATTGTTGTCGCCGTATTGAACTTTACTTATATTGACCATATTAGCACTCAGCTAAATGAGTGCTAACAAAAGAAGCAAAAACATTCAAAAAATAAAAGGAGGATTACTGTGGGAATAAGACCACTTGGAGACAGAGTACTCATCGAGACTCTTGAAGAGGATGTAGTAAAAAAAGGTTCTCTTTTCATTCCTGACACTGCAAAGGAAAAACCTCAGCAGGGGAAAGTTATCGCAGTAGGAAACGGTAAATACGAGGACGGAAAACTTGTTTCTGTTGACGTTAAAGCCGGAGACAAAGTTCTCTACGGCAAATATGCCGGAACTGAAGTGAAATTCGACGGAAAGGATTACCTGATTGTCCGTGAAAGCGATATCCTCGCTGTATTATCGTAATTTAAGAGGTAAAAAATGGGTGCAAAGATATTAAAGTTTAATGAAGAAGCCAGACAGGCTATTCTTAAGGGTGTAGAACAGCTCGCAGAAGCTGTTCAGACTACCCTCGGGCCTCGCGGAAGAAATGTCGTTATCGACAAAAAATACGGCTCGCCTACAATTACAAAAGACGGTGTTACAGTAGCTAAAGAAATTGAGCTTGAAGACCCGTTTGAAAACATGGGCGCACAGATGGTTAAAGAAGTTGCAACAAAAACTAATGATGTAGCCGGTGACGGAACTACAACTGCAACAGTTCTTGCAGCTGCTATTTACAAAGAGTGCCTTAAAAATGTTACAGCCGGTGCTAATCCGACTGCTCTTAAACGCGGTCTTGATAAAGCTGTTGAAGCCGCTGTGAAAAACATCAAAGAATCTTCACGTGCGATCAAAGATAAAAAAGAAGTAGCTCAGGTAGCTGCGATTTCTGCAAACAATGATATGGAAATCGGAGAACTTATTTCTGAAGCTATGGAAAAAGTCGGCAAAGACGGCGTAATTACTGTTGAAGAAGCTAAATCTATCGAAACTCATCTTGAAGTTGTTGAGGGTATGCAGTTTGACAGAGGCTACATCTCTCCTTATATGGCAACAGATGCAGAGAATATGACAGCAACTCTTGAAGATGCCTACATTCTCCTTTATGACAAGAAGATCAGCTCAATGAAAGACCTTCTTCCTGTTCTTGAACAGGTTGCTCAGGCAAGAAAACCTCTTCTCATAATTGCAGAAGATGTTGAAGGTGAAGCTCTTGCGACTGTGGTTGTAAACAATCTCAGAAAAACAATCAGCTGTGTAGCCGTAAAAGCTCCCGGTTTCGGCGACAGAAGAAAAGCGATGATGGAAGATATCGCTGTTCTTACAGGCGGACAGGTTATCAGCGAAGAAGTCGGAAGAAAGCTTGAAAGCGCGACAATGGAAGACCTTGGACAAGCTAAAAAAGTTATCATCGAAAAAGAAAACACAACTGTCATCGAAGGTAAAGGCGATTCAAAACAGGTTCAGGAAAGAATCAAACAGATCAAAAAACAGATTGAAACTTCAACTTCAGACTACGACAAAGAAAAACTCAATGAAAGACTTGCTAAACTCGCGGGCGGAGTTGCAGTTATCAATGTCGGTGCAGCAACAGAAGTTGAACTTAAAGAAAAGAAAGCACGTGTTGAAGACGCTCTTTCTGCAACCCGTTCTGCGGTTGAAGAAGGAATTGTCCCAGGCGGCGGACTTACTCTTCTCAGCACTTTCAAAGCAATTACTGACGCTTCGGCAAAACTTGAAGGCGACGAAAAAATCGGAGCTCTCATTATTGCAAAAGCTGTCGAAGCACCTATGCGCAGAATTGCGACTAACGCAGGTCTTGAAGGTTCTGTGATCGTTGAAAAAGCAAAAACAGAAAAACCAGGTGTAGGTTTCAACGCGGCAAGTCTTGTTTGGGAAAACATGATCGACGCGGGAATCATCGACCCTGCAAAAGTAGTTAGAACAGCTCTTCAGAATGCAGCTTCCGTAGCCGGAATGCTTTCTACAACTGAAGTTCTCATTACTGAAAAACCTGAAGAACATAAAGCTCCTGCAATGCCTGCAGGCGGCGGAATGGGAGGCATGGGCGGAATGTACTAATACACCGCTTAGCCGTAAAAAAAGCCGGGGCAGCCCGGCTTTTTTTATTTTCAAAATTTAAAATTTATATACTTCATTCAGCTGTAAAATCACGTTTCAAAATAATCAAATAAATCACACGCCCGCAGAAAGGTTCCACCATAATTTAAATTCCTTCAGAGCATTTGCAGCCTCCTCATTAGGACATTTTAAAAGAACAACCCTATAAGCATCATCAAACTCAAACTCATTAAAATCAAAGGAATGGAGCTTGAGAATATACGATAAAGCTTCCGCATCCTCCGCTTCATTTATCATATCACGCAGTATCCTGTCTTTCATTGCTCGCATTATAAATTTTTCTGCCGAATCAATACTCATCTGAAGTTCTCCTTTCCAAAAGCGGAATAATGATGCTTTCACCGGAAATAACAGTTTGCGAATCATTGCATTTATCCGAACAAGAAGAACAAGATGATGCACAAACGGAACCGCCGATACGTACATATCCCTCATCTTGAAGCCGCTTAACCAATTCAATTACAACAAGAATTGGCACTTCTGTTGCCTCAGCAATATTTAATACTGAAACAGTCCTTTTTGAGCTTAGATATTCTTTAATCTCTAAATAATTATTTTTCATAACTATAAATAAGACATATAATATCTAATTGTCAAGTTTGAGCTTTACGATTATCTCCGAGAAAGGGATATTTTACATTTCCGTAATCACGATTGATTTTTCCGGCCATGCTGAAAACTATATTTTATCGGCTAAAATAAGCTTGAAAAACTGATTTTTTTTATTAATTTGCTTATAGAAATTGAAAAAGTTCCGATAATCTGGTTAGAAGACATAATATGTCTAAAAAGGGGGACTGAGATGCCTGTAACAATGGGCGGTATAGCATCCGGAATTCAGACCGATGATATAATTGACAAACTACTCAACGTCGAATCGGCTCCTATAAAAAAGCTCCAGATCGAAAAACAGGAATATTTAGAAAAACAGGAAGCCCTTAAACAGATGGGCTCAATCCTGAAGGAACTTCATGCGTCCGCAAAGGATCTTTACGGATTCAGAGCCTCCTATGACGACAAAAAGGCTATTTCATCAAATCCGTCAATACTTGAGGCTATTGCGCTCAAACAGGCTGATAAGGGAACAAAACACATTATTGTAGAACGCCTTGCAGGGTTTCACAAAATAATTTCGGATAATATTGATAAAAATGAAAAACTTCCGGCTGCGGATTTTTCGATAGAAGTAAATGGAATAAAAGAGAATATCCGTTTCAGGGGCGGAACAATCGAAAACCTTCGCGATAGAATCGATGAGTCGATGAATAAATATATGACCTCAATGATAATGAATACCACCGGTTCAAAATATGTTCTATCCCTTGAATCAAAGACTTCAGGCGAAAAAGGCGAAATTCTAATATCAGGCGCAAAAGACCTTTTCAAAAAAATAGGACTTGTATCCGGTCAGCGCGATGCAGACAGCGATAAAACTATTATTGCGTTTGATAACAAGAATTTCTATCAATACGGCGGAAAACTCGCAGATAAAGAAGACGGAGCATTGAATATTTCACCGGACGGAAAATCCGCAGAAATGAAGGGCTTGCTCTGGCGCGAATTTGCGCTTCCGGTCGAAAAGGAACTCAAAAAAGATACTGCACTTAATTTCAATTTCGAATACAAAGCTCCGGATACTCCGGAAAAAGAAGATGAAACTCTTCCTTACAAAATTGAGTTCGGACCTACAGAAAAAATAGTAATCAAAGGAATAGAACTCAACAGTTATAATATTTCACGTGAACGTGAAATCGAAAGAAAACCGCAGAAGAAAGATTTCAAGGACGATGTATCGGGTGTAGGTATCGTCTGGGATGAAAACGGTGAAAGAAAGGAAAAATTATTTACTGTCCAGAAGGATTCAAAAGGAATTCAGGAAATTCCAATAGGAAGCGAGCTTGAAGGAAAGAAAATAAATAAAATTATTTTTTACTGTAATGACGGATCCAGTATTTTTTCAAACGCAGTTATAGTTACGCCTTTGAAAGGCAAGGATATACTCGAACCTAAGAATGTGATTTCAAAGGCCGAAAATTCAAAAATGAAAATTGATGGAGTCTCAGTTGAAAGAGACAAAAACGAAGGTATAGTAGATTTAATAAAAGGTGTCACCCTGAGTTTGAAATCGGCGCGCCCCGAAGAAACAGTCATTTTAAATATAGATAATGACATTGACAAAAGCATAGAAAAAATAAAGAAATTCGTTGAAAACTATAATAGATATGTTGATATGAACAGCGCTTTGACTAAGACTGCTACAATTACAAAAGCCGGCGAATACGACAAGATGAAAAGAGAAACCGGCATTTTCTCATCAGACATGACTTTTGTTTCGCTTTTAAACCAGCTGAAGACTGCCCTTTCTAATGCATATCTTTCTAAGGTTGAAAAGCCTATTCGAGTTCTTCCTGAAACAGGTGTTCACACCGGAGAAATTAAATCATCCTGGGAATCCATCAAACATGGAAAACTACAGATTAATGAACCAAAACTCAGAGAAGTGATAATTTCGAATCCGGAAGGCATTCGGAATTTCTTCGGAACAGATAATGACGGCGACAACAGAACAGACGGCGGTCTTGCTTTCGCTATTGAAAGAGTACTTGACCCCTATGTTACTCCGGTTGAAAAACAAAATATCATTCAGACAAAAATCGCTTATGAAAAAGAATCCGCCAAGGGCGCTGATGAAAGAATAGAAAGACTTCAGATGCACCTTAAAGCTTATGAAGAAAAACTCAGAAAGAAATTTGCGACAATGGAAAAATCAGTTTCGGGCGCCAAATCCCAGAGAGACTGGATGAACCAGCAATCCGGCGGTTCGGACAAATAATAACTAACAGGTTTATGCCTGAAGATTGGAGTTTATGGAAATTTTAATTAATGGGAACAGTGTCGACTTCAAACTAGATAATGAAAAGAAATTTTCTGAACTCTGCGATTCTATTGAAAAATGGGCTTCGTCAAGAGGTCTTATTATGTGCGCTGCTTCCGCAGACGGAAAATCTTACGAGGCAAATTCCGACTTAGATCTTGAGTCTGTGAAAAAAGCTGATTTTACTATTCAATCAAAATCTGATCTTATCGTAGACACTCTAAATGAAGCGTCCTTTTACTGCGATAAAATATTATCATCACTTAATACAAAAGAAAAACATTCAGCGGATCAACTTTCAAATATAGCAGACGGTTCAGCATGGCTTGCTGATGTTTTAAGCCGTATATTGAATCTGCTCGAAATGGATCCGGCAGCAGTCATTTATAATTCAAAATCTGCCGAGTCTTACGTTGAAAAGCTGAAATTTCTATCCGTTTCACTTAAAGAAAATAATGCATCTGAAACAATTAAACAGGAAATCAATGTTTTCACTGAAATTAAAAATCTAATGCGATACCTGATGTCAAGCGATAACATGCGTAAAGTAATTATCAAGAGCATCGATTCACCTGAAACAATCATCGGATTTTTGACGGAACTCCGCAAAGAGGCAAAATCTAAAATTGATTCTCTCGAAGAAATTTCTTCACAATTCCAGTCCGGAAAAGATTCAACGGCTTCTGTTCTTCTTCAGGAATTTGTGGATTTTCTTTTCAGATTCTCAAGGCTATCATGCCAGATTCCGCCTGTGTTCGGGATAAAACCTGAAGAGATTGAACATAACGGCAAGAATCTTGCAGTAGTCAATGAAGAGATTAATACTGTTTTGAATGAAATTATCAGCGTAATGGAAAACAATGATATAATTTCACTTTCAGATATTCTTGAATATGAATTAAAGGTTCAAATGGAATCAGTTCCGGCGATGCTGGAAATTCTCTCTGAAAAACTCAACTCAAAATAACGGGTAAGTCATGGCAATCAGCAAAGAAGATAAATCACGGTTTAATGAAGCGTCAAAAGATGATAAGGCGAATCTGATAAAATACGAGAAACTCATAAAAGAGATTTCTGATAAGAAAAAAAAGCATCCTTCAATTTCTGCATACTATTCGCTGGAACTTGCGGATACTTATCTTAAAATGATTCCCATCTATCTTCATATAAGCGATCTATCGAATGACATCATGGGAATTAAAGATTCCGCATCTCAGGAAAAAGCGCGTAAAGCGTATTCTAATTTGTTAATCATGCTTGAAGAAGTTGTCGGCAGTGATTTTGACAGACCCCTTTCAGAAAATAAAGATTATCTTATGAAGATTGAGAAATTTAATATCCGTCAGACTCTCGAACTGATGAAAAAGATGATATTTGTATACGATACACTCGTAGATAATTTCGGAAGTGATTCAAAGCATAAATGGCATTTTGTCGACAATCACGCGAAAATAGCAAATCTTATCAAAAATTTTATTAATTTCGCAACAATTGAACAGTTTAGAAATTTCCGTTCCGAATTTTACAGAGACAGGGAAGATCTTCTCAACCTGTGCAAAAGAACACTGGAAGAAGCGGCTAAAAACGTCAGGAACAAGTACGAACTTTCTACTCAGGCTCCTGAAGATATAAAAAAAGCAATATGGCTTCTTTCTTCTTTACGTCAAATTAATGTTATTTACGGAGAAAGTGAAGAAGCAGAAAAAAATAAAACTGTAATCGACGCTCTGCGTCAGCGTTTTGATCAGGAAGAAAAGAAAAAAGAAGAAGCAAAGAAAAAAAGATAACAATTAAAAGAGATTAACTTGTCAAAAATAATATTAAATAAAGGAAGAGAAAAATCTGTTATTGCAGGCAATAAATGGATTTTCTCAGGTGCAGTAAAAGAATCCGATGCTAATGACGGCGAAATAGCCGATGTTATCACCTCATCCGGCGTTTTTATAGGTTCAGCATATTACAATTCAAAAACACAGATCGCAGCAAGAGTCATGTGTCTTGGTGAAAAATTTACTGATTCCGTGCTGTTGAAAAATATCCATTCCGCTATACTGCGCAGAAAGATTGCCCGCGTTCATGAAGATACAGATGCCTTCCGGCTTATATTTTCCGAAGCCGACAATATCCCGGGGTTCATTGCCGATTCTTTTGCATCTCATCTATCAATACAATCATTGACACTTGGTGCAGATCTGCTTAAAGATAAAATAATTTCTATTTTAGTTGACGAATTAAAACCGAAGTCAATATACGAAAAAAGCGATCATGCAGGAAGAAAACTTGAAGGTGTGAACGCGCAAACCGGTCAGATTTACGGAGAAACTCCTGACGAAGTTGAAATCACAGAACATGGAATAAAATACCCTATTGATATCAAGACTGGTCAGAAAACCGGATTCTTCATTGACCAGAGAGAAAACAGAAAACTCATAAAGAATATATCTTCAGGAAGAAGCGTTCTTAATCTATTCAGTTATACAGGCGGTTTTTCTTTTGCCGCAATAGCGGGCGGAGCTCACAAAGCGATATCAGTTGATATCTCCGCTGATGCACTAGAAATAGCTGATAAAACAGCAATCTTAAACGGATTCGAAGATAAACATGATACAATTAAGGCTGATATTTTCGATCTGATTAGATCAAGAGACTTCAACGAAGACATTATTATAATCGATCCACCTGCATTCGTAAAAAGCAAGGGTGGGATTGATAAGGGATGCAGGGGCTATAAGGACGTTAACATGAATGTTTTTAAACGCTGCGCTCCAAACCGCATTGTACTAACCTGCTCATGTTCGCGTTTTATAAATATGGATCTTTTTCAAAAAATCATTTTCGGAGCTGCTCTTGACGCAAAAAGAAACGCATATATCATAGGCAAGCATTCTCATCCTGCCGATCATCCGGTTAATATTTATCACCCTGAAACTGAATATCTAAAAGCGATACTTCTTATAGTAGAATAAGAACTTAAAGAAGGTCAACGGGATCAAGATCTATATCGATTTTGATCCCGCTTATATTTTTTACTGATTTTGAAACTGAAACAAGTTCCTTACGCTGTTTTGATTTGAGAATAAAATGATATCTGTAATTTTTTCCAAGTTTTTCAATCGGCGCCGGAGCTGGACCAAGCATATTCACAGAATCAGGAATGTTCTGCTTTAAATAATTTTCAAGTTCAATTGATTTTTCAATTACCTTTTCTTCGTTTTCACCTTTGACTATTAATCTAAGCAAAAATGAAAATGGCGGATAAGAAAGCGCTTTTCTGATTGAAAGTTCACGCTCTATAAAAGAAATATAATCATGTGATTTTATATATTTAAACAATGGATTTGAAATATCCTTAGTTTGAATTATAACCTTTCCCTGCTCCCCTCTTCTACCGCATCTGCCGGCCAATTGAGTCAAAAGAGAAAAAATTCTTTCAGAGGAACGGAAATCAGGAACCCCCAAACCTATATCAGCATTAATAACTGCCGATAAAGCAAGTTTAGGAAAATCAAATCCTTTTGAAATCATCTGAGTCCCAAGAAGAATATCAATTTCCGAGGCTTTCATTTTTTCAATCATCTCCGGCACTGTCTTCTTTTTACGTGCTGAATCCTGATCTAAACGGAATATACGCAAATCGCGGAATTCATCTGAAATAATATCTTCAGCTTTCTGTGTTCCGCTTCCGACATACTTCAATTCGCCGCCGCAGGCAGGGCATTTTTCGATAATTGAAATTTCCTTACCGCAATAATGACACACCAGCGATCCTTTTTTATGGTATGTCATATTAACAGAACAGTCATCACATTTGACCTGTTCACCGCATGAAGAACACTGAACAGTCGGGGAATATCCTCTTCTGTTCAGAAGAAGGACTGACTGCATTTTTCGTTTAGCGGTTTCATAAACTGCATTCTTTAACGCATTTGAAAGTATTCCCTTATCCGGATAATCGACTATATCAATAACCGGAAGATCAACATTCGAATACCGTTCATTGAGTGTATGCATTTTCATAATTCCGCATTTCGCTGCATAGTAACTTTCAGCGGAAGGAGTCGCACTGCCGAGTATTGTTTTTCCGTTTGCAGATTTCATTCTATGAATTGCAATCCGCTTTGCATTATACCTGGGTACGGAGTGCTCTTTATAAGAAGCATCATGTTCTTCATCAACTATAATCATAGATAAATCAGGTGACTGCATAAATACTGCCGATCTTGTACCTACTGCTATTTTAGCGTTTCCTTTGTAAAACGAAAGCCAGCTTTTCATTTTCTGTTTCGGAGTAAGTGCGCTGTGATATAAAACGGCATTATCGCTGAATACTGCTTTTATTCTTGAGAAAATCTGCCATGAGAGAGATATTTCCGGAAGCAGTATTATAACGCTTTTACCCATTGATAATTCATTTTCGGCGAGCTTGAGATAAAGCTCTGTTTTTCCGCTGCCTGTAATTCCATGAATAAGATGGGTTCCTGAATCATCCTTTATTGCTTCATATACCGCATTCTGTGATTTCGAAAGCTCTATACTGAAATTTTCCGTATCGGCGTAATCAGCTTCTTCATCTGAGGATTTAGTTGAAGGAAGAATAACATCAAAAGCTTCACCCTTTGAACACGAATAATTCTCCGCTATAAATGATGCAAGAGACAAAACAGAATCATCAAAAACAGCCTCTGTATCAAGAGATTTTTTTATATATTTAATTTCAAAAGATGACTCCTGAACATCATTTTTAATACCTGTTACAAAACCGGTAACTGTTCTTCCTGATGATCCAAGCGGAACAACAACACGAAACCCCTTGTCAAGTTTCATATCTTCAGGAATTCTATATGTAAAAATATTATCTGAAGGAATTGGTAGAATTACGTCTGCATATTTCATTGATCTGTTTCTTTCATTGTATCAAGCATTGTCTTCAGTGTTGTCCATGCTTCCTTTTTCAACGAAGGATTTTTAGCCATAATCAGAGGATGAGAAATACTGAACCAGCTTATATCGCGGTTTTCCATAGCTAGTTTTTTTATCGATAAAAAATCACCCATAACCAGAATTATACGCGGATTAACGGATGCGATTTCTTCTCTAAGATGATTTATGCAGTTTTGCATTATTCGGCTTCTTTGAAACTTTGAATCTATTTCAATGCACTTGACCAGATGAGTAATATAAGTTTCATTTTTGGATATTGCCAGCGCTTTTGAAAGAATATTATCAAATACTTCGTCAGCATCATTCTTAAATGTCTGTTTTTCAATTTTTGAAAAAAGTTCAGGTTCATTCATAATGATCATTATTCCGTTTTCACCGGAACCAACCGCCTCGCGTTTTTCACTGTTTGCAGGACACGATGAACAAAAACCCTTAGGTGCGGATTCTTTTACATCAGGCTTTGTTACAGAAACGGTTTTAGATTTCAGCCAATTGAATACATAAGCATAATCATCAGAATTTTTGCCGATTAGAATAGTCGGACATTTTTGTTTTGTATAATTTTGAAGATGTTCGATGAGATTATTCATCATCAGAATATCCTGAATTCTCAATATTATACTGCTTAATCTTTCTATGCAGATTTGTTCTCTCAATCCCGATATCTTTAGCGGTTAAAGTTATGTTTCCTTTATTTTTCTCAAGAGCTGTTTCTATGTATTTTTTTTCAAAGTCTTCCTTGGCCAGCTTAAGCGAAGATTTATCAGTCATATAAATTTCCTGATATGATTCATTCGCCTCAACGTATTTCTTCAGATCATCAGCACCGATTTCATCTGACGGGATCATGATGCTTGCACGTTCCATTAGATTTTTCAGCTCACGTATATTTCCGGGCCATGCATAATGAGAAAGAAAATCCATACCGCTTGCACTTATACGCTTTTCAACAATTCCATGTTCCTCTGAAAACTTTTTCATAAAATAACATACCAGATCATGGATATCTTCTTTCCTTTCAGATAACGAAGGTATATGAATCGGAATAACATTAAGCCTGTAGTACAAATCTTCCCTGAATTCATTTTTTTCGACAGCTTTCTTTACATCGATATTTGTTGCAGAAATTATACGCACGTCAACCTTAATAGTTTCGGTTCCGCCTACTCTTTCAAGTTCCTGTTCCTGAAGCACCCGAAGGACTTTTGCCTGAGCGGAAGCGCTCATATCGCATATTTCATCAAGGAAAAGTGTTCCGCCATCAGCTTGTTCAAATTTTCCGATTCTTCTCGCGATAGCACCTGTAAATGCTCCCTTCTCATGACCGAAAAGCTCACTTTCAATAAGCTCGTCAGGAATAGCAGCACAATTTACTTTTATAAAAGGTTTATCACTTCTTTTGGATTTTCTATAAATTGCTTTCGCTATAAGCTCTTTCCCTGTTCCGTTTTTTCCGGTAATAAAAACTCTTGCGTTAGTGGCCGCCGCTTTTTCTATAATTTCGCGAATTTCTTCCATAAGCAGGGATTTTCCGATCATTTCATCTTCAAGCCTTGATTCTTTTCGAAGCTTGAGATTTTCGCGTTTTAGTCGAACGGACTCAAGAGCATTATTGACAACCGTTACAATCCTCTCAAGAGAAGGCGGTTTCTCTAAAAAATCATATGCGCCTATTTTGGTTGATTTTACAGCAATATCTATTGAACCATGACCGCTTATCATAATAACAGCAATATCCGGTTTTTCTTTTTTTATTGTTTCAAGAAGCTGAAGTCCGTCAGCATCAGGCAGCCAAACATCAAGAAATATAAGATCCGGTTCATTTTTTTTCAAAAACTCAAGAGCTTCAGCTCCGTTTGAGGCAGAATAAATAATATGTTCTTCATCCTGAAGAATCTGGGAAAGAACCTTTATAATGTTCGGCTCGTCATCAACTAAAAATATCTTAGCCATTAATCACCTTCAAAGGCAGTGTGATTTCAAATTCGGCGCCCTCGTTTAAGGGAGAGCGGCATTCGATTCCGCCGTTATGCTCAAATATAATTTTTTTAACTATAGCAAGACCCAGTCCGCTTCCGCCAATTTTTCTGGTAAAAGTAGGTTCAAATATATTTGCTATCAGATTTTCGTCAATACCGCAACCAGTGTCTTTAAAATATATTTTTATATTATCAGCAAAAACACTTGTTGCAATTACAATTGTTCCGGAATAATCCATGGCTTCAATCGAATTTTTTATTAAATTTATAAATGCCTGACGCAGCAGATGTTTATCAAAAGCAAAGACAGGCAGTTTTTCATCAAGCTCAAGAACAAATCTTATTTTTTCATGACCCTCATAAAACTTAACACATGAAATAATAAGTTCATTTAAGTCATTCATTTTCGGATCAGCTTCCGGAAGACGGGCATAATCAGTAAACTCTTTCATGATATGCTGAAGAGAATCCACTTCTTCCATTATGGTTTCGGAAGCAGACGAAACTATTTTTTTAATATCAGCGTTCTCATCACTCAGCTTCCGTTTCATTCTTTCTGCAGACAACCGTATCGGAGTTAGAGGATTCTTTATCTCGTGAATAAGTCTTCGAGAAACCTGATTCCAGGCTTTAAGTCTTTCAATCTGAGCGGTTTTTTCGCGTGTTTCTTTTAATTCAGAAACCATCTGATTAAAGGAATTAAACAAATATCCCAATTCATCGGTAGATTTCCGCTCAAGAACAAAATCAAAATCGCCTTTTGCTACTTTTTCTGCCGACTTTGCAAGTTCAAATACCGGACGGGTAATATTTTTCGCCAGAAAAACGGCTCCAATAGATGAAACTCCGACAATCGCTAGTGATATCACAAGAAGAAATATTCCTATCCCTGATTTAATTGCCGGAAGAAGTGCTTCCTTATCATTATGAAGCATACGGGCTCTTCTCAGATAATTAATTTCATTTTTAACATTATCCGGAATATGTCTGTAATACACAAACAAATAAGGGTGATGATAATAACTTGAAACTATTAGATCATTGTTGTCGACAGAAATTCTTGAAAGTTCAATACCGCTTGAAAAGTCATTAACACGCAGAAATTTGCCGACTTCATCAGAAAACTTCACATCACCCGAATCAAAAGACATTCTTTCTATCAGGTTTCCCCACTGACCTTTCCGTTTAACATCATACATTAAAAAAACAAATCCATTCTTAGCCGCATCGTTGGAAATAAAAGTCCGGCTGGCCTCAGAATCCGGATTTATTATACCTGCATCAACCATCAGTTTAAGGCTTTGAGACTTTGCAGATACTTCTTCTGCCAATATTATTGTTTTTTCAGAAGCTAAATTAATTCCGTGATCCAAGGCTTCTCGGGTATTACTCGATATCAGATTTCCGATTCCGCGGTTAACAAGTGAATTGGTAGCAATGATCACGGGCAAAGAAGGAAGAATTGCTATAGACATAAAAACGAGTGCAATCTTTGTCCGTATACTAGTATCTTTAGGCGTAAAATCTTTTTGAGCCCGGCGCTTAAATGAAACAAATATTAGATAAAGGGCGATTATTATCGGAACTGCCATCAAAACATTGACAAAATAATAATCATCTCCGTCCGGAGACACGCGCGGAAACAGACCAATTACGACAATCGAGCAAAAGAAAAGAAGACCAATTACGACGACATAATCAATCGGTTTGGCTTTTTTTGAATACGATATAAATAAAGATTTTAATTTAACCAGTGATAACCGGATATCCGCCGCAACTCTCATCAGAGAGCATTTTTATCCTTGTCAAAATCTGTTTCAATGAGCTTGCAGATGCGTTCTACAACCTCAGTTTCATTTACACCTTCAGCTCTTACAAGAAGCTTTGTTCCGGTGGAAATTCCAAGACCAAGAACGCTCATTATTGATTTTGCATTCGCTTCATCTTTATCCTTAATCAGATAAACTTCACATGAATCGTACTGCATTGCAATTTTAACTATCATTGTTGCCGGACGAGCATGAAGCCCCGCGTCATGAGTTACTACAATTTCCTTTTCAAACATTACTGCTTCTCCATTCTCATCCAGTTTTGAATTTTGGCATCCAGCTCACGTGCTGAATGAACTCCCATTTTTTTCAGACGTTGATTCAGTGCAGCTGTTTCCACTATGATCGGAATATTTCTTCCTGGTCTTACCGGAAGCAGCACATGAGGAACTTTTACGCCGATAATTTCATAAAAATTTTCGTCAATTCCTGAACGGTCATAATCAGCCATATAATTCCATTCTTCAAGCGAAACAATCAACTCTATTTTTTTCCGGTTTCTAACTGATCTTATTCCGTAAATGTCCCGTATATTCAGAATGCCCAAACCCCTGATTTCAATATGATGCCGTATCAAATGAGATCCTGTACCTGCGATGGTATTTTCATCAAGCTTTTTTATTTCTACGATATCATCTGCAATAAGCCTGTGACCGCGTTCAATAAGCTCAAGAGCTGTTTCACTTTTCCCGATGCCGCTTTTTCCGAGCAGAAGAACACCGAAACCGAAAACATCAACAAGAGTTCCATGAACGTTAACAATCGGCAGAAGAGAATTTCTTATTTTTCTGGTCAATATATCTATTAAATCCGCAGTTGAAAGCGGAGAAACCAGAACAGGCACCTTCTTCTGAATTGCCGTCTCAATAAAATCGACTGATGGTCTCACTCCATGAC
>JAEWVM010000252.1 GCA_023396615.1 Spirochaetota bacterium | reverse complement strand
CTGCGGAGTCGATAGGGATTTTCTTAAAACAAGAACAAACAAATGGCGGTCTTTTACAAACAGAAGACCTGTGCCTATAATAGCTCCTAAATTCACAATAGATATGCTTAATAACTATTTTGCAATGGACAACATTGATCCCATACCCGAGTCAGAACTCATCGGTTTTCCGCTTACTCTCACTTTCGCAACCGGAGCAAGAAACACTGAAGAAAGAAAAACCTACGATTATGAAGCGGTAGTACATTCCTTCACTGATGTAATAAATATCCCCGGAGTAATTGTGCCTACGGATTTCCTTAAAGAAATAGCGCAAAAATATTATGCTGAAAATAAAAAATCGGCAGGAATGGAATATGCAGTTCTCTTTGCTAAAGTAAAAGACGTTGACAAACTGCCTCAAACTGTTGAAGAACTTAAGAAACTTGGATTAAATATTCAGTCCCAGAAAGACGTGACAGAAAAAACATCAAAAGCAATGAGAATCATAGACTCTTTTTCACTTGGAGTCATTGCGATATTTTTTCTTTTAACATCAATTTCAATTTTCAATTCATATCTGACCATAGTATACATCAGAAGTAAAAAGTTTTCACTTAAGCGGATACTTGGATATTCTAAACTCAGAATTCTTTTCGGATTCATTTTTGAATCAGCATGTGTCGGAGCTCTTTACGGCTTGGCCGGTTACTTTGCAGGAAACATGATCATACGCTACTTTTCAGCAAAAATATCCCAGTTTCTGCCGTCACTTAGTTCAATAACCATAGCTGAAAGCGGTACAGACACATTGTTTCTATGTATTGTAATATCATCTGCTGTATCAGCTGTATCGGCGTTAATCCCTGCGATCTTCGCGTCAAACATCAATCTATTTAAGGCGGTGAGACGATAATGCTTCTATCTGTTGAAAAAATAAATTTAAAATTCGGAAAAAGAATAATTCTGAATAACGTTTCATTCAAAGCCGATACCGGTAAAATTATCGCAATAACAGGAAAAAGCGGCTGCGGCAAAACCACTCTTCTTGGAATAGTATCAGGTTTGCTTAATCCCGACAGCGGGAAAGTTTTCTACAAGAACAAGAACATTCTCCGTTGGGGTGATTTCAGAAAATCGCATTTTAGAAACAAAGAAATCGGTTTCGTATTTCAGTTTTTCAATCTTATGCCTGATATGTCTTCATATCAGAATATAATATTCCCGGCACTCATTAGACTTTTCCCGCGGAATGTAAAAAAAGAATTAAACAGTCTTGTTGAATATTTGAACATCAAAGACATCATCAATCATTATCCCACGACGCTTTCAGGCGGAGAACGCCAGAGAGTGGCAATAGCACGTGCGATTATCAACAAACCGAAAATGATTCTCGCTGATGAGCCTACAGGAAATTTAGATAATACGACCGCTGAAGACATAAAAAATCTTTTTATTAAGCTGAAAAAAGAAGAAAACATGTCACTCATCATCGTGACTCATGATAAGCGCCTTGTTGAAATTGCGGACGAACACCTTCATCTTGAAAACGGAGTATTGAAAAAAATCGGTAAGCAAAAAGAAATTAAAAAAATAAAAGCTGCAAAAACCGTCAAAAAAAAATAATTCTATAACATCGCGGAAAGAGAAATACCTGCAAACCATGAACCTTTTTTTCTTTCCGCGTCCATGACATCACGTGATGAATCACTGATCCACTCTCTGCGCAGAAAAGTATATCCGCCTTCCAGAACAATCGAAGCATTTCTTGATATATAAATTCCCGCTTTCAACCCGGAACTGATTCCGAACAAATGCAGTTCATCATCATCAGAAAATTTGGAACTGGCAATTTTATCGGCTTTTGCAAATGAAAATGCTTCAGCAAAAACAAACGGCAAAAACGAATATCTCACAAAGACTCCTCCATTGAGAATAGGAGCATATCTGAATCCCGCTATAATTTTGCCGTTAAAATATGTAATGATTACAGGAACCCCGATACGAACGAAAAAAGAATCCGATTTATAATTAATCGAACCAATGGGGCAGATAAAAGGAATCTTTTCAAATTTATCGCCATAATCAAGCTGATTGGTGCAAAATAATCCGAATTCAAACCAGATAGATTCGTTATAATCCGATTTTCTCTGAAAAGCTACAAAATATTCGAACCCTTTGCCGAATGATTTTTTATCAGCAAAAGAAGATGACACAAATGCTGAAAAAATATTTAATCCTGCATTCAAATTCATAAACTCGCTAAAACTATAATGCTCGGCGAAAAGAGCTTCCGATGTATTTTTTGAATAAAAGCTATCGAACTTATTCATAAACTGAAACGATTCGGACTTAAATGTATCATCTGCAGAAATGGCATAAAACTGCCTTCCGTAAGAATATGAATCATTTTTAAAAGATGATTTGTAAATATGCTGAGGCTTTCCTGCTGCAAAAACAAAACCTGAAAAAAGAAAACAGATCAATGCTATGAAAATACGCACAAATTCCTCCAGTATAAAGTCTATCGGTTTAAAGAAATATTCAGCATGATTAACCTGTTCTAATTTTATTTTATTTCGGCCAATGATTTTGCTTTCTCTTTCATTCCGAGTTTCAGATAAAGCCGTAGTAGATTGTCCCGATAATCAGAACGCGATTTTGCAAGTTCATAAGCTTTCTCATAGTAAGGAATCGCCAGTTCGAGCTTTTTCTTATTTCCCTTCGAATCATGCTCCATAATTTTTCCGGCCATGTCATAAATATCCGGATTCTTAATTCCTTTTTTTTCCAATAATCTGAAATAGGAAAGTGCTTCGGGATATTTCCCTGTTTTATAAAAAGACATGGCTCCATAAAAAAGCATATCCGTTTCGTCTTTAATTGTATAATCTTTAAGAATTGATGCAACATCACCGTAATAACCTGCTTCATAGAACAGCGGAATAATTTTACGAAGTACCGGAAAATCACCGCTTTTTTTACTTCGGTACTTATTAAAATAATACATAGATGATATAAAATCTTTTTTATAAACTGAATAATAAAGAGTCCCGATGCAGTTCAGTTTAATTTCTGACGGATTAAAAGAATTCAATCTTACAAAAAGCTTTTCAAAATCATCAGTTGAAGGAACTCCTGAATCATACATAACACTTATTTTCTGTAAATCGGCAGAATATGCATTTTTATCTATCTTAGTGTAATACATCTTAACGTAAAAAGAATAAATCTCCTGACTGTAAAAATAACCGGCTGCAGCACCTGTAATAATCAAAAGTAGCACAAAACCCATTTTTTTCATGAAATCCCCGATATTTTATTGCTAATTTGACGCTAATCACGTATTTTTGTTATTATTCCGTGATAATAATTAAAAATCAAGCGTAATATAATACAGGGTGTGCGATGAAAAAGATTCTTATTAAAATGCTTTTTGTTACAGTTCTTGCGGCGGCATTATTTCCGGTTTCGGGAAAAGCCATCAGCGGAGACGAAGCTCTTCAGGCTTTTAGAGGAAGAATGAGCTCTATCGGTTCATTAGAAGGAACATTAACCATGAAATACTCATCCGGTTCTTTGCAGACCGGTCAGTTCAAATTCATGAGTCCGGGGAAATTTATCATCAAATTCACGAATCCGTCAGGAAAAGTAATTTGCTCAAACGGAAGAAAGCTTTGGGTTTATGATCCTTCAAGCGCTATTTGCGGAATTCAGGAACTAATTCCGGGAAGTCTTAGCGGCGGAATTTCGGGTATGCTGAACGGCTATATGGCCATAGCATCTTCAAGCGGAAGTGATTATACAATCAAACTTAAAGGCACAGGCAAAGGCTACACTAATATCAATATTCTGGCAGACAGAAACTTCATGCTTAAAAAAGTTTCTTTTTTCTCGGAAAGAGGTGAAGGATTGGAAGTCAGCCTTAGCAATGTAAGGGCGAATCCAGGGCTTCATGCTGGACTTTTTGAATTCAATGTTCCGACCAGCTGTCTAATCGTCAAGGATCCCCTTAACGTAAGATGAAAAAACTGCTGATTATATCGTTGCTTTTCTTCAGTTTCCTGAATTCGCAGGAGATTGAAGAATCCGCAAAATTCCGCAACTGGTGTTATGCCGGGGGAGGAATATCATTCACAACGGGAAAAATCAGCTATAATGATTTCATAAATAAAGCGAATCCAGATGAATCCGGTTATGAAGAAGAAAAGGTTTCATACAGAACATTGTCTCCTTTTCTTTTCACACAGCTCTACGGTAAGCTTTTTATGGGAGAATTTACAATCGGGATAGATTATGAGAAAGCTTCGAATTCATCTCTATCTCATTTTAATACGGCATTTACAGCAAGCGCAAGATACTGCTATAATCTCAATGAAAAAATGATTCTTTTTGCAGGTCCGGGAGTATATCTTGAAACCTACCCGTCCAGTAAGAAATATGACGGCGGCGGAATAATGCTGTCAGCCGGAGCCGCATTTGACGCAACAGAAACCCTCAGAATCTTTTCAATAATCGCAGCCACTTACGGATATTACGGAGTTGGCGATGATTCTAAAAAAATCGGATTCAGGTTTTCAGCCGGAGCAGGTAAAAGAGTGGGAAAATTCTAAATTTTTCATACCTTCGGCATATCTTTTTTGCGCGTATGCCGCATCTGTCAATTTTTCTTTTTTTATCTTTCTTGGAAAAGCATATTTTCTATTCTTTGTTTTTTTCTTTTTGCTTTCAATTCTCTTGCTTTTTATCACACTTAAAAAACAGAACCTCCGCAAATCAGGTATCGCTGTTCAATTATTATTTCTCTTTATAATCATAGCTATTCCCTTTTTAAAACGCCCCGAATCAATAAACCCTGAAAAGGTTTCATTTACGAATGGAACTGTTTTGTCTGTTGAACAATACAGATACAGTTCAAAAGTCTCTGTTGTTAATAAGAAAAAAAACAAGTGTGCTGTTTTTGTACCTTCAGATATATTGATAAATCCCGGAGATACATACGTATTCAGCGGAAAATTTTCCAAAATAGACTCTTCAAGAACCGATTTATTTGCTGAAAACTTTGATTTAGTTTATTATTACAACGACAATGATATTATAATAAAACGCCTTCCGTCTTATAGAATCAGATTAAAAAAAAGAATAGAATGCACAATACATAATCTCTACAAACCTCAAACGGCATCTGTTATAAAGGCGCTTCTGCTCGGTAATCAAAACAGCGTTTCGAAAGAAACAATAAGAAATTTCACCCGTGCAGGAACTCTTCATTTATTAGCTGCCAGCGGACTTCATGTGGGAATAGCCGGAGCGCTTCCTCTTTTCATTCTTCCTTTCATTTTCAGAAACAGGAAGGCAGTAATTGCCGGAGGTGCAATTTTCATTTTACTATTCTTACTTATTACAGATATGCCTGTTTCTCTTGTGCGGGCATCGGTAATGTTTTTCTTTTCCGCCTTTTTCATGATTCTTGATAGAAAAAATATATCCGTAAATTCTCTGTTCCTCTCCGGTCTTGCTATCGGAATTTATTCACCCAAGGAGATATACTCACTCGGATTTCAGCTATCTTTTCTTGCTACACTTGGAATAATCACCTTCTACGATTATTTCAAAGCAATATTCTCAAATCTAAAATTACTTTCCTCGTCACTTTCAATGACTTTTGCCGCACAGGTATTCATATTTCCGCTTATTGTTCTGAAACTTAACCAGATCAATTTTACAGGAATCCTGTCAAATATCATACTCGTTCCGTATTATTCATTTCTGCTTATTGTATCAGGAGTTTCTGTTATAGCATCATTTTTATTCACAAACTCCGCTAAACTTCTCTCAATACCCGTTGAATTCTTAACTGATTATTCAATCCGAATTGTAAACTCTCTATCCTCATTAAACGGTCATTTTCAAACTACTAATTACAAAACTGTTTTAATCATTTTGTTCATTCTGCCTTTGCTTCCGTTCTTTTTAAAAAAAGTTAAATTACATAAAATAATACCCATAATTATCATTCTAATATCACAGCTTTCGATGTTTATTATTTTATCATCACAAAAAGTAAGGAAATACGAAAACGGCGGAATCTGCGGTTCGGTCACAATTCTACGTGAAAAAGATATCTACCGGCTTAAAGGGACATTCAATGAAAAAAATACACCGGAACTCGCTGATGAATTTATATTTAATGATTACGGCAATGTTTCAGTTGAAATAGATAATAATAATCCCGAGAATTTATATTATTGCAGAATTTTTATGAATAAAGTCAAAACAAGCGAATTTCATTCGGAATATCCTTCATTTTCCGGGCCATTTCTTAAAATTTTAAGTCTTTGCGAGAATGACGCAATAAAGATTTGCATCAAAAGACAAAACAATATTCTTGACAATTCTGCCGAAAGTGTTAAGTTCTTAACTATGCGTGAAGGGAGGAAAAATGCTCGAACTTGGGCTCAACGGGAAAAACATTAGTACCCTGGATAAATTCAATCAGGGTGAAAGTGTTTCCCTGAGATTTGCTTTCCCTGATAAAATCGTTCTAAGCAGCATTAACGGCTTCATGTCACGAATCCTAGCGGCAAATGACATTCTCTTTCTTCAGGAAGCAATGATCACAATTCTCCGCGAATCTATTCTAAACGCTGTGAAGGCAAACGCAAAACGTGTCTTTTTTGAAAAAAACAAAGCCGACATGAATAAGGTTCTTGAATATAATTCACTCATGCGGCAGTTTAAGGAAAAAGTTGTCGGTGACATGGCTACAATAGAATCAGATCTGAAATCAAGTTCTTATTATGCAGAATTCAGAATTCAGAAAACCGCAGAAGGGATCAGAACACGCATTGTAAACAATTCACCTCTTCATGCAGAAGAAGAAGAACGCATTAAACAGAGAATGGAAAGCGCCAAGCACATCAAGGATTTCAGTGAAGCTTATGACAAACTTTATGATGAAACCGAAGGTGCGGGACTTGGTATTATTTTAACGATGCTTCTTTTGAAAAACAGCGGAATACCGCAGTCAAATTATACTATTACTGCTGATGAGAGCAAAACCGAAATATCACTTACAGTTCCGTTTAAAACCAAATCAGATGAAACGCTCATGGCTGTAAAAGAAGATATTATAAATGAAATTCATCTTATTCCGTCAATTCCGACTTTTATCAACGAACTGCTTGTTCTTTGCGATGATCCGGACAGTTCAATATCTCAAATGAGCAATAAAGTAAAAGGTGATCCGGCATTATCAGCCGACATTCTTAAACTTGCAAATTCTGCCGGTTTTGCCCCTAATAAAAAAATTGAAACAATCAATGAGGCTCTTACACGTATAGGGCTTTCAAACTTCAAATATATTCTTCTTGCAGCTACCACTAAACGCATTATGGACCAGAGATATAAAAAATTTGAGCAGATATGGCAGCACTCTCTCAAGGTTGCATTTTACTCTCGTTTAATTGCGCAAAATTTTAAACTGGGCTCTTTAACTGAACAGATATTTATTTCTGCCCTTCTGCATGATCTAGGCAAACTTGTTCTTCTTGCCGTAGATAATGATCTGACTATCAAAATTGCAGATTTTGTAAAATCACATGGAATCAGAACTACTACAATTCTTGAAGAAATTTCAATCGGGATCAGCCATTCTTCCATTGGGAAACTGATATCCGAGAAATGGAATTTCGCAGAATTCATAACACAGGCTATAGCTTTTCATCATTCGCCTCTTCTTTGTGATGAAAAATTTTCCGACATCATCAATATTGTTTATCTTGCAAATATATTCTGCGGTATCGAAGATAGAAAGTACGATTACTACTTCATTGAACCGAACATACTTCAGAAATATAATCTTTCAGATGAATCAAAATGCATCGAACTGCATGAAAAATGCAAGGAAGGATTTAGAAACAGGCCCATGATCTGATGAGTTACCGCGTAAATTTTACCAAAGACAATTTGCCGACGCTCAGCTTTTATGACGGAAATAAGGAAATCCGGATTCACTCGGCATATATGCCGCAGAAAGAAGCCGAAAAATCTGTTGAGGCTTTTAGTGACAACGGTAAAAACATTATCCTTGTGCTTGGAGCCGGGCTCGGCTATCATCTGCGCGAACTATCAAAAAAATATCCCTCAAAAGCAATCATTACCGTCGAACATGATGAAGAATCAATCAGGCTTATCAATGAACATTTCCCCGAAACTTTTAATTTAGTAAAAATAGTAAACTCGCAAAATGATATTTCTTATCTTTTTGAAAGCGGAAATTTCAGTGAATTTAACGGATTTGCCCTTTATACGCATAGACCCTCATATCTTATTAATAAAAATTTTTATGATGATTTCGTCACAGATATTAATCGTTACGCTTCTTCAAAAATAAGCGATCTTTTAACCAGAATTGAATTTGAAGAAAGATGGGTTGAAAATATCATAACAAATTCAACTCATCTGAAAGATTCTTTACGAATTACATCTTTCTTCGGAAAATTTAAATCATGCCCGGGCGTTATTATTTCTGCAGGACCGTCATTGAGAAAAAGCCTTCCACTGATAAAATCTATCGAAGAAAAGGCTGTTCTAATTGCAGTTGATACCGCTCTTCCGGTTCTTTGCAAATACGGCATAAAGCCTCATTTTGTGATGACTCTTGATGCCCAGAAGCATTCTATCAAACATTTTCTAGGATGTTCTATTCCGGGAACAATTCTCGTTGCGGATATTGTTTCATCACCGGACATATTAAACCGATACGACGGAACCAAAGCCTTAAGCACAACAAGCAAATATTATATTGATTCAAACGGTCAGAATAAACGTGAAACGACTCCCTTCGCCGCTGTCATAGAAAAGTACTGCGGTGAAATCGGCGACATACAGTCCGGAGGCTCGGTTGCCACAAGCGCGTTTGATCTTCTGCTGAACCTTGGCTGCAGTTCTATAATACTTTTCGGACAGGATCTTGCCTATACCGGAAGAGAAATACATTCAAGCGGTACGCATCACAACTGTTCATGGCTTACAATAACAAACAGATTCACAAATCTTGATACGATAAACATGAAAATTATCCGTAAACGCAAAATCAAATATATGAAATCCTGTACCGGAAGTACCGTTGTTTCCGATTATGTTTTAAATCTTTATAAAGAGTGGTTTGAAAATTCATCCGCACTTGTTAAAATTCCGGTAATAAACTGTGCTTCCGACGGAGCTTTCATAGAGAATGCAATTAATATTTCCGGAGCTGATCTATCAGAATATATTTCAAAGAAAACTTATCCCGCAGAAATCATTGAAAAGATAAAAAAATCTCACTACCCCAAATGCCGCATCGATGAGGTCTATAAAAGATGCCTTGATTTTTTAAATATGTCGGAAAAAATGATTGAAAACGGAAAGTCGCTTGAGCTGATTGACATGATCGATGATGATAATGAAATCAGTCAGTTTTTTTCATCCTATCTGAAAAAAACTAAAATGTACTTTAGCAGAAACAAAAATGTTGATAGCGGAAAAAAGACTGCATTATTTGCGGCAGATATTCTACGTGCGATTTACAGATTGAAAAAAACAATAAACAAGACACTAATCCGCGACAGAGGAAAATATAATGGACTCTCTTGACAGACTTATCAGCAAAAAATATAATCTCAGAGGATATGCTGTTAACAGCCGTAACGCCGCAGATGAAATTATAGGCGTTAAAAAAACTACCCCTTTGTCGTCTTATATACTCGGGCAAAGTATAAATGCGGCTCTTCTTGTCAGCTCTAGTTTGAAGCCAGAAACTGATCAGAATCTAACTTTTAAAATAGAAGGATCCGGAAAATTAAAATCCGTAATTGTTCAGGCAGATGCAAGGGGCAATATCCGTGCAAGTATAGCAAATTCAAACCTTGACTCTTCAATGAAAATAGGAGAAGCGATTGGAGCCGGTGTTATCAGTGTCAGCAAAGATGTCGGATTTGACACTCCTTATAACGGAGTTAGTCCAATATTAGCGGGCGATATCGCATATGACACCGCATATTATCTCACTCAAAGTGAACAGATACCTTCTGCTCTCTTAATAGGATTTTCTTTAAATGATAATCTTTCAGTTAAATCTTCAGGCGGAATTCTCATACAAACATTTCCAGATACACCTCTTTCTTCGATAGAATATGCGGAAAAGATGATTTCAGATCTCAAAAGCGGTTTTTCTGAAAGAATTTCATCATCAGAAACGCCAATCTCAATACTTTACGATATTTTCGGCAAAAATGAAACTGAACTTTTAAGTTCAATTCCATTACAATTCAAATGCAGATGCTCTAAAGAAATCGTCTTATCGACTTTGAAACTGATTGATAAAGCAGAAATTGAAGATATTATAAAGAAAGATAAATCCTGCGAGATAAGCTGTGCTTTCTGTGAAAAAAAATATCATTTCGATGAAGAAGAACTTATTTCATTACTCTCTTAACCACAAGTGGGTATTTTTTACACACGTGATTATATTTTTTACATGTTAATCATTTTTTAATTTATTATAACACGAAAATCGCTTATTTTCAACAATTTTCAACAATGAATACTTGGCACAGTTTTTGCTTTATGTTTGTCGAGGAGACAACTTATGAACAGCAATAAAACCAACAACAGCACTTTGCAGCAATATTTTAAATCAATAAAAAGATTTCAGCTGATAACAGCAGAAACAGAAAAATTATTAGCAGACAGAAAGGATAACGGAGACGGCAAGGCTATTGACGAACTCGTTAAAGCAAATCTTCGGCTGGTTATTAAAATAGCAAAAAGTTATACCGGGACCGAATCATCGTTGATTGATTTAATTCAGGAAGGAAACATTGGACTTTTACGCGCGGCTGAAAAATTTGATTCTAATGCGGGATGCAAATTTTCAACATATGCTTCATTCTGGATTAAACATTATATTTCAAGATTTATCGCAAAAAGAAGCAGACCGATACGTCTTCCGATAAGAAAAACCGAAATGCTGAGAAAGATTTCCTACACAAAAGAATATCTTATGAGAACGGAAGGAAAAGAACCTGACAATTCTGAAATAGCAAAATATCTCAACACAGATGTAATTTCTATTTCTGAAATAATAAATTCTTTTCAACCGGTAATATCACTTGATGCTGAAATTGATAATGATTTTTCAGTAATGGATATTACAGCAGATAAAAACAATCCTGCTCCCGATAAAAAAATTATTAATGAAGAACTTTCAAACAGCATTAAATCAGCTCTTGATTCGCTGATTGGAAGTGAAAAATCGATTCTTATAAAAAGATTCGGCATGGATGGAAACAAAAGCGCAACACTCAAAGAAATTGGAAACGAAATGAATCTTTCAGCCGAAACTATCCGGCAAATAGAAACACGCGCGCTCAGCAGAATCAGAGAAAAACATTCTCACTTAAAAGAATATATAAGCGCTTAAAAACTATCGGGCAGTGAAAAAATAAATTCACTGCCCTCACCTTTTTTACTTTCGAAACGTATTTCTCCTCCGTGACTTTCTGTTATTTTTTTTGAAATAGCAAGTCCGAGGCCTGTGCTTGTTTCTCCGCCGGTAGTGCGGACCTTGGCCTTGCCGAAGGGTTTGAATATTTTACATTTATCTTCATCTGAAATTCCGTCTCCGGAATCTTTAACAGAAAAAAATGTAAACCCATTTTCACAATAAAGAGTTACTATGATTTCGCCGCCTGAAGGGGAATACTTAACTGCATTTGAAATCAAATTGCTTAGAAGCTGATCAATCCTGCGCTTATCAGCAAATACCTTTTTCGATGAAGATATATCATTTAATGAGATTTTGATGCTTTTTTTCCCGGCGAATATCTGATTTCTAATTATAACAGATTCGACAAGATCAGCAAAAACGAATTCTGTTTTCACCAAATCAATTTTCCCGGATTCTATCGCGGAAATATCCAGAAGATCATTAATTATAGCTAACGCCGATTCACTGGCCTCTCTAGAAACATCAATAAATTCCAGTATTTTATCTTTAGCTGTATCGGAAAAATTATCATAAAGAAAAGATAATATGGTTTTTACAGAACCGATGGGATTTCTAAGATCATGTGCAGTCATACCAAGAAAACGGTTTCTTTCATCAATAAGACGTGATAATTCGGAATTCTTTTCTTCAAGCAGTCTTCGGGCAGATTCAATTTCAGTCACATCATCAACAATTACAAGTGCTAAAACTGCCCCGTTATAAACAATCGGCGTAACAGAATATCTGAAATATTTTAAAAGCTTAGAATCTCTGATATAAAAATGACGTTCAATAATTTCATTGCTGGTAACAATTTTTGATTCTAACGCTCCTGAAACTGCCTTTCTCAGTGTACATTTTGAACAATAATCACTTGTTCCGCATTCCATTCCTGCTTCTTCAACAAAAACACAGCCTATTACATTTCCGCAGAGTTTGCCGACAATATCATCTGATTTTTTTTGAAATAATTTCGAAAAAGTTTCGTTAAAAGCTGCAACACGCAAATTTTCATCAGAGAGAAACAGTGCAGAAGAAATATTATCTATAATTGATTTAAGAAAATCATTGGATTCTTTAAGTGAAATCAGATTTAGTTCCATTGACCGAGATTCGTCTCCGCCTAGTTTTATTTCAAGCAAATTAATCCCGGCTTGACAGACGGATTATCATCGTCTAAAATGCCGTCCTATGAGAAAAATACGTATATTGCTCGGAATTCTGCTTCTTTTATTTTCGGCTTCATCTTTTTATGCAGCTTTCAACGAATTTGTTTATAACGGAAATATTCCGGGAATTTATCAATCCTCCTATTTTTCAGTTCTTGAAGAAGAATTTGCTCTTATCGAGGATGTTTTCATATCCCAGGTAATTTACGGAAATAATGAAAATGCTCCATGGATTACGCTTGAAGATATTAAAGATAAACACGGAATAAACATCATGTTTTATCCGTCTTCAAACATCATAGCGCCTCCTGCAATCTTTAATGCCGCAACATCACTACCTGATATAATAAAACGGACTAATAAACCTGCCGGTTTTATTGAAAAAGACAGTTATGTCTATTATAAGCCTCTTGTTTTTGACGGCAAGCTTGCATTGTTTTTCGGTAAAAAAACTGGTTTTACAGCAGGATATTTCCGTTTTGAGAAAAAATTCAAACAGAATATTATATTAGGGAATGAACGGAAGGTGATTTTTCTGTCTCTCGGCACCTTAATTTTATTTTTTTCGGCAATTCTTATTCTTCATGATCCCGATAAAAAAATAAGAAAGTTATTCACACGATAGACAAAATAGATATAATGGTAAAAAATAATTGCATTTTTATCATCAGACTAGTCTGGTGAACTCAAGGTAGAAAATGAGCGATAAAACACTTGTAATAGTAGAGTCTCCTTCAAAGGCCAAAACCATTAATAAATATCTGGGGAAGGATTATATAATATCTTCTTCAATGGGTCATATAATAGACCTCCCGAAGTCAAGACTTGCAATCGACATAGAAAATAATTTTAATCCTGAATACATTACAATACGCGGAAAAGCTAAAATATTAAATGATCTCAAAAAAAAGGCAAAAACCGCAAAAATGGTTCTGCTTGCAACGGACCCTGACCGCGAAGGCGAAGCGATATCCTGGCATTTGCATAATTCTCTCAGCAAAAACTGCCCGAACATCAAGAGAATCGAGTTTAATGAGATCACAGAATCTGCCATAAAAGAAGCAGTAAAACACCCGCGTGATATCAATATCGAACTCGTCAATGCTCAACAGGCCCGACGCGTTCTTGATAGAATTGTAGGTTATTTTATCAGCCCTATTCTATGGAGAAAGGTTAAAAAAGGTCTTTCTGCAGGGAGAGTCCAGTCTGTAGCTCTCAAGGTGATCTGCGAACGCGAAAAAGAAATAGATGCATTTGTTCCTGAAGAATACTGGGATATTTCCGCTGATCTGAAAGCCGGAAACGCAGCGATGAATGCCGCGCTATATGCTAAAAACGGTGAAAAGTTTAAAATAACCGGAAAAGAAGCTGCAGATAAAACAAAAGCGGATCTTGAAAAAGCAAAATATATTGTTGAATCCGTTAACACAAAAGACCGTAAAAGAAATCCTCTGCCGCCTTATATAACATCAAAACTTCAGCAGGATGCAGCAAACCGTCTAGGATTTACATCAAGTAAAACAATGATGGTAGCTCAACAGCTCTATGAAGGAATTCCACTCGGAACAGAAGGCCCGGTTGGTTTAATTACCTATATGAGAACAGATTCGCTTAGAATTTCGGAAACGGCTATTAATGCCGTAAGACAGTTCATTTCAGATAAGTATTCCCCGGAATATCTTCCGGCTTCACCTAATCAGTATCAGAATAAAAAGGGGGCTCAGGATGCTCATGAAGCGATAAGACCCTCTGATATTCTTCGCGACCCTGAAAAAATAAAAGAATATCTAACAAAGGATCAATATAAACTCTATTCGCTGATTTGGAAACGCTTTGTATCTAGCCAGATGACTCCAGAAAAAAGCGAACTGATAAGCGCGGTAATCAAAGCCGACGAATATGAATTACGCGCGTCGGCAAGCAAAACGATTTTTGACGGGTTTACGGTTCTCGAAAAAGAGGAAAAAAGCAAAAAGAATACTCTTCCGAAAATTTCAGAAGGAGATATTCTTGCACTTGAGAAAATCAATTCCGAACAGCATTTTACCTCTCCTCCTCCACGTTTCAATGATGCTTCACTAGTTAAATTTCTCGAAGAATCAGGAATTGGAAGACCTTCGACCTATGCACCGACAATTAACACACTTATAAAGCGCTACTATATAGTGCGTTCCGGACGTCAATTAGTTCCGACAGTTCTTGGAAAACTTGTAAACGGTCTTATCATAGAAAACTTTAAAGATCTCGTTTCTGTTGATTTTACAGCAGAAATGGAAGCAAAACTCGACGGAGTCGAAGAAAAGAAGTATGAATGGCATAATATGATTGCCGATTTCTTCACTCCTTTCAGCAAAACTGTTGAAGAAGCAGAAAAACAGATAGCAGATCATAAGGGTTCTCTTGATGAAAAAACTGATGAGGTTTGCGAAAAATGCGGAAAACCGATGCTGAAAAAACTTGGTAAATTCGGTTATTTTCTAGCATGCTCGGGGTTTCCGGAATGCCGCAATTCAAAATCACTGCCGCTTGGGAAATGTCCAAAGGATAACTGCGATGGTTCAGTAGTAAAACGTTCATCTAAAAAAGGACGTCCTTTCTATTCATGCAGCAATTATCCGGATTGTGATTTTATTACTAGAGAAATACCTTCTGATAAACCTTGTCCTAAATGCGGAAAACTTCTCTTTTCAAAACGAATCAAAAACAAGGGTGTAAAATTATCCTGTTTGAATGAGAAATGCGGGTATACGCTGGAAATTTCTGACGGAGATTAATTTGGATTCGGAAATTGATGCCTTTGCGGAATATCTCAAATCTGAAAAAAACCGTTCAGGTAATACATTAAAAGCCTATCTTTCGGATTTATTTCAGCTTAGGGATTTTCTTATAAAAGAAAAGAATTCCGATATTGACGTTAGTGACGTCAGCTATGAAGACCTTTCACTTTTTGTCGGTCATAGATACGATTGCGGTGATGATCGAATGACCCTTCGCAGAAAAATAGCAGCGGTTAAATCATTTTATTCGTTTCTTGTACGAAACGACTACATTGGGAATAATCCGGCAAAGATGCTTCCGTTTCCCAAGAAAAAATATCAGCTTCCGAAATTTCTTAAATTAAAACAATCAAAAGCATTCGTTGAGATTGAAGATGCTGACCGGAAAAGTCTTAGAGACCGCGCAATATTCGAACTTTTCTTTTCAACAGGAGCGCGTGTTTCCGAAATAGTATCGATAAAAATCCGCAATATTGATATCGAGAATAAACAGATTAAAGTCACCGGAAAAGGAAGCTATGAGAGATTTGTTTTTTTGACTGATGATGCATCAATATATTTAAAAAAATATCTTTCAACTCGAAAAGATTTATCAGACGACTCTCCGCTTTTTATGAATTTAAAAGGCGGGAAACTGACTGAGCGCGGAATTTTTCATATCATCAAAAAGCGCTCAGAAGAATGCGGTCTTGGAAGTTATGTTACTCCCCATGTTTTCAGGCATACATTCGCTACAGAAATAATGAATAACGGAGCTGATATCAAGACAGTCCAGGATCTTCTAGGGCACAAATCAATAACAGCAACTCAAATTTATACTCACACGACGAAAAGAAGACTGAAAGATATTTATTCCAGATTTCATCCTCACGCCGAAGAAAGCAAAGACTAATTCAATATAATCTAAAATATATTACTGACGGCGGAGAAAATCATTAAGATCATTAACCATCATGTTTTCATCGTAATTTGAAAAAACTTCAAACAGATCAAATCTGTCATATCCATATGATATCAAAAGCTGTTCTAGTTCTTTTTTTGTTTTAGGCTGTTTTGCTTTTATCAATTCGCCGATTTGTTCGCATTTCTCAGAAGTAATTTTGCGATTGATCACAGTATGTACCAAAAATTGAATGAATCTTTTCTGTTTACTGGATGACGAATAACTGTTGAAAAAAGAAAGTAAAAGATCAAAAACCTTTACTTCTTTTAAAGAAAGATTGGAAATTTCTTTATCATGTGATAAAAGATCCGCATTTTTGAGCTCAGTCATCAATTCTGAAACACGGCCTCTGTGATTTCGAGTGTAATAATCCAGCCACTTCTCATTAAGATAAATTAATCCGTCATTGTTTTGATCAATGGCGTATGTCTCAAAATCATTTTTATTAGTTTTTAAAAAATCATTAAAATCGGTTTCCTGATCTTTAGTAATTCTGAAAAGATCATATACGTTTTCAATTGCCTTAAAAGCTTTTTCACCGTCACGAAGTTTATAAAACGGATTATGACTTTCCATTCTCTCGTTTTCAACAAGAAATTTCACAAATTGTTCGACAAGAAATGGAAAAAATTTACCGCTGCGCATTTCAGAATAAAGCAGAAATATCGCAAAAACACTCGAATACGAAGTCTTTCTGTAATCGCGTTTTATGTCAAGAAGGGCATCAAACATATCACAAAGTGACAATGAATTTGCAACAACATCAAGCGGAGAAAACTGATTTAATTCAACATTAATCTCCCTGCCGATTATTCTTCCAAATGCATTTAATTCATCTTTAGTATGGTATGACTTTGTTACACCATCATGATGCCGGAATACAATATATAATAAATCCTTGTTTAGAGAATGTACAAAAGGCATTTCTCCCATATCAGAAAAATACTTCTCAATGTCATCGAATGAAGACAGATCGCCTTTCATTATTTTAAATATCCAGCGTTGAACCTGAGCTCCTAGATTTTTTTCATTGTAACCGGATACTGTTTCAATAGGGCCGCCGTTTTTAGCGAAAAATTCAATATCCTGACCACCGAGCAATGCTGTAACAGAATGCCATGGATGGCGTCTGATCTGTTCAAATTCAAATGATGAAAGCTTACCTTCTTTATACATTATGCCGTGCATAACAAGAAGTTTACCTATATCATGTACCAGGGATGCCATAAGACAATTTTTCAAAGCCCATGAAGTAAGATCAATATGTCCGTTTTTACTCAAAAATAAAAGAAATTTGCCGTATATTTTAGTAGTGCGTATTACATGATCAAATGTCCTCTGATGAAGATCCCTATGAGTACACATCTGCATGCCGAATAATGCATCAAAAAACTGCATTCCGATTTCATAATTATTTTTCGCGCCTATGGCGCGTTTAGCAGCTTTTACAAAATTTGCCGTTAAAAAAGGCTTTATAAAATTATTATCGATATTAAGCTCAAGCATTTTATGCCTGTCAGGCTCTTCTGAAGAAAAAGTGATAATTGCCGTGTCAGAATCATCAGAACGTATTTTCTGGATTAACGAAAGACCTGATTCGGATTCATAATCGCAATCTATGTCATATACAATTAAATCATGCTTATTGCTTTTCACATATGAGAAAAAGACTTTTCGTGACGAAAGAACTGCTACATTCAAAAATCCTTCATGATGAAGAACACTTTCGAGCTTACGCTCAAGTTTAGAGTCCCCTACATGAATAACAATCCGTGAATCAAAAAAGGAATCAAGCTCCCGCGGTGTGTTTTTTCTGCGCTTGAGAAGAATATTCATTCGTACCCCACACGGAGTACTTTCAGAAATATTATTATAAAAATCAAGCCGGATTTTTTCAGATACAAAATAAAAAATAAACCGGATTTATTTTTTATAAGTTAAATATCAGTAGAATTGATAAAATCTCTGTTTGATTCTACCATTGTCTCAACTTCCTTATTCAGATTGGTTGTTGCAGCAGCCATCTCTTCAGTTGCTGTTGTAACTTCTTCCATCAATTTGGCTATCGATGCAAACTGTTCGAAAACATTATCACTGCTTTCAGATATGCTTTTAAAAGTTTTCTGAATATTATCAGCAAATGGTTCAATTTTTTTAACTTCTTTCTGGGTAGTTTCCGCAAGTTTTTTTACTTCTTCGGAAACAACGGCAAATCCGCGTCCGACATCTCCGGCACGTGCCGCCTCAATCGCTGCATTAAGCGCAAGCATGTCCGTCTGTTCTGCAATTTCGGTAATCGAATTAACAATCGGTTTAAGCTGCATTGAAAATTCATTAGCCTGGCGGACTTCCTGTATAAGTTTTGTCAGCGCGTCTTTCTGATCATTTGAAAGAGCTGAAAGCTTCATCGCCATATCCGCTATCGATTCATTGTTAACTTCAAGCTCTGACGTCGTCGCAGAAATAGCCTGAGCAAGGTGGCTTTTTTTCTGATACTCCATCTTAAGTTTTTTCTGACTTTCATCTATTTGACGCAGAGCTTTTAGTGCAGACGACTGCCCTTCTTGTGCCTTTTGATGCTCTACTTCAAGCATAGCCTGTTTATAAAAATGACAGTTTTCAGGCTTATTTAATCCATTATGAATCGCAACAGCCATATCAAGACAAGTGCCATAACCGCATGATGAACAGTTCAGTATATCCTTATCACCCTGTTTTTTAAGAGCTTCCCATATTTTAGAAAGTTCAGAATCGTTAGGAATTGAAATGGTGTTATTTTCTGAAAGATTATCATATTTTCTTACATATAGCGATTTTTTCCAGTATTTTGATAGAACCTTATCTACGTTCTTGGATGTTTTTTCAATTTTCCCCTTATCATATTTTTTCTGCATTTTAACATTTCTGTTTCTTACAAGACTTTCAATTTTATCTACATGCGCTCCATGGTTTAAAGTTCCAGGTCCGCCGTTGCACCCCATTTCGCAATTGAGACAGTCAACCAGAAGAGGATTTGTACCGGAAGATATCGATTCAGAAAAGCCCTTTAAATATGGATAAATCGCATGGACTCCTTCAATTTTTCTTGTAACTGAAGAAATTCCAGGCATATCCCTTTCTGCGGTTGCAAGAAGACCGCCGGGTGATGAAAATAGAACTCCTCTTTCTGCAGGCGGATTATCAAAATCTGTTTCAAGAAAAGCTGAGAGATTTACGCCGTTAACACGCATAAAATTATCAATTGATTTATAAGTAACATTGTAAGTTTGATCAGAAAGTCCTGTTTCATCAAACTCACGTTTTTTTGCATAACATGGCGAAATCACGGCGATTTTTGCATCGGCATATTTCTTATAGAAAGTCTTGATCATTTTCACAGTATGAAGCATCGGAGAATCGGCCGGTGCTAGATGTTCAATAAGCTCGGGTTGATACAATTCAATAAAAGAAACAATTGCAGGGCACGGCTGAGCTATCACAGTCTTCGGCTTATTTTTATTTACATGATCTAGATATGATTTTACGGTAAGTTCAGCGCCGAAACTTACATCGAAAACAGCTTTTATACCGAGCGATTTAAGCCATGTGTTCAGTTTGAGATATTTGCCGGGAAAATTTGCTGCAGCAGCCGGAGCTACGATTGCAACCATTTCAACACCGCTTCGCACGTCAGAGAGAAAAGCGTCAATATCATCCACACCGTTTCGTGCTTCATGAGT